>NZ_JBHXRA010000024.1:0-53732 GCF_042717045.1 Nocardia sp. NPDC058633
GTGCTTGCTCCTTCGTCGCCTACGCACCGGCGCCTGACCGGCGACCCGGCCGCGGACCGGCCACTGCGTGGCCGCCGCTCCCTATGGGTCGCGGGTTGTGGCGGGGAGTGCGGTCATGGCGGACCTGGGGTGGACGGTGTGGTTGGGGGTGTGGTGATGGCGGACCTGGGGTGGATCGAGGGGCTGGGTAGTGCAGCAGGGCTGCGGGCTCTCGAGAGGCGGTGTGGCGGCCTCGGGGTGCTCGGTGCGGTGGGGTGTGGTGACGGCGCACCTGGGTGCACGGAGGGGCTGGGTAGTGCAGTACGGCTGCGGGCTCTCGAGAGGCGGTGTGGCGGGCTCGGTGTGGTGGGGGTGTGGCCCAGGTATGGCGGTTTCCGCGGGTCCTGGCACGATCGGGGGTGTGAATGCGCAAGTGGAGACGGTCGTCGACTTGGATGCCATTGCTCACAATGTGCGGGTGTTGCGGGAGTACGCGCAGGGGGCCGCTGTGATGGTGGTGGTCAAGGCGGATGGGTACAACCACGGGGCGGTGGAGGTGGCTCGGGCCGCGTTGGGGGCGGGGGCTCGGGAGTTGGGGGTCACCACCGTCGGTGAGGGGCTGGCTTTGCGGGCGGCGGGGATCACGGCGCCGATCCTGTGTTGGCTCAATACCGTTGACGCCGACTACGCGGCCGCGATCGGGGCCGGTATCGAGATCGGGGTGTCTTCGTCGGCTCAGTTGCGAGCCGTGGAGCGGGCCGCGGTGGCGGTGGGGCAGACCGCGACGGTGACGGTGAAGGTCGATACGGGGCTCAATCGCAACGGGGTATCGGTGACGGAATATCCGCAGGTCTTGCGGGCTCTGCGAGGGCTCGTCGACGGGCAGGTGGTGCGGTTACGCGCGATCTTCTCCCATCTCGCCCATGCCGACGAGCCGGGGCACCCGATGGTGGATCGACAGCGAGAACGGTTCATCGAGGCGATCGCGCTGGCCAAGGAACACGGCCTCGAACCCGAACTCGTGCATCTGTCGAACTCGGCGGCCACGCTGACCAGGCCCGATCTGCGTTTCGACATGGTGCGGCCCGGTATCTCGGTGTACGGGCTCTCGCCGATACCGGAGCTCGGGCAATTCGGGTTGAAGCCCGCGATGACGTTCCAGGCGGAGGTCGCGCTGGTGAAAGAAGTGGCGGCAGGTGAGGGCGTGTCGTACGGGCACCGGTGGATCGCCCCGCGCGACACCACGATCGCCCTGGTGCCCGCGGGGTACGCCGACGGTGTATTCCGGTCGCTGAGTGGTCGTTTCGAGGTGTGGTTGGGCGGGGCGCGACACCGTAATGTCGGACGGGTGTGCATGGACCAGTTCATGGTTGACCTCGGCGACAACGCGGGCGGAGTGCGCGAGGGCGACCGCGCGGTGCTGTTCGGCGGCGGCGCGGGACACCCACACGCGCTCGACTGGGCGCGGGCGCTGGACACGATCGACTACGAGGTCGTCTGCGCGCCGCGCGGCCGGGTTGTTCGCCGCTACGTGGGCACCGGCCGATGACCCGGCGCCAGGTGATCCGCCGCGGCGGTATGGCTACCGCGGGGCTGCTGGCGGGGCTTGCCATCGCTCACACACTGCGCCAGATCGGCGCGCGGGTGATGTGGCCCGCCGAACGCGACGAATACCGCGAAGAGAACTTCGCCCTCATCGATACCGACGAACCGGGAGCGGTACTCGCCGACGACGGGGTGTCGCTGGCCACGCGCACCTTCGGCGACGACTCCGCCGAGGTCACGGTCGTTTTCGTGCACGGATTCTGCAACAGCATGGAGTCGTTCCACTTCCAGCGCCGCGACCTCGCGCAGCAGTGGGGCCCCCGGATGCGGATGGTTTTCTTCGATCTGCGCGGGCACGGACGCTCGGGCACGCCGAGCACCGACAGCTGCACTGTCGCCCAGCTCGGCCGCGACCTCGCCACCGTCGTGCGCGAGTGCGCGCCGACGGGGCCGGTCGTGCTGGTAGGGCATTCGCTCGGCGGCATGGCGGTGCTCGCGGCGGCCGCGCAGTTCCCTGAGCTGTTCGCCGCCCGGGTGCGCGCGGTGGCCCTGCTGAGCACCGCGGCCGCCGAGGTGACCGCCACCGGGATCTCGCAGCTGATCCGCCATCCCGCGGTCGACGGATTCCGGCTCGCGGCGCGGACGGCGCCGATGCTGGTGCAGTTCAGCCGCAGCGCGAGCAAGCACGTGGTGACGCCGATCCTGCACGTCAGCTCGTTCCACGGCTCGGTGAGTCCCACGCTGTCGCGGTTCACCACGATGATGATCGACCGCACCCCGGTCGGCACCATCGAGAAATTCTTGAAAGCGATTGAACTGCACGACGAATCGGCGGCGTTGCCGGTCCTCGGTGAAATGCCGGTGCTGATTCTCGGCGGCGCGCACGACATGGTGATCCCGTTCCGCAACTCCCGCGCACTGGCGGCGGAACTGCCGAGCAGCGAACTGGTCCGGGTGCGTGAGGCGGCGCACATGCCGCACCTGCAATTCCCCGACGTGAGCCTGGCCGCACTCGATCGGCTGCTGGCGCGCGCGGGGATCACCGCGAGTGGCGAGGAGGCCGTCGGTGGCTGATCCACACCAGCGCGTCCTGGACACCGTCGAGGACACCGAAGCGTTCGGACGCGAGCTGGCCGCTACTCTGCGACCGGGTGACCTGGTTGTCCTCGACGGCCCGCTCGGCGCCGGGAAAACCGCACTGACCAGGGGGATCGCCGCTGGGCTCGGTGTCGCGGGCCGGGTCAGCTCGCCGACGTTCATCATCGCGCGGGCGCACAAGGCGGGGGTGCGGCCGGACGGCACGCCCGGGGTGGCGATGGTGCACGTGGACGCCTATCGCCTCGCCGGCGACCTCGACGAACTGGACTCGCTCGACCTCGACACCGATCTGCACCACGCCGTCGTCGTCGTCGAATGGGGCAAGGGGGTGGTCGAACACCTCGCCGACCGGCACTTGCGGGTGCAACTCGCCCGGGAGCCGGAATCCGATGTGCGCACGGCGATCTGGGAATGGATCGAATAACGGGCCGGCAGCGGCGCACCGGCGCGCGCCGAGTGCCGATACCACCCGGTATTGTTGAGACAATCATGCTCGTACTAGCAGTCGACACCGCGACACCCGCCGTTACAGCGGGATTGGTGCACCTGTCACCTGCCGGTGAATCCGGCGCCCGGCCCGCAGTGGCGACGCTCGCTGCCCGCGTGAAGGTCGACGCCCGCGCGCACGCCGAGGTCCTCACCCCGCAGATCCTGGAATGCCTGGCCGAAGCGGGGGTGAGCCGCGGCGAACTCGACGCGGTCGTCGTCGGGCTGGGCCCGGGCCCGTTCACGGGGCTACGCGTCGGGATGGCCACCGCGGCCGCCTTCGGTGACGCGCTCGGGCTACCCGTGTACGGGGTGTGCAGTCTGGACGCGATCGCCGCCGACACCTTCGGCGAGCAGCGCGATCCCGGCGAACTGCTGGTGGTCACCGACGCGCGCAGGCGTGAGGTGTACTGGGCGAAGTATCTGGACGGGGCACGGATCGCCGGTCCCGAGGTGAACAAGCCCGTCGACGTGCCGGTCGGAGACGCCGCGGCGATCGCCGGCTCGGCCGCGCACGTGGACTATTTCGATCTGCCGGTGCTACCGAGCGAGACGCCGTCGCCTGCCGGACTGGTCGCTGTCGCCGCGCCCGCGCTGCTGGCCGGGGACGTGCCCGAGGCGCTGGTGCCGTTGTATCTGCGCAGGCCCGATGCGGTGGAGAACAGCTTCCGCACCCTCGACCGGACCGGGGCGTGAGTGCCGTGACCGAGTACCAGATCGCTCCCATGACGCTGCCCGACATCGACCGCTGTGTCGAACTCGAGCATCTGCTGTTTCCCGAGGACGATCCGTGGCAGGCGGTGTCGTTCCGGTCCGAGTTGGCCGGTGGGCACAACCGCTACATCACCGCCCGCGATCCCGACGGGGTGATGGTCGGTTATGCGGGCATCGCGCTGCTCGGTGACGACGCCCATCCCGAGGCCGAGGTGCACACGATCGGTGTCGACCCGCGATGTCATCGCGGTGGCATCGGCACGCTGCTGCTCGAAGCGCTGCTGGCGACGGCCGCCGAACGCGGCGGGCCGGTGTTCCTCGAAGTGCGCACCGACAACGCACCCGCTATCGCGATGTACGCCAAGCACGGGTTTCACATCATCGGGCTGCGCAAGAACTACTACCACCCCAGCGGGGCCGACGCCTATACGATGCGGCGTCCGGAACTGACCGCCGCGGCCGATGAATGGGCAGCGCGCGCTCGACAGGACGAGGTGTTGTCGTGATCGTCGTCGGATTCCACCAGACGGCCGACGACCAGCGGAGCGAGGCACTGTCGTGATCGTCATGGGGATCGAGAGCTCGTGCGACGAAACGGGAGTCGGCATCGTGCGCCGGCATTCCGACGGCTCTGTCGAACTGCTCGCCGACGAGGTCGCCTCGAGCGTCGACCAGCACGCGCGCTTCGGTGGCGTGGTGCCCGAGATCGCCTCGCGCGCGCATCTCGAGGCGATCGTCCCAGCGATGCGTCGTGCGCTGGCGACCGCGGGCATCAGCAAGCCGGACGCGTTGGCCGTCACCATCGGCCCGGGACTGGCAGGTGCGTTGCTGGTGGGTGTCGCCGCGGCCAAGGCCTACGCGGCGGCGTGGGATGTGCCGTTCTACGCGCTCAACCACCTCGGTGGACACGTGGCGGTCGACACCCTCGAACACGGCCCCATGCCGCCCGCGGTGGCGCTGCTCGTCTCCGGCGGGCACACCCATCTGCTGCAGGTCACCGATCTGGGTGAACCGATCATCGAACTCGGCAGCACGGTCGACGACGCCGCGGGGGAAGCCTTCGACAAGGTCGCGCGGTTGCTCGGCCTCGGCTATCCCGGCGGGCCCGCCCTCGACGCCGCCGCGCAGTCGGGCGACGCGCGTGCGATCGCGTTTCCGCGTGGCATGACCGGGCCCAGGGACGCGCGCTATGACTTCTCGTTCTCGGGCCTCAAGACCGCGGTGGCCCGCTATGTCGAGGCCGCGCAGCGTCAGGGCATCACCCCGGACCGGCTGCCCATCTCCGATATCGCCGCGTCCTTCCAGGAGGCGGTCGCGGATGTGCTGACGATGAAGGCGGTCCGCGCGGCGACCGACGTCGGCGTCGACACGATCGTGCTCGGCGGCGGCGCCACCGCGAACTCGCGCATTCGCTCTCTCGCCGAACAGCGTTGTGCCGCAGCGGGTTTGACGCTTCGTGTGCCCAAGCCGCGGCTGTGCACGGACAACGGCGTGATGATCGCGGCGTTGGGTGCGCATGTGATCGCGGCGGGCGCGCAGCCCGCTGAACTGACTGTCGCCACGGATCCGGGGCTGCCGGTCTCGGTGAGCGCCGTGCGGGGTTGACGTCCGCACTCCCGCGTTCACGTCAGCGGAAGGTGCTCGAAGCCCGGATGCGTCAATCGGCGGGTTGTGTGGGAGTCACGTCCGTGATGGTGGCAGGCGGGATCGGCAGTGTGCTGCTGGCGGGGGCCTGAGTAGGCGAGGTGCTGGGGGAGGAGGTCCGGGTGGGCGAGGTGTTGGGGGTGGAGGGGCGCTGCCTGCCCGCGCCGGATGAGCCGCTGTCCATGGGGCCGAGTGGGGACTCGGGGTAGGGGATCTGCGGGAGATTCGGGTCAGGGCGCAGGGTGGGTGCCGTTGTCGGGGAAGGTGCGGGCGCGTTCGCGCTCGATGTCGGCGCGGGGGTGGGCTGACCGGTGGTGGCCGCGGGAGGTTCGATCGCGGGCGGGGCGTTGGTGACGCCGGTGCGTTCGGTGCTCTCGCGATTGCCGGGGGTGGGCGCCGGGCTCGGCACCAGCGGTAAGGGGGATTGACGCACGGTGCTGCTGGTACCGGCGGGGGTGACGTCGGGGGTATCCGGGGTGACGGCCTGCACGCCGTAACCGATCACCAGTCCGACCACGACCACCGCGCCGACCAGTGTGCCGACGACCTTGGCGAAGGTGCCGCTCGGTGCGTCGGCGTGCGCGCCGCCCGTGAGTCCGGACGGCGCCGCGGCATCGGCGACCAGCGCGGCGCCTTTGGCGATCACGGCCTCCGGGTCGGGCACGGTCAACACGGGCACGTCCAGGCGCGAGTCGAGAGTGTCGATGACGCACGGGATGTTGGCGCAACCGCCGATCACGGCGACCGCGTCGGGGTATTTCGGCGCACGGGTGAACACCGACGTGGAGAACAGCGCGATATTGCGCAGCAGACCGTCGATGAGCTGCTCGAAATCCGGGCGGGTGAGCTCGAGCCCGTGTCCCGCGACGTGATCGATGGTGACCACGGGCGCCAGCGACAGGTGTTCCTTGGCGGCGCGGCCGCGGTTGGTGAGCGTGGTGCGGTTGGGCCGGGTGCCGCGACGGGCGTAGTGCAGGTCGACCAGGTGGTGGTAGACCAGCTCGTCGATCGCGTTGCCGCTCAGCGTCGGCGTCCGTTCACTGTGCAGGACCACACCTTCGGCGTGATCGGCCACCGTGACGGTGAGTCCGGTTGCGCCCAGGTCGATCACGGCCACGGTGGGGTAGCGGTCGAGCAGTCCGGTGTGGCGCAGGTAAGCGAGAGCGGCGGCGCCCTCGGTGACCAACCGCAGATCACGGTGCCTGCCGCAGGCGGCCCGGATGGCCTGTGCCTGTTCCTTGTTGCGGTAGGCGACGGCGACGCTGGTCGGTGGGCGCGTACGGGCCGTTTCGGCGCGACGATGGCCACCGGAATAGCGCCCGAGTGGTTCGCCGACCATCGCGGCCTGCGACACCGGTAGTTGGGTGGTCATCAACTCGATCGAGGACGACACGAGATCGCCGAGGTCGGAATGTGCCTCATCTGCGGAAACGACCCGGTAGTCGAAATTCTGCTCGCCCGCGGGCCCCGTCGCGACCAGTGCCGAGCACACCACCTCGTTCCCGGCCGAGATGCCGAGGGATGTTCGCATGTTCACCTCCCTTCAAGCCGATGGTTCTCTCCGAGCGAATGGCGCCTTCCTGTGCTATGTCACAGCCTGTTATGCGAACGTTACAGATTGTTGCAGGGGATGTGAAGATCACTGGCCAGTGTGGGCGTGTCGAAAATGCGGCATCGGCAGAACCCGACCTTGAGTGCTGGCACTCTCACGTATAGAGTGCTAGTCGGTACGTACCAGTCGGGCAACTGCCCAGCTGCACTCGTGCCTGCCGACTTCTGGGCTTGGCTCCGGCTCCCGCGACGACGGGGCTGTGCGCAGGGTCGCGAGCTGACCGAAACCCGGTCCGGGACACCAGTTCCGGACGACCGAATTTCCCCTGAAAGTGGAGGGCTCAACGTGGCGAGCGTGAACATCAAGCCGCTCGAGGACAAGATCCTCGTCCAGGCCAACGAGGCCGAGACGACGACGGCCTCCGGCCTGGTCATCCCGGACACGGCCAAGGAGAAGCCGCAGGAGGGCACCGTCATTGCCGTCGGAGCGGGCCGCGTCACCGATAAGGGTGACCGCATCCCGGTCGATGTCAAGGAAGGCGACGTCGTCATCTACAGCAAGTACGGCGGCACCGAGATCAAGTACCAGGGTGGGGAATACCTCATCCTCTCGGCGCGCGACATCCTGGCCGTCGTCACCAAGTAAGGCCAACGCCGCACCAGCGTTCCGCCCCGGCGTCTTCACAGACCCGGGGCGGCATGCGTTGCCCAGCGCCTTCGGCGTATCGGCTGGCAGTGAGCTGTTCGCGCAGACCCCGATGACGTCGCGATCGATCGCGACGTCGGGTCGTGCGCGACACGACTAAAGGATTGGAACTTATGCCCAAGCAGATCGAGTTCGACGAAAAGGCTCGCCGGGCTCTGGAACGCGGTGTCGACAAGCTGGCCGACGCCGTGAAGGTAACCCTCGGCCCCCGCGGTCGGCATGTGGTGCTGGCCAAGGCTTTCGGTGGCCCGACCGTCACCAACGACGGTGTCACCATCGCGCGTGAGATCGACCTCGAGGACCCCTTCGAGAACCTCGGCGCACAGCTCGTGAAGAGCGTCGCCACCAAGACCAACGATGTCGCCGGCGACGGTACGACCACCGCCACCGTGCTGGCCCAGGCGTTCGTGCGCGGCGGCCTGAAGAACGTCGCCGCGGGCGCCAACCCGATCACCCTCGGCCAGGGCATCGCCGCTGCCGCCGAGAAGGTGTCGGAGGTGCTGCTCGCGCTGGCCACCCCGGTCGCCGGTGAGAAGGCCATCGCCCAGGTCGCCACCGTCTCCTCGCGGGACGAGGAAATCGGCGAGATGGTCGGCAAGGCACTCACCACGGTGGGCAAGGACGGCGTCGTGACCGTCGAGGAATCCTCGACCACGAACACCGAACTCGTCATCACCGAGGGCGTGCAGTTCGACAAGGGCTACCTCTCGCCCTACTTCCAGACCGACCCCGAGACCCAGCAGGCCGTGCTCGAGGACACCTACGTCCTGCTGCACCGCGACAAGATCAGCTCGCTGCCCGATCTGCTGCCGCTGCTGGAGAAGATCGCCGAGTCCGGCAAGAGCGTGCTGATCGTGGCCGAGGACGTCGACGGCGAGGCGCTGTCGACCCTGGTCGTGAACTCGATCCGCAAGACCATCAAGGCCGTCGCCGTCAAGGCGCCGTTCTTCGGTGACCGTCGCAAGGCGTTCCTCGACGATCTGGCCGTCGTCACCGGTGGCACCGTGATCAACCCCGATCTCGGCGTCACCCTGCGCGAGGCCACCATCGAGCAGCTGGGTCAGGCGCGTCGCGTCGTCGTCACCAAGGACGAGACCGTGCTGATCGACGGCGCGGGCACCGATGACGACATCAAGGCCCGCAGCGCGCAGCTGCGTCGCGAGATCGAGGCCTCCGACTCCGACTGGGATCGCGAGAAGCTCGAAGAGCGTCTGGCGAAGCTGGCCGGTGGCGTCGCGGTGATCAAGGTCGGCGCTGCCACCGAGACCGCGCTCAAGGAGCGCAAGTACCGCGTCGACGACGCGGTCGCCGCCGCCAAGGCCGCGGTCGAGGAGGGCATCGTCCCCGGTGGTGGTTCGGCGCTCGTGATCGCCGCCGCCGCGTTGGTCGAGCTGCGTGACTCGTTCACCGGTGACAAGGCCGTCGGTGTCGAGGTGGTTCGCAAGGGCCTCGAGGCGCCGCTGTACTGGATCGCCAGCAACGCCGGTCTCGACGGTGCGGTTGTCGTCGCCAAGGTCTCCGAGGGCAAGGACGGCTTCAACGCCGCCACCCTGACCTACGGCGACCTGCTCGCCGACGGCGTCGTGGACCCGGTCAAGGTGACCCGCTCCGCCGTGGTGAACGCCGCCTCGGTCGCGCGGATGATCCTGACCACCGAGAGCGCCATCGTGGAGAAGCCGGCCGATGCCGACGACGACCACGGCCATCACGGTCATTCGCACTGACGTGTGAGGTGAAAGGCCCGCTGCCGGTCGATGCGGTGGCTGGGCTTGATGGTTGGTGATACGACGAAGGCCCCTGGATCGCTGATGCGGTCTGGGGGCCTTTGTGTTGTCCGCTAGCTGGCTACCGGCGGATCTTCGGCGCCGACCACGGCCAGTAAGCGGGCACGCAAGGTCGGAGGCGGTGGGGTGGGGGTTGCGGACGCGAGCTGGGCGAGTACTTCGCGGGTATCGCGAATCTCTCGCAGGAACTCGGTACACAGGGTTGGATCTTCGGTATCGATGATGGTCTGGATCGCGTGATGGTCTTCGTCGTCGATCAATCCGAGCGCGACGGTGTGCGCGAGATCGATCTGGGCTTCGTTCATCTCACGTCACCCCCAAACTTTTCTTCAGTCGTGTCAATCCGTCCCGAATTCGGGACTTAACGGTCGGTAACCCGATGCCGAGGTATTGCGCTACCTCCGCGTAGGTCCGCCCGCCGTAGTAGGCGAGCGAGATCGCCTCGCGTTGGGTCTCGGTGAGGGTCGAGAGCCCGCGCTGGACGGCCTGTTGTTCCAGTCTGCGTTCCACCTCCTCGGTGACCTCGTCGAATTCGTGACCGAGCACCCGGATCCCGTACGCGACCTCGCGCTGGGTATGGGCTTGCTCGGCACGAACCCGGTCGACCGCGCGCCGGTGCGCCAGCGTCATCAGCCAGGTCACCGCCGACCCCTTGGCGGGGTCGAAACTCGTGGCGGTGCGCCAGATCTGGAGATAGACCTCCTGAGTGGTCTCCTCCGCGTACCCGGGGTCGTGGAGCACCCGCAGGACCAGGCCGAAAACGCGCGCCGACGTCCGGTCGTACAGCTCGGCGAAGGCCTGCTGGTCTGACAGCGAACATCGTTGGAGCAGTGCAGCTAGCTCGACTCCTTCGGCCGCGCGTGCGGTAACCGCAGAATCCACGATCGGTGGCAAGGCTTCGCTTCGGAACCCATTCTGTGTCATCGGTCACGAATCTATCCCGCGGCTATGACCCCCCGGCGACCGGGGGTGTCTTTATTCGGGGTGCCAGCTGTTTGCTAGGGATTCGGCGCGCCACGCCCAGCGGATTGGAACAGATTTGCCAACCCCTCCAGACGGGTGCGGTGGACCTCAGACGGCCATCCGGCGCCGGTTGCGGCGGGCGTGCATCTCGCGTTCGGTCTCGGACATGCCACCCCAGATGCCATAGGGCTCGCTGACCTTGAGGGCATGGGTTCGGCACTGCATGAGGACGGGGCAGGCCCGGCAGATCTCCTTGGCGCGCATCTCGCGCGCGGTGCGGGCGCGGCCGCGTTCGCCGTCGGGGTGAAAGAAGACCGCGGAGTCCTGACCGCGGCACGAGCCACGCATCTGCCAGTCCCAGACATCGGCGTTCGGTCCGGGGAGGTGGGTGGGCATGGGCATGGTGAACTCCTTGTGGCGCGAGCTCGTCAGCGTTGTCGAGCGAGTGGTGCGGCAGGTCTGCGCGCCACCCGGTGGGGGTGGCCGGCTCGACGGTGCCTGACGGTGCCGCTCGGAGGTCGCTGCGATTTCGCGCGGCGCCGACCGTGGCGATGAGCTACGTTAGGTGCAGGCGGGAATTTACGTCAATAGTTCGGCGCATGAGTTCAGTAAATCTGCAACGCTGAAATTTAACCTACTCACTATTTACATTTCACACCCGATCCCTCCATACTGTTTGGTTGGCTATGGATCGGGTGTCTTCGCGTCTGCGAAGCATCCCCGGTTTTCCCAGGTCGCGCCGGTAGGAGCCGGGTTCGGGCGGGTGGTGCTTGGCGCGGGTGGGTGTGCCGGATCACAACGGCCCGACCGGGCCGACGGTGCGGAGATGGCGAAAACGGGACGCGAAGGTTAATTGCGCGAAACGCACGTGAATTCGAGAATTTGCGGTAGAGGCTCCGGCGGGTGGAGATTTACCTGATGGCAACATAGCCACCCGCGAGAAATGCTGATTGTTTGCTGAATAGCCCTCGCCGGTGCACAACACGCGAACCGCGCGGGGCGGGTCGCGGCTAGAGTCTCGGCGTGCAGACAAAGGCCTCACCCGCGGATATCGGTTCCGAAATACTCGCTTCGACTGCTTTCGGCGCCACTCCGGGCCTGGCCGCTACGGAGTTGCCGGAGCCCGCCGACCCCTTGTCACGGTGGTATCGCGCCGTCGCCCTCGCCGGGCAGGGTCGCTACGCCGCCGCCCGTGCCGACCTGCGGACAGTGGCCCGGACCACGACGAATCCCGGCCTGAAATCGCTCGTCGAGAGCACTCGCGGATCGCTGCTGCGCCAGCTCGGCGATCACGCCGCCGCGTCGACGTTCGACGGCCGTGCCGCCACGCTCGCGCTCGGCGCCACCGGAACCGCCCGCGCCGAGGCGCTGGCCGACGCGTATACGGGGCTGGCCGCCGACGCGCTCGGCACCGGCAGGCTCGCCCTGGCCCGCAAGGTGCTCGATCGCGTGCGGCCGCTGCTCGCCGACGCCCCCGCGCGTGCCGAGGTGCGCTGGCACTGGGTGCGCGCCGAGACCGCGCTCGCCGGCGGCGAATCCGCAGCGGCGCTACGCGACGCGGGGAAGGCGGTCGAACTGGCCGCGGCCCTGCCGTCGGTGCGCCACCAGGTGAAATCGGCACTGCTCGTCGCGGCCGCCACCGCCGCCGCCGGTGACCTCGCCGGGTCGGCGGAACTGGCCCGCCGGGTCGACGCGGACTGCCGCGAAAACAACCTGCTCCCACTGCGCTGGGCCACCGCGATGCTGCTCTCGGGAGTCGCCGAACCGGCTCTCGCGCGCGCCGCGGCGGACGAAGCCGCAGATCATGGCGCCCGTCTGCGTGACATGGGTGGGGTGATAGCCCCGCTGGGTGCCCGATTAGTTGACGGATGATCTTTCTGAGAGCTGGGTTAGAAGCGACCACGGCCGCTGGCGGCCGATCCGGGGGTCGCTATTGTTAGTCCCGTTCCGCCTTTTCGGTGGAAGCTCGGTCACATTCGACCGCGCCACTCGTAACGCCAGGAAAATCTCTGACGATGACGCATATGGGCGAAGAGTTGGACCTCGCCGTCGCTGCGGCTGCGCAGGGCGACAGGACCGCTTTAGCTCGGGTATTGGAACTGGTCCGTCCCTTGGTAGTTCGCTACTGCAGGGCGCGGATCGGGGCCGCGGAGCGCGGACAGCTCTCCGCGGACGATGTTGCGCAAGAGGTCTGTTTGGCTGTGATGACCGCCCTGCCCCGCTATCAGGATCAGGGTCGGCCCTTCATGGCCTTCGTGTACGGAATCGCTTCGCACAAGGTCGCCGACGCCCATCGCAACGCCGCACGTAACAAGGCGGAGGCGATGGCCGAAGTACCAGATGTCATATCCACCGACCAAGGTCCGGAACAGCGGGCTCTCGACTCGGAGACGAGCAGGCAGATGAACACTCTGCTGGCAACGCTCCCCGAGAAGCATCGAGAAATCCTGATCCTGCGTTTGGTCATGGGTCTGTCAGCAGAGGAAACCGCAGTCGCCGTGGGCAGCACGGCGGGGGCGATACGGGTTGCCCAGCACAGGGCACTCGCAAAACTGAAGTCACAAGTGGCGAGGGCAGGTGAAATGTATGGCTAGGGATGGCGAGCGCGGTTTAGGCGACCGGAAAGTGTGGCAGCGCGGATCGCACGACAGCGGTCCCTACGCCGCCGAGGATGCCGGTGACTCCGGACCGGTCGACATCGCGGCGGTGCGCGGCGATGACGCGCTCATCGACGCGATCGCGAGCGATGGTCCGGTTCATACCGACAGTCCCGAAGAGTTCCAGCTGGCATCGTTACTCGCGGATTGGCGGGCCGATGTACTGGCCGAGCCGATGCCCGCGGGCCCTGATCTGGACACCGTGTTCGCGGCGGTCAATCAGGAGATCGGTGCGCGGCAGGTTCGAGTCGGTGCTTCCTCGCGCGGACGTCTACGGCTGGTCCGCCCGATCTT
This sequence comes from Nocardia sp. NPDC058633, assembly GCF_042717045.1. Taxonomy (NCBI): domain Bacteria; kingdom Bacillati; phylum Actinomycetota; class Actinomycetes; order Mycobacteriales; family Nocardiaceae; genus Nocardia; species Nocardia sp. NPDC058633. The sequence goes on from NZ_JBHXRA010000024.1 coordinate 13,422, forward strand.
CGGAGCAGCAGCGGCACTGTCGCTGGTGTTCGGCGGTATCACGGCTTTCGCGTACAGCGCGGCCCCCGGCGATCCGCTGTGGCGGGTCAAGGAGGTCGTGTTCAGCGAGCAGGCCCAGTCGACCGTAGTGCAGTACGCCGACGAAGATCTACTGGCCGCGCAGAATCTGCTCACCTCGGGCAATCCGGAACAGGCGAAGGCCAGGCTGGAACAGGCCTCGGCCAATGCGGGCCAGGTCAACGACCAGGGCAAGCGCGAGGATCTGATCGCGCGCTGGAACCTGCTGCGTGATCAGCTGCTGAAGGTCGCACCGGAGATCGGCGCGCAGTTGCCGCCGACCACGTCCGACCCGACCAAGCCGAGTTCACCCGCACAGGTCCCCCCGACGGCCGACCCCGGTACCACCGCTCCGGTGGCACCGACAGCTCCGGGGGCGGGCACCACCGATCCGTCGACCGAGCCGCCGGTCATCATGCAGTCGCCCGGTCCGGAGACCAAGCCGCTGGTTCCGCCGGTCGAGCCGACACAACCGCCCGTGACCACCGCGCCGGTGACGCCGGAACCGCCGGTCACCGTCGATCCGACGACACCGCCCACCACCATCGCCGAACCACCGCCGGTCGTGACCGTGCCGACGGTGGTTCCGACCTCGCATCAGCTGCCGCCGACGGTGCCACCCACACTGCAGGCCCCGCCCGCTGCGACGTTCCTGCCCACACCGGTCGTGCCGTCCCCCTGAGTGGTGATCACCGCGCATCGATGAATCGAATCAACGACGAAGGCCCCGAACAGGTTCGGGGCCTTCGTCGTATGTCGAGGGGTTTCCGGTGCGGGCCCGCGTGATCTCCCCACCACGCGTGACCGAGGTGGGGACCGCGAGGTCCCGCGACGGGCTCAGCTGTGCCGAGTCGCCGCGGAGCTCAGTTGTCGAACCCGTCGAAGCCGTCGCCGTGGAACGCCTCGTTCATCGAGGCGTCCGCGTAGCCGCGGCAGTAGTCCCACGTGACGTAAGCCTCGGGGGTGGGATCGTAGGCGGGCTCGTGGGGACGGACGGTGCCGTCGACGAGTAGCTGCAGCAGGTTGGCCCGCAGCATGTCCCAGTCGTGGTAGTGATCTTGCCGACAGTCCTCACAGCTGACGACCAGTCCGCGGATGCCGCGGTGGGCCAGCAGGGCTTCGTATACGGCGAGGTCTGCGAGATCTTCCTCGACCGCGAGGCGCTCATGAGGATCCAACGGCTCACCGGGCTCGATCGCATCGAGCGCGGCAGACGGGTCGGAGGGGTCTCCGGCGAAGGGATCCGGCGGCAGGCCAGGTGGTAGATGGTCACGCACATCCCCACGGTACGCAGTACTTGGTGCATCGCGCCAGCGATGCACGGGGCAAGTTTTGCCGAAGGGCTCACTTCACAGCCGTCCACAGGCGCCGGATACCATGGAATACAGGCGTCGGCGACTTTGTTCTTGCCGACCATCCGAAAGCTTTTTCCGCTCGAGCACCGATGCGCCGTGTCCACTGCGTCGGTTGCTATGACGACCAGGAGGGGTCGATCCGAATGAGTAATCCCGTGTCGGGCGAACGAATCGCGGTGCGCCCTCCTACGGGGGGCGACGATCCGACCAAGATCGCCATGCTCGGCCTCACGTTCGACGACGTGCTGTTGCTGCCTGCCGCCTCGGATCTCATCCCCAGCTCTGTCGAGACGTCCAGTCGACTGACCAGGGACATCACCCTGCGCACACCGCTGGTGAGCTCGGCCATGGACACCGTCACCGAGGCGCGCATGGCCATCGCCATGGCGCGTGCGGGCGGTATGGGTGTGTTGCACCGCAACCTCTCGGCCGTCGATCAGGCCGCCCAGGTGGAGACGGTGAAGCGCTCCGAGGCGGGCATGGTGACCGACCCGGTCACCTGTCGTCCCACCGATACCCTCGCCGAGGTCGACGCCATGTGCGCCCGCTTCCGGATCTCGGGTCTGCCGGTGGTGGACGAGACCGGTGCGCTGGTCGGCATCATCACCAACCGCGACATGCGCTTCGAGGTCGATCAGGACCGTCGGGTGGACGAGGTGATGACCAAGGCGCCGCTGATCACCGCGCGTGAGGGTGTCACCGCCGAGGCCGCGCTCGGTCTGCTGCGCCGCCACAAGATCGAGAAGCTGCCGATCGTCGACGGCAACGGTCGCCTGCGCGGCCTGATCACGGTCAAGGACTTCGTCAAGACCGATCAGTACCCCAACGCCACCAAGGACCGCGACGGCCGCCTGCTGGTCGGCGCCGCGATCGGTGTCGGCGAGGACTCCTGGTCGCGTGCCATGACGCTGGCCGACGCCGGGGTGGACGTGTTGATCGTCGACACCGCGCACGGCCATCAGTCGCAGGTGCTGCAGATGGTCGCCAAGGTCAAGGCCGAGGTCGGTGACCGCATCCAGATCGTCGGCGGCAATGTCGCCACGCGTGCGGGCGCCGCCGCGCTCGTCGAGGCGGGCGTCGACGCGGTGAAGGTGGGTGTGGGCCCCGGCTCCATCTGCACCACCCGGGTGGTCGCCGGTGTCGGCGCACCGCAGATCACCGCGATCCTCGAGGCCGTCGCCGCCTGCAAGGCCGCGGGTGTCCCGGTGATCGCCGACGGCGGCGTGCAGTACTCCGGCGACGTCGCCAAGGCCATCGCCGCCGGCGCGTCCACCGTGATGCTCGGCTCGCTGCTCGCGGGCACCGCCGAGTCGCCCGGCGACCTGGTGCTGGTCAACGGCAAGCAGTTCAAGGCCTACCGTGGCATGGGCTCGCTCGGTGCCATGCAGGGCCGTGGACAGGCCAAGTCGTACTCCAAGGACCGCTACTTCCAGGACGACGTGCTCGCCGAGGACAAGCTCGTCCCCGAGGGCATCGAAGGTCGCGTCCCGTTCCGCGGCCCGGTCAACCAGGTGATCCACCAGCTCGTCGGCGGCCTGCGCGCCGCGATGGGCTACACCGGTTCGCAGAACATCGAGCACCTGCAGGGTGCCCAGTTCGTGCAGATCACCGCCGCGGGCCTCAAGGAAAGCCACCCGCACGACATCACGATGACCGTCGAGGCCCCGAACTACACCGGGCGCGGCTGAGTACAATAGATGCGTTTGTGCTCCGGGAGATAAGCTCCCGGCGCACAAGGGCAATGCAGGCTGACTCCGCCTCCGCCGCCTATCGCATTCCCGGTCCCGCACGCCCCGACCTCGAGGAGGGGCCGCCGCGTAGCGGCGGTTCGCGGCGGGTCGCCGGTCAGGTGCCGCGGCGTAGGCGACGAAGGAGCAAGCCGCGGTGCCTGACCGGCGGCCCATCAGGGCCGCGAACTCGAGCGCGCCAGCGCTCCAAAAACACAGGAGCAACTGTGCGTGACATGGTCGAAATCGGTATGGGCAGGGTCGCCCGTCGGACCTATGAGCTCGACGACGTCGATATCGTCCCCTCGCGGCGGACGCGTTCGTCGAAGCTGGTCTCGTTGGCCTGGCAGCTCGACGCCTACCGTTTCGAGATCCCGGTGCTCGCGCATCCCACCGACGCGCTGGTCTCGCCGGAGTTCGCGATCGAGCTGGGTCGCCAGGGCGGTCTCGGTGTGATCAACGGCGAAGGCCTCTGGGCCCGCCACGCCGACGTGCAGTCCAAGATCGACCAGCTGCTCGATCTGGTCGACAAGGGGGGTTACGAAAAGGCCATCTCGCTGCTGCAGGAACTGCATGCCGCGCCGATGCAGCCCGACCTCCTCGCTGCCGCGGTCGCGCAGGTGCGCGCGGCCGGGGTGACCACCTCGGTGCGCGTGAGCCCGCAGAACGCCCGTGCGCTGACTCCCGCGCTGGTGCAGGCCGGCATCGACCTGCTGGTCGTGCAGGGCACCATCATCTCCGCCGAGCACGTCGGTGGGGAGGAGCCGCTCAACCTCAAGACCTTCATCGCCGAACTGGATGTGCCGGTCGTGGCCGGTGGTGTGAGCGATCACCGCACCGCGTTGCACCTGATGCGCACCGGCGCGGCGGGCGTCATCGTCGGCTACGGTTCGTTCCCCGGCGCCACCACCACCGGCGAGGTGCTCGGCATCGGTGTCCCGATGGCCACCGCGATCGCCGATGCCGCCGCGGCCCGTCGCGATTACCTCGACGAGACCGGCGGCCGGTATGTGCACGTGATCGCCGACGGTGACGTGGCCACCTCGGGTCAGCTGGCCAAGGCCATCGCCTGCGGCGCCGACGCCGTGATGCTGGGTGTGCCGCTGTCGGCGTCGGCCGAGGCGCCCGGTCGGGGCTGGTACTGGCCTTCGGCCACCGCGCACCCCTCGGTGCCGCGTGGTTCGTTCCTGCCGGTCGACGAGGCCTGGCTGGACGGCCCCGACGGTGCGGTGGCCCGCCCGAGCCTCGAGCGCGTGCTCTACGGCCCCTCCGACGACCCGTTCGGCTCGCTGAACCTGGTCGGCGGTCTGCGTCGGTCGATGGCGAAGGCCGGCTACTCCGATCTCAAGGAATTCCAGAAGGTCGGGCTCAGCGTCCGTTGAGAAGCGGTTCCTAACGAACGTGGGTCAGTGAGACCCGATCCCGCAGGAATCGGGAGATCGCGGTGTTGACCGGTTCCGGGTGGGTCATCGTGACGGCGAGGCGGGCGCCATCGATCTCCACGAAGGTGGAGGCGGTGAGCCCGTCGGCCAGCGTGCGGGCCCGATCGCCCCTGATGCCGCTCTGGGTGGCGTGGATGATCAGTGCCGGGCAGGTGATCTCGCGCAGCCGGTCGAGTACCGAATCGCGTCCGAGCAGGCAGCCGACGGCGGCGTCGAGGCCGCTGTGGGCGTCGCCGACCCAGCGTCGGGTCCAGATGTCGCGGTACCAGATGTCGTCGCCGATGAGCCAGTCGGCCAGGCGGCCCGCGGCTTCCTCGCGGGAGCCGCGGTCGTGCCACTCGTCGAGGAATCGCTGGGTGGCGGTGGACTGATCCAGCGTCGGCCCGTGCGCCTCGGTGCTGATCAAGATCAGCGCGGCGACCCGTTCGGGCGCGACCAGCGCGGTCCGCAATGCTGTGAAGCCCCCTTGCGCCGTGCCGCCGATGATCGCGCGTTCGACACCGATCGAGTCGAGCACGGTCAGCGCATCGCGCGCCGCGGTCCAGTAGGTGAACGGCAACCTCTGGTCCCTGGTGCGGCCGTGCCCACGCGCGTCCCAGGCGACAACTCGGAATTCGGGGGCGAGTGCGGCCTGCTGCGAGGCGAACATCGTGCGATCCATGAAGAATTCGTGGGCCAGCAACACCACCGGGCCCGTGCCACCGCTGTCCTCGTAGTAGATGTCTGCATCGATCGCGCGGGCGAATGGCACGAGCAAGAGGATAGCCAGAGCCGCCGCGCCACGCCCAAGAACGGCGCCGCGTCGTGCTCTGTCACTACTGCGCGATGGTCGGTCTCCACTGCGCGTTCGGGCTCCGGCGATGCCCGATGCTTGCTCGCCGTACCCCGTCACTAAACTGTGGCGGTGGCAGATACTCAGAGACCGGTCCTCGTCGTCGACTTCGGCGCGCAGTACGCCCAGCTGATCGCCCGACGGGTGCGTGAGGCGCGGGTGTTCTCCGAGGTGATTCCCCACACGATGACCGTGGAAGAGATCGCCGACAAGCAGCCGTTGGCCGTGATCCTCTCGGGTGGTCCGTCGAGCGTGTATGCCGAGGGCGCACCGCAACTCGACGCGCGCCTGTTCGATCTCGGCATCCCCGTGTTCGGCATCTGCTACGGCTTCCAGGCGATGGCGCAGGCGCTGGGCGGCACCGTCTCGCACACCGGCACCCGCGAATACGGCCGCACCGAGCTGAACATCGACGGCGGCGTGCTGCACGGCGGCCTGCCGACCATCCAGCCGGTGTGGATGTCGCACGGTGACGCGGTGACCGACGCCCCCGAGGGCTTCGAGGTCACCGGCACCACCGCGGGCGCCCCCGTCGCCGCGTTCGAAGATCGCGCGCGGCGCCTGGCCGGCGTGCAGTACCACCCCGAGGTGCTGCATTCCCCGCACGGCCAGCAGGTGCTCAGCCGCTTCCTGCACGAGCTCGCCGACATTCCGCCGCAGTGGACCCCGGCCAATATCGCCGAGTCGCTGATCGAGAGCGTGCGCGAGCAGATCGGTGACGGGCATGCCATCTGTGGTCTGTCCGGTGGCGTCGACTCCGCCGTGGCGGCCGCGCTGGTGCAGCGCGCGATCGGTGACCGGCTCACCTGTGTGTTCGTCGACCACGGTCTGCTGCGGGCAGGTGAACGCGAGCAGGTCCAGCACGACTTCGTCGCCGCGACCGGTGCCAAGCTGGTGACCGTCGACGCGGTGGACAAGTTCCTCGGCGAGCTGAAGGGCGTCTCCGATCCCGAGGAGAAGCGCAAGATCATCGGGCGCGAGTTCATCCGCTCCTTCGAGGACGCGGTCGCCGGCATCGTCATCGAAGAGGGTGCGGCCGAAGGCAGTACGCCGAAGGTCGAGTTCCTGGTGCAGGGCACCCTCTACCCGGACGTCGTCGAATCCGGCGGCGGCACCGGCACCGCGAACATCAAGAGCCACCACAATGTCGGCGGCCTGCCCGACGACCTCGAGTTCGACCTGGTCGAGCCGCTGCGCCTGCTGTTCAAGGACGAGGTCCGCGCCGTCGGCCGCGAACTCGGCCTGCCCGAGGAAATCGTTGCGCGCCAGCCTTTCCCGGGTCCGGGTCTGGCTATTCGCATTGTCGGCGAGGTGACCGCCGATCGGCTCGACCTGCTCCGTCAGGCCGACGCCATCGCGCGCGAAGAGCTCACCGCCGCCGGTCTGGACAAGCAGATCTGGCAGTGCCCGGTCGTGCTGCTGGCCGACGTGCGCTCGGTCGGTGTGCAGGGTGACGGCCGCACCTACGGCCACCCGATCGTGCTGCGCCCGGTGTCGAGCGAGGACGCGATGACCGCGGACTGGACCCGGTTGCCCTACGACGTGCTGGAACGGATCTCGACACGGATCACCAACGAGGTGGCCGACGTCAACCGTGTGGTCCTCGACGTGACGAGCAAGCCGCCGGGCACCATCGAGTGGGAGTGAGTTAAGCCGGTCGCGGCGGCGCCGGCTGGGCGAGCAGGAGCCTGCCCAGGAGGAAGCCGCCGGTGTGCGGTCGGTGGATGACCGGTGGCAGGACCTTCGCCAGCCGGGTTTCCGGTTGCTTGTCGGATTCGTCCATGGCCCTTGTCTTCTCGAGTGGTCCGTCAACAGCAATGGCCCGTCACGGTGACGGGCCATTGCTGGTTTCCTGGGTGGTCCTTCGCCTCAGTGGTGTTTGCGGCTCGGGGTGAGCGTGAGCAGCAGGCCGATGACGATGGCCGCGATCACCACGCCCCAGCCGATGGGGAGGATGCCGCCCTCGGTGGGGGTGGGTGCGCCCACCAGCGCCCAGACACTCACCGCGAGGGCGATCAGTCCGATGGTCAGCAGGGAGAATGCCGGTCGGCGTCGGGTCTCGACGCTGTCGTGCTCAGCCACGGGTCACCTCCACGTCGCCCAGGTGCATCTTGATCTTCAGGTCGAGAACCGGCGCGCCAGGGGTGCTCGGTCCACTCAGCCCCTCCACGCAGGTCGAATCGGCTACGCGGATGTCACATGTCGTGTTCACTGTCATCCCTTCGGGCAGGTGCACTTTCGTGTCACCGATGTTCACCGCGACTTCGACACTGCGGGACTCGGTCAGGGTCAGACCACGCAGATCCAGCGTGCCCGAACCGATGTCGAGGGCATAGCGCGGCTTCAGGTCGGTCACCGTGGTCGGTGCCCAGACACGGTCGCCGACCTCGCCACTGTTCTCGAAATCGATCGGTCCGAGCAGTGAGGCCAGCACCACGAATCCGGCCAGCGGGGCGGTGAGGACCAGCAGTCCGTATCCGCGTCGCAGGAACGCGCCGACGACGAGGCCGAGGCCGACCACGGCCAAGGCGAAGGCCGCGATCCGCGCGGGAGTCATCCATTCCACGCCCGATGCCGCCGCGGCCCCTGCCAGCGCCGCGGCGAGGATCGCCAGGCCGATGGTGACCGGGGTCAGTCGGGAGCGTGGACGTCTCGGCGCGGGTTGTGGTGGCGCGACGGGTGCGTAGTGGGGCGCCGCCTGGGGAAGTTCCCAGGCCAGCGGTGCTACGGCGAGCGGGTCCCAGCCGTTGGGCACCTGTGCGTTGATCCGAGGAGGTTCCGGTGCGGGGGAGATGGTTCCGGGGAGAGGCTTGTGTAGAACCGCGGTGGTCTCCTCGGCGGCGCGAACCTCGACGACCTCCGATCTCGGGCTGTCCGCACGCTTGCCGAGGTCGACGGGCGCGGCCGAATCGTCGACCGGAACCTGATCCGCCTCTTCTGGCCCGGGCTCGCTGGATTCCGCCGGTGTCTCAGTGATCCGTTCGGTGTCGACCGAATCCGCGGTGGTGTCACCTGTTTCGGCGATGTCCTTGCGCAGGACGACGGTCTCGGTGGAGTCGACACGCAGCAACGGGGTGGATTCCGCTGTGGCGGTGCGGTTTTCCTGCCGGGCGAGCACCGTCGTCGCCGGATCGGGGACGTAGGCGTCGGGGAGTTTGGTGTAGGGCGTGTACATCCCCGTCGGCGGTACCTCCGGGTTGTACGGATAGCCGCGCACCGGAACACCGGTGGGGTAGCCGGCACCCGGGTAGCCCGTGGTGCCGTCGAGGGGCGCGCGGTAGGCGTCGAACCCCGAGGGCAGCTCGGGGTGACGCAGATACAGCATCCACCAACCGGCGAGCATCAGCCCCAGGCTGAACACCCCGCCCCCGCCCATCCCCAACCCGATCGGCCCCATGGTCGACACGGCGATGGCCAGCGCGACGATCAACACGATCGTCTTGGTCTGCGAATGTGAGCCGCGCTCGTGCGAGGTCAACGCCTGCGCCGCCGACACTTCGTTGCCCGCCGAACTCAGTACCAACCAGGCCAGCAGGTACAGCAGGATTCCGGCCCCACCGAAGATCGTCGACACGACGAAAGCCACTCGAAGCAGCACCGGGTCGACCCCGTACCGCAATCCGAACCCCGCCGCCACGCCGGCGATCGGCCCTTGCCGAGGCAGCCGGACGGGCCGGGTATGCCACATCTGGTGAACCTGGTCGGCAAAGCTCGTTCTGCTCATGCCATCCATGGTGGGCCGCGCCGCCCCTTTCGCGCATCGGGGGTAACCCTGAGAATTTCCCGGGTTCAGGTCGAGCGGCCGCTCAGCGCCGGATCGCCGACATCGGAGGCGAGATCAGGGACTTACCTGATGTCGGCACCCCGTCCCGCGTGCCACTATCGAGAGCATGGATCCGTCTGTTCCCGCTCGCGACGCCACCCAGGGGTACCCCCACGGGTACGGCAGTGTCCCTGGGAACAACGCCACCCGACACCCGGTCGGCCCGAACTCCGCCCCCGGCTATCCGCCCACGGGCAACGGCGCCACCGGTGCGGGCGCCTATCGAGCGGCAGCCGTGGGGGCTGTGAACGGATATCGACCGGGCAGATCGGCGAGGCCTGTCGAGGGGCCGGGGGCCGCGGCGAATCCGCGATTCGGCGGGCACCGGCTGCGTGGTCCGCACGGTTTCGTCGCGCGCGCGTTCGGGGGTGAGCCGGTGGTCTACGGGTCGCCGCAGCAATACCTGCCGCCGCCGCAGTACCGATCTGCGCCGGGGTACACCCAGTATCCGGGCGCACCGCAGGGCTACGGCGTCCCGCGCGGCTATCGGCCCATGCTGCCCGCTCCCGTTCCCGTGCCGAGCGGTCCGCCCGTGCCGGAGACCCCGCGACTGGTCCGGCGGACCGGTGGCCGGGTGGTCGGTGGGGTCGCGGGTGGCCTGGCCGATCATCTCGGTGTCGACGTGATCAAGGTGCGGCTGGCGTTCGTGCTGCTGTCCGCGCTCGTCGGTGCGGGCCTGGTGGCGTACGGGCTGTTGTGGATCTTCACTCCCGCAGGCGCGGATGCCGCCAAACCGACCGGAGACGAACGCAGGCAGGCGATCGGGCTGGCCTTGCTGGGCCTCGGGCTCGCGGTGACGGTGGGGTGGCTGTTCCAGGGGACCGCGGCGAAGGTGATCGCGCCGATCGTGGTGGTCGCGGTCGGCGCCGCGCTGGTGTGGCGCGAATACGACGTCGCCGCGCCGGGGCCACGGGCCCTGTTCGGGCTGCCCGCGCGGCCCTCGGTGGTCACCTGGTCACGGATCGTGGCCGGGGCGACGCTGATCGTGGTCGGGCTCGGTGTGGTGGTGCTGGCCAGGATCGATCTGAGTTCGCTCGGGTCGGCGTTGATCGCGGTGGCGGTCACCCTGGTCGGCGCCGGTCTGCTGACGGTGCCGCTGTGGCTGCGCATGGTCCGCGCGCTCAATGCCGAGCGCGGCGCCCGCATTCGCAACGAGGAACGCGAGGAGATCGCCTCGCACCTGCACGATTCGGTGCTGCAGACGCTCGCGCTGATCCAGCGCCAGGCCGAAGATCCCCACGAGGTGCTTCGCCTGGCCCGCAGCCAGGAACGCGAACTGCGCAAATGGCTCTTCGACGACACCGCGCCCGCCCAGTCCAGCCTGGCCACCGCACTGCGCACCATCGCGGGTGAGGTGGAGGACCAGCACGGTGTGAAGGTCACCCCGGTCATCGTCGGCGATGTCGCGATGGACCCCGGCGACACCGGCGCGGGCCTGCCCAAGGAACATTTCACCGCCCTGCTCGGCGCCACCCGCGAGGCGCTGGTCAACGCCGCCAAGCACGCCGATGTGCCCGAGATCGACCTGTTCGCCGAAACCGAACCCCACCAGGTGAGCATCTTCGTGCGCGATCGCGGCGCCGGTTTCGACGTGTCGGCGGTGGCTGCCGATCGGCGCGGGGTGGCCAAGTCGATCTGCGCCAGAATCGAGCGCCGCGGCGGCACCGCCGAGATCGACTCGACCGTCGGACGTGGCACCGAGGTGCGGATCGTCATGCCGCGCACCGACTCCGGGACCTCCGAGCCGGACCAGGACGTGACAGCGGAGGCGGACCCGGTCGACTCCGAGCGCCCCGACGCCGACCGGCCCGCGGCCGACCCCGCCGTCGACGCGCCGACCGCTCGACCCGATGACCGCGCGTCGACGCGGGACCATCCGGCCGATCACTGAGCGCGCGTGATCGCAGGCGGAGCCGAGCCGATTTCGACGCCAGGACACCGCGGTGTGGTACCGATGACAGCAGGTCGATCGCGACGGTTCGAATGAGGAGTTTTCAGTGGGTGTTCGGGTGTTCCTGGTCGACGATCATGCGGTCTTCCGGTCGGGGGTGCGGGCGGAGTTGAGCCGGGAGGCCGATATGGAGGTCGTCGGTGAGGCGGGGGCGGTGGCCGAGGCGATCGTGGGGATCGACGCGGCGAAGCCGGACGTGGTGTTGCTGGATGTGCACATGCCCGATGGTGGCGGGGTGGCGGTGCTGAGCGGGATCGCGCAGGGGCCGGTGTGCTTGGCGCTGAGCGTGTCCGACGCGGCCGAGGACGTGATCGCGGTGATCCGGGCGGGTGCGCGCGGGTATGTCACCAAAACGATTTCCGGTGCCGAGCTGGCCGACGGTATTCGCCGGGTCGCGGGTGGGGACGCGGTGTTCAGTCCACGGTTGGCCGGTTTCGTGCTCGACTCGTTCACCGGACGCTCGCCGGTTCCCGAGCCGCCACTCGATCCTGAACTGGACTCGCTCACACCGCGCGAGTTGGAGGTGCTGCGCTTGCTGGCGCGCGGTTACACCTACCGGGAGATCGCCGAGTCGTTGTTCATCTCGGTGAAGACCGTCGAGACGCACGCGTCGAATGTGCTTCGCAAGACCCAGCAGTCCAACCGCAACGCGCTGACCCGCTGGGCGCACCGGCGCCGGATCGAATGATCACATCACGGCGATGATGATCGCGATCAGGATGACCAGGCCGATCAGCACGCCCGCGCCGATGGCGAGGGGAGCGCCGTTGGGGAGGTTGTCGATGAAGCTGCCGCCGCGCTGCTGGGGTGCGGCGGCGGTGGCGGCGAGCGGGGCGCGGTGCGGGCGCGGGAGGGGGGCGGCGTTGGCGCTGCGCAGGCCGCTGGCGGAGTTGCGGGTGGACCAGGCGGGGATGGTGCTGTCCTCGGTGCGCAGCGGCACACCGAGGATGTAGGCGCCGGTGCCGGGGCCGAAGGCGGCGGTGAGGATTTCGTCGCGGGCCTCGGCCATGGTCGGGCGACGCTGGGGAGCGGGCTCGAGCATGTGCAGCAGGGGCTGGGTGAGGATGCCACTGCGGGCGGGCGGGATGATCCGGCCCATGGCGGCCGCGGCGACGACGTCGTGCTCGTCGGAGTCGAAACCGAACGGCGGCTGGCCCTCCAGCGCGGTGTAGAGGGTGGCGCCGAGGGAGAACACGTCGCTGGCCTCGGTGGGCTGGGCACCACGCGCGACCTCGGGCGGGAGGTAGGCGGGGGTGCCGGTGATCACACCGTCGGGTTCGTCACCGGGGGTGTCGCCTGCCCCGCGCGAGATGCCGAAGTCGCTGAGTTTGGCCAGGCCCACACTGTTGCCACGATCGGCGACGAGGATGTTGCCCGGCTTGATATCGCGGTGCACGATGCCCGCGGCGTGCGCGGCGGCGAGCGCGTCGGCCACCTGAGCGCCGATCTGGGCGACCTCGACCGCGGGCAGCGTGTCGACCAGCGCGAGCGCCTTGGCCAGGCTGCGCGAGGGTAAGTACTCCATGACGAGCCACGGCTCGCCCGCCTCGATCACCACGTCGTGCACGGCCACGGCGTGCACGTGCGACAGCTTGGCGGCCACGCGGCCCTCGTGCACGATGCTGCTGCGGATTCGCTCGGCCTCGGCCGCGCTCAATCCCGCGGTGGACAGCACCTGCTTGATCGCGACCTCCCGGTTCAGCAACCGATCGGTCGCGAGCCAGACCGCACCCATGCCACCCCCGCCCAGCTTGGACTGCAGGCGGTAGCGACCCGCGACCAGGTAGTCGGGGCCGATATGGGGACGAGCACGTTCGGTCACGGGTGCGAGGGTAGTCGAATATGGCGCTGACTGGCCGAGATCTTCGCGGTGCTTCGCGGTGGAGATGGGAAGGGGGCGGGTGTCGCGCCGATCGCTATCGAACGTATATTCGAATACGATCGATAGCTGAAACGGTGCTGCTGTTTCGGCGCAGGGCGGTTCTCCGCTCGCGGGTCCATCGTGGAAGTAGGTGGTGTTGATGGGTTCGGAAGCATTGTCGCCCGATCGGGGCGCACGGGAGCACACGCTCGACGAGCTGCGCAGGCGGATGGCCGCGGTACCGGGCCGAGGCGAATCCGCCACCGGTCATATACCGCGTGATCAGCCATTACGCCGCGATCTGCTGCCGGTGCCGCCGCCGCTCGCAGACCTACTGCCCGACGGTGGTCTGCCCAAAGGCGCGGTGGTGGCCTACACCGGCGCGCACTCCCTGCTGACCGGGCTGCTCGCCGCGGTCACCGGAAACGGTGGTCACGCCGCGGTCGTCGGTCTGCCGCGGCTCGGTTTGCTGGCCGCCGCCGAGATGGGCGCCGAGCTGTCCCGGTTGGCCGTGATCCCCGACCCCGGCTCCGACCCCGCCGAGGTGGCCGCGGTCCTGCTCGACGGCCTCGACCTGGTGGTCCTCGGTCTGGGCGGGCTCGCCGTCCCGCCCGCCCGCTGTCGCGTGCTCGCCGCCCGTGCCCGCAACCGCGGCGCAACCCTGGTCGTCGCGGGCGAATGGGCCAACCCGACCCTGCGCCTGGACTCCCGTGTCACCGGCTACCGCGGCCTCGGCCCCGGACGCGGTCGCCTGCGCTCGGTCTGCCTCGACGTGCGCGTCAGCGCCAAGGCGGGCCAGACCCGCCACGGCCGCATGGACCTGTGCGCCCAGGTCGGCCGCACCGAATGGTTGCCTCGCGACACCGCCGACCGCGCAACCGAAGTCACCGCGCTACACGAAGCTGTGTCGTGACCGTCCGGTGGTGCCGCCGTGACGCGCGCTGATCGGGTACTGGCGGTGTGGTGCCTGGACTGGCCCGCGGTGGCGGCGGCCGCGGTGGAGGGGGTGTCGGCGGCGCGGCCGATCGCGGTGTTGCGGGGGAATTCGGTGGTGGCGTGTTCGGCGATCGCGCGGGCCGAGGGGGTGCGGCGGGGGATGCGGCGCCGCGATGCGCAGGGGCGTTGTCCGGAACTCGTTGTCGTGCAGGATGATCCGGACCGCGACGGGCGGTTGTTCGAACCGGTGGTGGGGGCTGTCGATGCGACGGTGCCGGGCGTGGAGGTGTTGCGTCCGGGTCTCGTCGTGCTCGGAGCACGCGGGGCCGCACGGTATTTCGGTTCGGAGGAGGCCGCGGTGGTGCGGTTGATCGATGCGGTCGCCGCGGCGGGAGCCGAGGCGCAGATCGGGATCGCCGACACTCTGTCGACGGCGGTGATCGCGGCCAGGCGCGGGGCGATCGTGGCGCCGGGGCAGGGTGCGCGGTACCTCGCCTCGCTGCCGGTCTCGGAACTCGCGGTGGAACCGAGCCTGGCCGCTCCCGAGCGCAAAGACCTGGTAGACCTGTTGCGGCGCTTGGGCTTACGCCGCATCGGCGATTTCGCGCGCCTGTCCGCCGCCGAAGTGGCCTCCCGGTTCGGCGCCGACGCCGTGCTCGCCCATCGCACCGCGCGGGCGCTGCCGGAACGCCCGCCGTCGGCGCGCCGTCCCGCCCCGGAACTGACCGTCGAGCTGGCCTGCGATCCGCCCATCGACCGGGTCGACGCGGCGGCGTTCGCGGGCAGGCAACTGTCCACCCGACTGCACGCGGTGCTGTCGGCGGCGGGCGTGGCCTGCACCCGGCTCGCCGTGACCGCGCGCACCGAGGCGGGCGAGGAGCTGACCAGGATCTGGCGCTGCGCGCGCCCGCTCACCCCCGCCGACACCGCCGATCGCGTCCGCTGGCAACTCGACGGCTGGCTCACTCGTCGCGCTCGCCCCACCGGCCCGATCGTCGCGCTCACCCTGGAACCGGTCGAGGTGGTGGCCGCCGGTGCCCTGCAACTGGGTCTGTGGGGCGGCGAGGGCGAGGAGACCGAACGGGCCCGGCGCGCCCTGGTCCGCGTGCAGGGACTGCTCGGCGGCGAAGCGGTCCGCATCGGTGTGCTCAGCGGCGGACGCGGCCCCGCCGAACGCATCACCATGATCGCCCTCGGCGACGAACTGACCCCCGCCGCCGACCCCACCCAGCCCTGGCCCGGCCGCCTCCCCGAACCCGCCCCCACCCTGCTCCTGCTGCACCGCCCGGTCGTGCACCTGACCGCGGCCGACGGCGCCCCCGTTCTGGTCACCGACCGCGGCCTGTTCACCGCTACCCCCACCCGCCTGCGCTGGGGTCGCAAGCAGTGGGCGCTGCTGGGCTGGGCGGGCCCGTGGCCGATCACCGAACGATGGTGGTCCACCGCCGAACCCACCTCCCTGGCCGTGCGCGTCCAAGTCCAACTCGACGCCGAACCCACCGAAATCCGCGCCGTCCTGCTCGTCTACGACGCGACGCTGTGGCACGCCGAGGGCGTCTACGAGTAACCGCCGAACCGCTGTCAGCTCGGGTTCGGTGGTACGGCCGTCGTCGTTCGGCGCGGTGCGACCCGACCTCCGGACCGCGCGACGCTGCGATCGGGGCAGTACCGGTGTGGGGTGGGCATCGACTCGGTCCGCGCGCTCGGTTCTAGAGTGAAACGACGCCTGTCCGGGAACCCGGAGGGCTCGGTCGCGGGAGGAGCGCTGTGAACCCATTCGAGGGCATGTTGTGTACGGCGGCCGCTGCCGACATCCCGCTTCTCGGTACCGCGGGGCACTTCACCGGATGGCTGTGTATCGAGCATCCCGGTGCGTGGGGCGGCGATGTGATCGGTGACGAGGTGCTCGGTCCGGAGATCACCGCCGAACTGGCGGCGCGTACATCGGCGGCGCGGGTTCGGCCGACGCTGATCCGCCGCCCCGGCCGCAACGAGTTCACCGGTACCCGCACCGTGCTGCTGGCCAGTTCGCGGCCCGAGGGTTCCTGGTGTGAGCGGTTCGAGATCACCGACTTGCGCCAGCTCTTCGACATAGACCTGCATCTCGTGGACGGACCGGCTCCGGGAATCGGTGTGCGGGTCGACGATCCGGTGGTCCTGGTCTGCGCCCACGGCAAACGCGACCAGTGCTGTGCCCTGTTGGGCCGCCCGATCGCCGCCGCCCTGGCCGCCGAGTATCCGGGCCGGGCCTGGGAGGCCTCCCACACCGGTGGTCACCGCTTCGCCCCCGCGGTCGTCCTGCTTCCCTCCGGCCTCACCTACGGTCGCCTCGACGCCCCCGCCGCCAAGGCGATGCTCGACGCGGCCGACGTCGACGAGGTCTCCCTGACCGGTCTTCGCGGCCGTAGCTGCTACCCCCCGATCTCCCAGCTCGCCGAAGTGGCTGTGCGCGAACGGATTCCGGCCGGCGCCACCGATCTCACCGTCCATCCCGACCCGGCCCCCACCCACGACCCGACCCTGGCGGGCGCCGCCGTCGTCACCCACCGCGACGGTCGCCGCTGGCGCGTCACCGCCCGCTCCGTTCCCGCCGCCCCTCGCCAAGCCAGCTGCGGCGCCGCGCCCAAACCGGCCACCTATCTGGAACCCGCTGCTGTGGAACAACTCTGCGAGCCGTCCACTGTCCAGTCCGAACGGTCTGCCGACCGCTGACGGAAGCGATCAGGCGGGGTCGCCGGATGGCCGACGGCGTCGGTGGACTATCGGAACTGCGGCGCAGTGGCTCTCCCGCGCGTCGCCGGTCGGCCCTAGCGTCGATTCCATGATCGACATCCGCGAAATCGGCAAGGATGAAACCGAGCTGGCAGGCCCTGCCCTACTTGAGCTTCGCCCACGGTGGGAGACGGCAGCCCTGCTGACCGAGTTCGTCGACACCGAACTGCGCCCTGCGGGCTACCGGCTGGTCGGGATCTTCGAATCAGGTTCTCCCACAGCGCTCTCGGTGGCAGGGTTTCGCGAATCGCACTCCACCGCCTGGGGCCACCACCTCTACGTCGACGACGTCTCCACCCTGCCCGCGGTGCGCGGTCGAGGCCACGCCGACCGCCTGCTCGACTGGCTCACCGCCGAGGCCCGTCGCTTGCACTGCACGGCGATCCATCTGGACTCCGGCGTCGGCCCCACCCGAGCCGCCGCCCACCGCCTCTACATGCGCCACCATCTGACCATCACCGCCCACCACTTCACCCTCGACGTGCGGTGAATCGCGCGCGAACCTGCGGGCCGAATCCGCGGAAGCGGGAGCTGAGCCGAACCGTCATCGGGTGAATGGGCCTTCCCGATGACGTCGGGTCACCAGTGCGTGCCGGGTACCCAGCGAGCCGCGCGGCGCAGGGCGGTGCCGGTGACCTTGCGGGCAGCCGAGGGAGTCTTCGGGTTCGTCGGCGCCACCACTTCGGTGACTTCGGCCGATTCCCCTTTGGCGGCAGGGGAATCGGGCAACGCGCGGTAGTAGCGGTGCAGGATGCGGTCGCGGAACTTGGGGGTGAGGATGCCGCCGTATTCGGCGAGGGTGCCGAGGGGGACGTCGATGCGTTTGGGGCGCTCGGCGAGGGCGCGCACGATCGTGCCCGCGGCCCACTCGGGGGATTCGGAGGGTCCCTGATCGCCGCTGGGGGCGATCATCGGGGTGCGTACCAACGGCATGTGGATGGTGGTGAAAGTGACTCCGTCGGCGAGGGTTTCGACAGCGGCGACCTCGGTGAACTTGTCCAGGGCGGCCTTGCTGGCGAGGTAGGCGGCGAACCGAGGGGTGGCCACCTGCACACCGGCACTGGAGATGTTGACGATGTGGCCGAAACCGCGTTCGCGCATCTGTGGCAGCAGCGCCAACGTCATCCGCAGCGCGCCGAAGTAGTTCACCGCCATGGTGCGTTCGAAGTCGTGCAGGCGGTCGGTGGAGCGGTGGATGGCGCGGCGGATGGAGCGGCCCGCGTTGTTGACCAGCATGTCGACGTGGCCGTGCTGCTCGAGAATGGCCTTGACGGCCGCATCCACGGAGTCGGAATCGGTGACATCGCACGGGTAGCCGTAGGCCTGTCCGCCCGCGTCGACGATCTCGGTGACCACCGCGGCCAGTTCGTCGGCGCGGCGCGCGAGCAGCAGGACTACGCCGCCCTTGTCGGCGACCGCCAGCGCGGCGGCGCGTCCGATCCCGGACGACGCACCGGTGATCACGACATGCCTGCCGGTGAGATCGCGCCGCTTACGACGCTGTTCACCTGGAGAAACCTGAGACATTACTGCTCCTTTGCAGCTCGTTCCCTACGAACTTACTCCAAAGTAAGTTCCGGAGCCAGGCCCCGCGAAGAACTCGAAAATATGTTCGAATGCCTCTCGCCAATATTCGAACGTATGTGCGATACTGGTGCGCATGGCGGACGATCGGATGGCGGACATCTATGCCGCGGTGCGGCTCGGCGGTGGCGACCCTGATGCGGCGCGCGCGGCGCTGACCAGGCTGTGGAGTGAGATAGGGGAAGGTGGCGAGCCGTTGCATCGCTGTGTGGTGGCGCACCACCTGGCAGATGTGCAGGAGTTGCCGGAAGGAGCGCTGCTGTGGGATCAGCGAGCGCTGGCCGCGGTGTTCGGGCCGGGCATTCCGTTGGACGAGGGGCTGCGCGGGTTCCTGCCCTCGCTGTACCTGAACCTGGCCGACAGTCATCGCCGCGTCGGTGACTTCGAGATGGCGCGGATGCAGTTGGCCATCGCGCGCGGGCACCTGGACGTGCTCGCCAACGATGCCTACGGCGCGGTGATCCGCTCGGGTCTCGGGCATGTGGAGGCCGCGCTGGAATCGCGGTCGATGGAGCGCTTGCCCGCTCATTGAGTTGTCCGGCAAGGAAAACGGAAAGGGAGCTGTGATGCGGGGGTCGTGAGAGGAGCGGGTGCGTGGGCTGGAACCATGGACCACCGACCTGGTGGGAGCTGGAACGGGTGCTCTCGGGCAAGCCGAGCGGCAGGCCCGCCGAAGACATGCATCCGGGCGACGGCGGCGACAGCCCGGCCTGGTCGCGCAAGCGCGGCGAGTACCGCGCCGGCGAGCTCGACCGGCCGACCTGCCCGACGGTGCCCTACGCGGAACTGCACGCCCACTCCGCCTACAGCTTTCTCGACGGCGCGAGTCAGCCGGAGGAACTGGTGGAGGAGGCGGTGCGGCTCGGGCTGGAAGCGCTCGCGCTCACCGACCACAACGGGTTCTACGGGACCGTCCGGTTCGCCGAGGCGGCCAGGGAATGGGGAATGCCAACGGTTTTCGGTGCCGAACTGTCACTGGGAACCGATGCGAAGGCGGCGCCGGGCCGAGGGGATGCGGTCCGGCGCCGTTCTGTACCTCGGGGGGGCTCGCGGGTGAGCGATCCGCAGCACGCGAGTGCTGCGGTCGTGTCGGGGCGTGGGCACGCGCATGCCCCCGATTCGGTGCCGCGCACCGGCTTCCCCGACCCGCACGGCCCGCACCTGTTGGTCTTGGCCAGAGGCCAGGAGGGGTATCGGCGGCTTTCTCGGGAGATGGCGGCGGCGCACATGGCCGCGGGGGAGAAGGGTGTGCTGCGCTACGACCTCGACACGCTCGCCGCGGCGGCGGGCGGGCACTGGCACATTCTCACCGGCTGCCGAAAAGGTCATCTGCGCACCGCACTCGAACACGATCTGCGCGGCGGCGATATCCGATTACCGAAAGCCGAAGCGGCGCTGCGTGATCTGATCGAACGATTCGGTGCCGACCGGGTGAGCGTGGAACTCACCCACCACGGCATCGCCACCGACGACGAGCGCAACGCGCTGCTGATCGCGGTGGCCGATCGCCTCGATGTTCCCGTCCTCGCCACCACCGGCGCCCATTTCGCCTCGCCTGCCCAACGTCGGCGGGCGATGGCACTGGCCGCGATCCGCTCCAGGAGCAGTCTCGACGAGATGGCGGGCTGGCTCGCCCCCACCGGCGGCGCGCACCTGCGCTCGGGCGCGGAGATGGCGCACCTGTTCGCCGAGCATCCGCACGCGGTGGCGAACGCGGCCGCACTGGCTCGCGAATGCGCGTTCGACCTGGGGCTGATCGCGCCGAAGCTGCCCCCGTTCGAGGTGCCCGCCGGCCATGACGAGAACTCGTGGTTGCGCCGCCTGTCCTACGCGGGAGCCGCGCGACGATACGGTCCACCCGAGCGAAATGTCGAGGCGTATCGGCAGATCGACCACGAGTTGGCCGTGATCGAGGAGCTGAACTTTCCCGGCTACTTCCTGGTGGTGCACGACATCGTGCAGTTCTGTAAGGACAACGACATCCTGTGCCAGGGCCGGGGTTCGGCCGCCAACTCCGCGGTCTGCTACGCCATCGGCATCACCAATGTCGACCCGGTGGGCAACAAACTGCTGTTCGAACGGTTCCTGTCGCCCGAGCGGGACGGGCCGCCCGACATCGATGTCGACATCGAGTCCGACCGCCGCGAGGAAGCCATCCAGCACGTCTACGCCGAATACGGTCGCGACTACGCCGCGCAGGTGGCCAACGTGATCACCTACCGCGGCAAGTCCTCGGTCCGCGATGCCGCCCGAGCGCTCGGCTTCTCACCGGGACAGCAGGACGCGTGGAGCAAACAGGTGAGTCGCTGGTCGGGGGTGGCGGGCGAGACGGGCACCGATATTCCGGACGCCGTGCTCGAACTCGCCGGTGAACTCGACGGGCTGCCACGGCATCTGGGCATCCACTCCGGCGGCATGGTGATCTGTGATCGGCCGATCGCCGACGTGTGCCCGGTGGAGTGGGCGCGGATGGCGGGGCGCAGCGTGCTGCAGTGGGACAAAGACGATTGCGCCGCGGTGGGTTTGGTGAAGTTCGATCTGCTCGGCCTCGGCATGCTCTCGGCGCTGCACTACATGATCGACCTGGTGCGCGAGCACAAGGGCGAGACGGTGGAACTCCACGCGCTCGACCTCACCGAAGCCGGCGTCTACGAGATGCTGCAGCGCGCCGACTCGATCGGGGTGTTCCAGGTGGAGTCGCGCGCGCAGATGGCGACGCTGCCCCGGCTCAAGCCGCGCACCTTCTACGACCTGGTCGTCGAGGTGGCGCTGATCCGGCCCGGCCCGATTCAGGGCGGCTCTGTGCACCCCTACATTCGCAGGAGAAACGGCCAGGAGCCGGTGGTCTTCGATCATCCGTCGCTGGAGCGCTCACTCGAACGCACGCTCGGCATTCCGCTGTTCCAGGAGCAGTTGATGCAGATGGCGGTCGATGTCGCCGGTTTCAGTGCGGCCGAGGCGGATCAGCTGCGGCGGGCGATGGGGTCGAAGCGGTCACCGGAGAAGATGGCCAGGTTGAAGGAGCGGTTCTATCAGGGCATGCGCGACCTGCACGGCATCACCGACGAGGTCGCCGACCGGATCTACGAAAAACTTTATGCCTTCGCCAATTTCGGCTTTCCGGAAAGCCATTCGCAGAGTTTCGCCTCGATCGTGTTCTATTCGTCGTGGTTCAAGCTGCACCATCCGGCCGCGTTCTGTGCCGGGTTGTTGCGCGCGCAGCCGATGGGTTTCTACTCACCGCAGTCGCTGGTCGCCGACGCCCGACGCCACGGGGTGCGCGTGCACGGCCCCGATATCAACCTCGGCCGTGCCGAACCCACCCTCGAGAACTCGGGCACCGAGATCCGGCTCGGCCTGTCGGGCGTGCGCCACATCGGCACCGAGCTGGCCGACCGCATCGTCGCCGACCGCGCCGAGCACGGCCCCTTCACCTCGATGCTCGACCTCACCGGCCGCGTGGAACTCACTGTCGCCCAAGCGGAATCACTCGCGACCGCCGGTGCGCTGGACGCCCTCGTCGATACCGAACCGCAGGTGAACCACGCTTCCGCCGACCGAACTGCCGCAGCTGCGCGGGCCCGTACGCGGGCTGCGGCTGGTGCGACCGCGGATACGCCGGAGCGGGATTCACGTGGCAGCAGCGTGCGCAGGGCGGCGCTGTGGGCGGCGGGCGCGGCGGCCGTGGAACGGACCGACCGCCTGCCCGGCACCGGCCCGGCGACCACCGCCCCGGCTCTGCCCGGCATGAGCGCACTCGAACTCGCCGCCGCCGATGTCTGGGCCACCGGCATCTCGCCCGGCACCTATCCCACCGAATTCCTGCGCGCCCACCTGAATTCGCTCGGCGTGGTGCCTGCCTGCGACCTCCTGCTCGTCGAGGACGGCGCTCGCATCCTGGTGGCAGGCGCTGTCACCCACCGCCAGCGCCCCGCCACCGCCGCGGGTGTCACCTTCCTCAACCTCGAAGACGAAACCGGCATGGTCAACGTCGTCTGCTCGGTCGGCCTGTGGACCCGCTACCGGCGCCTCGCCCAGAGCGCCACCGCCCTGCTCGTCCGCGGCCGCATCCAGAACGCCGAGGGCGCCGCCAGCCTGGTCGCCGACCACCTCGAACACCTGGACCTGACCATCGTCGCCCGCTCCCGCGACTTCCGCTGACCAGCGGCCACGTCATCGCCGGGCTACCCCGGCCGACCTTCCCACACCGGATCACCGGCGCCGCTCCGACTTCGAACACGAGTCACCGCCCCGCCCACGCACTACGCTGCGCACTATGCGCAAGCTTGCCGTGGTGATGATCGCCTTGCTCGGACTCCTTTTCCTGGCGGGGTGCGGTGGCGAGGCCGGCGAGGACCACGCCGGCCGGGCGTCCGCGCCGACCGTCGAGGGCCCTGCCGCCGCCGTGGCGCCCGGATTCCGTGAGGGCGCCCCGCAGAAGGACAGTCCGGCGCCGACGGAGCAGTCGAACCGCAAAGAGGTGATCACCGGGTCGGTGGATGTCACCTCGACGGACCCGATCGACGCCGCCGCGACCGTCACCGAGCAGGTCGCTGCCCTCGACGGCCGGATCGACAGCCGCACCGAACAACCCGGCACCGACAAGCGCACCGCTCGCGCCGTGCTCAGCGTTCGGGTGCCCGCCGACAAGACCGACGCGTTCATCACCGGCCTCGGCGGGGTGGGCACCGTCACCCGGATCAGTACCGATCGCGACGACGTCACCATGCAGTGGCAGGACCTCGACGCCCGTATCCGCGCCCTGCAAGCCTCCGTCGACCGGCTCAAAGCGCTGATCGCGGGCGCCACCAACACCGCCGACCTGATCGCCGCCGAGGAGGCGCTGTCGAGCAGGCAGGGCGAACTCGACAGCCTCACCGCGCAGAAGCGCAGTCTCGACGATCAGGTCGCGCTGTCGACGCTGACCATCACCCTCACCGCCGACGACAAGAACGCACCCGGCGATCCGGACAATTTCTGGGACGGCATCGTCGCGGGCTGGCATTCGCTGATCGACTGGTTGCAGGACGCGATCGTCTTCGTCGGCAAGGCCCTCCCGTGGCTCGGCTTCCTCGCCGTCATCGGCGCGGTGGTGTACGCCGCACTGCGACTGCTGCGCAGGCGCCGCACCGGCATACATACGACCGCCGCATCGGCGACCACGACCCCGCCGCCCGCTGCACCGGCAACGACCGCACCGGCAACCGCTGCGCCCGCAACCGCTGCGCCCGCAACCGCTGCGCCCGGAGCCGCCGCGTCCGGCACGACCGAACCGACAGCGCCCGAAAAGGAGACCCCCGGTGCCCACAGTGCGGGCGACGATCAAACCGAACAGCCGTAAAGGCCCCCTCGTCGAGACCGCCGAAGACGGCACCCTCACCCTCTACGTCCGAGCCCCGGCCGTAGAGGGCAAGGCGAACAAGGCCGCCATC
Source organism: Nocardia sp. NPDC058633 (assembly GCF_042717045.1). Classification (NCBI taxonomy): domain Bacteria; kingdom Bacillati; phylum Actinomycetota; class Actinomycetes; order Mycobacteriales; family Nocardiaceae; genus Nocardia; species Nocardia sp. NPDC058633. Next base: position 37,194 of record NZ_JBHXRA010000024.1, read on the forward strand.
GAACTACTCGCCGAACACTTCGGCGTCACCAAGTCCGCCGTTCGCCTGACCGCAGGCGCCACCTCACGCTCCAAGCGCTTCGACATCGACTGAGAACCTCGTCAGATGTTCACCAGGCCATCAGGGATTTTCGCTCTCGGGCGATGCCGCCATGGTGGCCTGGTGATCAAGTGACCGAATAGGTATCCAGCGCGGGCTCTGGGATCAGACCGAGCCTGGAAACCCCAACTGTCGCCAGGCTTCGTACACCGACACTGCCGCCGCGTTCGACAGGTTCATCGAACGCCGCCCCGGCAGCATCGGGATGCGCACCTGCTCGGTGATCCGCGGATCGGCCAGCACGTGCGCGGGCAGCCCGGTGGGCTCGGTGCCGAACAGCAGCGCGTCGTTGTCCTGATAGGCGACATCGGTGAAGCGGGTGGTCGCCTGGGTGGTGAAGGCGAACACGCGCCCCGGCCCGATCGCCGCGAACGCCGTCGCCAGGTCCGGATGCACGGTCACCACCGCGAGGTCGTGATAGTCCAGCCCAGCCCGTCGCAGCTTGGACTCCGACAGATCGAAGCCGAGCGGTTCGACGAGGTGTAGCGCGCAGCCGGTCCCCGCGGCCAACCGGATCGCATTGCCGGTATTGGGCGGAATCACGGGCTCGTGAAAGATCAGGTGCAGCACAGCGGACCACTCTGTCATGCGCCACCCCGTCCGCGCGCAGGCGGTATCTGGAACAATCGGGCTCGTGAACGAGGCGGAGACGACCGGCAAGCACCGGGTCGCGCGGTTGAGCGCGGGGGAGCAGTACCTGCGCAGTCATCTGCCGATGACCGTGGTGACCGCGCTGATCGTGATCGCGGTCGGCTTCGTCGCGTGGGATCGGTGGCGTCGCGGCGCGCTGATCTTCGGCAGCGCGGCGCTGGTGGCCGCCGCGTTCCGGCTGTGCCTGCCCACCGTGCAGGTGGGGTTGCTCGCCGTGCGCAGCCGCCCGTTCGACGTGGCCGCGCTCACCGCGCTCGGCAGCTCCATCGTGTTCCTGGCCGCCACCATCAACACTCTCGGCGTCAGCTGAACAAGGCCGGCCGCGCCATCGACGCGTCCGGTCCCTCGATCATGTTGTCGTTCAGGCAGTTTCGGTGACGGAGTCCCATATGCTCCGCACACCCTGGCTGCCGTAGAGCTCGCGGGCATCGCGCGGAGTGATCGTCGAGAGGTTCTCGGGTGGAGCCGAACGGGCGTGCGCGGCGAAGATCTGCCCGGTCATCGGCGCGATGAACGGCGCCGCGTGGATCAGCACCCAGTTGTCCCGGCGCGCGGCGACCCAGGCGATCACCTTCGCGGGGATGCGAACCGACACATCGACCAGGCGCGGCAGGTCGAACCGGCCGAGCTTGCGCATCCACCTCGGCAGGGTGGGAATCGTCGCCAGTGACAGCAGCCTGGCACCGATCGCGAACGCCCAGCCCTTGTTCGGCGGTGTCCACAGCAGGTAGTGCATGGCCTGCACCGCCCGCTCGGTGACGCACAACTGTGGTCGGACCCGTGCGAAGTAGGCACGCACTTGTTCGCGATTGCGCGGCACATCCGACGGTTTGCAGGTCTGTAGTTCGGCGGCGATCACGCACTCGGCCCAGTACCGATCCTCCTCGGCCGGGCTCAACGGGCCCGGCCCGTACATCTCGTAGGCCTTGAGCACCGAATGCCACCCGGTGACGTGGATCCACAGCTGTGCGTCGGGGCTGTTGGCGCTGTAGCGCTTGCCGCTGACCGGTTCGATGCCTGTCATCGGCGCGTGCACCTTCGTCAGGTGTTCGGAGGCCTGGATGGCGGTGCGGCCGTCACCGAGCGCGACCAGCACGAAGTAGGCCAGCGTGTGATCCAGCCGGACCGCGGGGTTGTCGTAGATCCCCTGCGAATCGGCGACCGCGGCGGTCAGGAACGGATCGAAATGCTCGAGGGTGACGGCGCGCTGGAAGCCGATCAGCGCGGTCGGCGACCCCCACACCTTCCAGCTGGGAGAGCCCGGCCCGAAGAAGCCGTAGTCGTCGCGGCGCAGGGTGGACGGATCGAAAGCCATTGCACATGCTCCTTTGCAGTGCCGAGGCAGCACCTCGAAATTGAATACAACACGACCGTAGCAATGACGTGCGGATAATACAACGGCTGCGTAGGATTTGTGTGAACGGGTCTGCGGCGAGGTACCCTCCAGGAGGGAAAGGCAGGTGGGGCGTGTGACCGCGACACGGGATCAACGACCGCGACGCCGCTATGCCCCGCGCCTGCCGCCGCGGGAGCGGCGCGCGCAACTGCTCGACGCCGCGTTCGCGGTGCTGGGCCGGATGGAACTGCACGAATTGAGCATGGAAGCCGTCGCGCAGGAGGCCGGTGTCGGAAAACCGGTGCTGTACACCGTGTTCAAGACCCGTGCCGAACTCGTCGAAGCGCTGCTGGAACGTGAACGGGAACGCGGACTCGAGCAGATCGCCGACACGCTGCCGCAGGACCTGCTCGACACCGATCCGCTGGCCGCCGCCTCGGCGACGGTCGAAGCGTTCGTCGGTGTGGCACTGGAGAATCCGACCCGCTGGCGACTGATCCTGGCCACGCCCGCCAGTGCCCCCGACGAATACCGTGCGGCCCTACGGGCTTCGCGCACCGACATCCTCGAGCGTGCGGAATCGCTGGTCCGCATGGGCATTTCGCTGTCGCCACGCTGGTCGGACATGGATGCCCCACTGCTCGCGAACTCCACCCTCACCGTCGCCGAGATGCTCGGCCGACTGGCCGTGAGCGAGCCGGGAGAGTATCCGCGGGAACGGCTTCAGGCCTACGTTCGCTCGATCGTCACCCTGCTGACCGGGCCGTGACGCCTCAGCGGTTCTCCCGCGCCAGGCGCATCGTCTCGGTGAGCAACTTCGACACAGCGGCCGCCTCGGTGAGGAACCCGTCGTGCCCGTCGCGGGAATGCACGATCTCGAGCCCCGCGCAGCCCGGCAGGCCTTCGGCCAGTTCGGCCTGGGTGTGCAGGGGATACAGCCGATCGGAGTCGACCCCGCCGACCACGCACGGCACCGACGTCGAAGCCAGCGCGGCCGCGATGCCGCCGCGCCCGCGACCCACATCGTGGCGGTTCATGGCCTCGCTGAGCAGCACATAGGTGGCCGGGTCGAAGCGCTGACACAGCTTGTCGGCCTGGTGCTCGAGGTAGCTCTGCACCGCGTAGCGCCCGCCGGTCCACGGGTCCTCGTCGCCCTGGGCCGTGTTGGTGAAGCGGTGGTCGAGTTCGCTCTCGGTGCGGTAGGTCAGGTGCGCGATGCGCCGGGCCAGCCCCATGCCGGTCATCGGCGCGCGGCCGGTGCCGTGATAGTTGCCGCCCTGCCAGTCGGGATCGGCGGCGATGACGGCCATCTGTGTGGTCTGGGTGCCGATCTGATCGGCGGTGGCGCGGGCGCCGACGGCCAGCACGAGCGCCGCCGAGACCCGCTCGGGCAGGCCGATGATCCACTCGAGCACCCGCATGCCACCCATCGAGCCGCCGACGACCGCGCCGAGCCGCTCGATCCCGAGCACCTCGAACAAGCGCGCCTCGGCGGTCACCTGATCGCGGATGGTCAGCTCGGGAAACCGTGCGCCCCAAGGCTTTCCGTCGGAGGCGAGCGAGGACGGGCCGGTGCTGCCCTTGCAACCGCCCAGCACGTTGGTCGCGATCACACACCACTCGTCGGTGTCGATCGGCGCGCCGGGCCCGACCATGCCCTCCCACCAGCCGGGCGCCCCGTCGGGCCCACCGACGACATGGGAGTCGCCGGTGAGCGCGTGTTCGACGAGCACCACATTGTCCAGCGCGGGCGAGAGCTCGCCCCAGCGTTGCACCGCCAGCCGCACATCACCGACCACGGCGCCGTTCTCCAGCGTCACGTCCCCGATGGCGACCAGACCGACTCGCCCGTCCGGCGGCGGCAGCAGGGCCACCCCGGTTCCGGGTCGGGCGATCGGCGATTCGGTGCTCACAGTCACGTCGTCGCCGCCGCGAACCCGGCCCGCAGATCGGCCAGAATGTCGTCGATTCCCTCGATGCCCACCGCGAGCCTGACCAGGCCGGGAGTCACGCCGGCCGCCAGCTGCTCGCCGGGCGTCAACTGCGAGTGCGTGGTCGACGCCGGGTGAATCACGAGAGAACGCACATCACCGATGTTAGCTACATGGCTGTGCAGGCTGAGCGCGTCCACGAACTTCTTGCCCGCGTCGACACCGCCTGCCAGCTCGAACGCGACGATCGCGCCCGCGCCCTTGGGTGCCAGCTCCTTGGCCCGCGCGTACCAGGGTGAGGACTCGAGGCCGGCGTAGAACACCGCGTCGACACCCGGCTGCTCGGCGACGAACTTCGCGACCTTCTCGGCGTTGCTGACGTGGCGTTCCACGCGCAGGCTCAGCGTCTCGATGCCTTGGGCGATGAGGAAGGCGTTGAACGGTGAGACCGCCGCACCGAGATCGCGCAGCAACTGCACGCGCGCCTTGAGCGCGAACGCGGGCGCACCCAGATCGGCGAACACCGCACCGTGGTAGCTGGGATCGGCCTCGGTGAAACCGGGGAAGCGCGCGTTGCCGTCGGCGTCGCGCACGGTCCAATCGAAGGTGCCACCGTCGACGATCACACCCGCCACGGCCGCGCCGTGCCCACCCAGGTACTTCGTCGCCGAATGCACGACGATGTCGGCGCCGTGCGCCAGCGGCTGGATCAGGTAGGGGGTGGCGACGGTGTTGTCCACGATCAGCGGAATGCCGTTCGCGTGCGCGACACCGGCGATGCCGGGAATGTCGAACACCGCGCTGCTGGGGTTGGCGATGGTCTCGCCGTAGAACGCCTTGGTGTTGGGCTGGATCGCCGCCTCCCACTGCGCCAGATCATCGGGATCCTCGACGAACGAGACCGTGATCCCCAGCTTGGGCAGCGAGTAGTGGAACAGGTTGTACGTGCCGCCGTAGAGGTGCGGGCTGGACACGATGTGATCGCCCGCGCTCGCCAGGTTCAGGATCGCGTAGGTCTCCGCGGCCTGGCCCGAGGCCACCAGCAGCGCCGCGACGCCGCCTTCGAGCGCGGCCACTCGCTGCTCCACCGCGTCCTGGGTGGGGTTCATGATCCGGGTGTAGATGTTGCCCGGTTCGGCGAGACCGAACAGCGCCGCGGCGTGGTCGGTATCGCGGAAGGTGTAGGAGGTGGTCTGGTAGATCGGCAGTGCCCGCGCGTTGGTGCTCGCGTCGGGGGACTGGCCGGCGTGGACCTGCTTGGTCTCGAAGGACCAGTTCTCGGGCAGGGAAGAGTCGGTCATGTCGTACTCCAGTGGGTGTCAGTCGGGGGATCTCGTCAACTGGGTCGGATCGACTGGCAACAACACATGGGGGCCTCCTGCAGTGCGCGCTTGCTCTCGACTTTCGAGAGCCCGGTCATCACCCGGAGCACCCCACCGCAGCTGGAGGGTTGCCGACCAGCGAGCCGGGGCTTGGCGCTGGTACTCATGACCTTGCCGTCATGTTAACCGGACATCGCCCGCGCGCGGAAACTTCCCCCGCATTTCATCGCCCAGATCACTCGTTCGACGGTGTGGCAGGCCTCGGCGTGTCGTCGTGTACAGCGGATCGGAGCACGGTCCGACCCGGCCGACCGGACTCGCACCGCCGCTCCCGGGGCGCGGACTCAGTTGTGTTACTACTCAGTAGCCGGTCAAGGCCCGATCGGTGCCGACGTGGCCGCCGGGGCGGAGTAGCTTCGAGGAGTCCCGCACAGCGGGCCCTCCCATCGCGGTGAGGTACGGGACAGCAGTACGCTCGTCTTGTTTGCACCACACGTCCCGCAGACAACGCGGGGCATATACGTTGTCTGTTGGAACTGCTGGGGTCCGCTCACAAGCGTGTTCGCCTAGCCGTGCAATAAGGGCACCCACCGAGGAGGACACGAAGATCCATGTCCAAGATCAAGGTTGAAGGCACCGTCGTAGAACTCGACGGCGACGAGATGACCCGGATCATCTGGCAGTTCATCAAGGACAAGCTGATCCATCCCTATCTCGACGTGAATCTCGAGTACTACGACCTCGGCATCGAGTACCGCGACAAGACAGACGACCAGGTCACCGTCGACGCGGCCAATGCCATCAAGAAGTACGGCGTCGGCGTGAAATGCGCCACCATCACCCCCGACGAAGCGCGGGTGAAAGAGTTCGGCCTCAAGAAGATGTGGCGCTCGCCCAACGGCACCATCCGAAACATTCTGGGTGGCACCATCTTCCGCGCGCCGATCATCATCTCCAATGTGCCCCGTCTGGTGCCCGGCTGGACCAAGCCGATCATCATCGGCCGTCACGCCTTCGGCGACCAGTACCGCGCCACCGACTTCAAGGTCTACGAGGCGGGCACCGTCACGCTGACTTTCACCCCGGAAGACGGCAGCGAGCCGATCGTCCACGAGGTCGTGAAGATGCCCGAAGACGGCGGCGTCGTCATGGGTATGTACAACTTCCGCAAGTCCATCGAGGACTTCGCGCGCGCGTCGTTCAACTACGGCCTGCAGCAGAACTACCCGGTGTACCTCTCCACGAAGAACACCATTCTCAAGGCCTACGACGGCATGTTCAAAGACGTCTTCCAGGAAGTCTTCGACGACGAGTTCAAGGCCGAGTTCGACGCCGCGGGTCTCACCTACGAGCACCGCCTCATCGACGACATGGTCGCCTCCTCCATGAAATGGGAGGGCGGCTACGTCTGGGCCTGCAAGAACTACGACGGCGACGTGCAGTCCGACACCGTGGCCCAGGGCTTCGGCTCGCTCGGCCTGATGACCTCGGTGCTGCTCACCCCGGACGGCAAGACCTGCGAGGCCGAAGCCGCCCACGGCACGGTCACCCGGCACTACCGCCAGCACCAGCAGGGCAAGCCGACCTCGACCAACCCGATCGCGTCGATCTTCGCCTGGACCCGCGGCCTCGAACACCGCGGCAAGCTGGACAACACCCCCGAGGTGATCGGCTTCGCGCAGGCGCTCGAGGACGTGGTCATCAAGACCGTCGAGGGCGGTCAGATGACCAAGGACCTCGCCGCGCTCGTCGGCGGGGACCAGGGCTACCTGAGCACCGAGGAATTCCTCGGCGCGCTCGACGTGAACCTGGCTCGCGCTCTGAAGTGAGATAGCCCCGGTTCGCGACCGCGAACCCGCCCGGCTGTGAAGGTGCGCTTGTCCGCCTCTCCGTGTTCCAGGCCAGGCTCGAGTGACGTGAGATCTGCGTCGGCGGCCTGCGGACAGGTGGTGTTTCGGTTTGCTCGACCCGGTGAGTTACCCATGTTCTCGCGAGATCAGTGGGTGGCTTGCCGGGTCGTTCTTGTTCGGGGTGTGGTAGCTCACGGTCTCCTCGGGTAGCGAATGGGCACCTACCCCCGTTGCATGGAAGCGTGACTTCCTCCATCGCCGTTCCCGATCGCCTCGACGAGCCACGCACCAGCTGGCATGTCCCGGCGATGCTCGCGTTGGCGCTGGGTGGATTCGGGATCGGGACCACCGAGTTCGTGACCATGGGGTTGCTGCCCGATATCGCGCGGGCCTTCGATATCTCCGAGCCCTCGGCCGGGCACGCGGTCTCGGCGTACGCGCTCGGGGTCGTTGTCGGTGCGCCGCTGATCGCCGCGCTGTGCGCGCGGGTGGCGCGCAAGAAATTGTTGATCGTGTTGATGGTCGCGTTCACCGTCGGCAATATCGGGACCGTGCTCGCGCCGACCTTCGGCACGCTCGTGCTCGCCCGCTTCGTGTCCGGGCTCCCGCACGGCGCGTACTTCGGTGTCGCCTCGCTGGCCGCCGCCACGCTCGCCCCCGTCGGGCAGCGGGCCAAGGCGGTGGCGGCGGTGATGCTCGGGCTCAGCGTGGCGAATGTGGTCGGTGTGCCGGGCGCGACCTGGCTCGGTCAGCACTTCGGCTGGCGTGACGCCTATGTGGTCGTCGCCGTGATCGGGATGGCGACGGTGGCCGCCCTCTGGCGCTACGTCCCCGCCCTGACCAGCATGAAGATCACCAACCCACTGACCGAGCTCGGTGCGTTGCGTCGCCCGCAGGTGCTGCTCACCCTGGCCGTCGGCGCGATCGGCTTCGGCGGCATGTTCGCCGTCTACACCTACATCGCCACCACCATGACCGACGTCGCGGGCATGCCCATCGGCGCGGTGCCGCTCGTGCTGGCCCTGTTCGGCGTCGGCATGATCGTCGGCAACATCGGCGGCGGCATCCTCGCCGACCGTGGCGTGGACCGCTCGATCTTCGTCGCCATGATCGCGATGGTGGTGATCCTGGCCGGCTTCGTCCTGGCCGCGCACAACCCCGTCACCGCCGCGATCGGCGCCTTCCTCGTCGGAGCCTCCGGTGCGTCCTTGGCCCCCGGCCTCCAAACCCGCCTCATGGACGTAGCCGCCGACGCCCAGACCCTCGCCGCCGCCCTCAACCACGCCGCCTTGAACATGGCCAACGCCGCAGGGGCCTGGTTGGGCGGCCTGGTCATCGCCGCGGGCCTCGGTTACACCGCCCCGGCGATGGTCGGCGCCGTCCTCGCGGTAGCCGGCGTCGTCCTGTTCACCCTGACGGTGTTCCTGCAACGCCGCTCGGCACACAACACGCCGTAACCGATTGGTACCCTTCGTCGCCTCGACATACGGTGCCCCGCATGCCGAGCCACCTGCACGAAGGTTTGCTTGACCTGTTCCGCACCGATCTCCTGCTGGCCCCGTCGTTGCTGGCTGAGGAGTTCGGTATCCCGCTCCCGGGCCTGTCCCAGATGCGGGCTGAGCCGTGCGACTTCACCGACGTCGGGCCCAAGGAGTTTCGCGGTGACCTGGCACTCAGCACTCATGACGATCGCGACATTCCCGTTCTCGGTGTGTGCGTGGAGGTGCAGTTGTCGAAGGCGGATGTGCGCCGCTGGAAATGGCCGGTCTACCTGACAACGCTGCGATCGCGGCTGTGTTGCCCGGTGGTTCTGTTGGTGGTGACGCCGAGTAGGGCGGTCGCGAAGTGGGCCGAACAGCCGATCGAACTCGACACCGTGGGATCGGTGATCCAACCGCTGGTGCTCGGCCCTGACCGTTTCCCCGTCGTGACCGATCCAGCTGAGGCGGGAAGGTGCCCTGAGCGCGCGACACTGTCGGCGATCGCCCACGGCGCGGGTCCGCATATGGAGGAGGTCCTTGCCGCGTTCCTGGCCGGGCTGATGAAAACCGACGATGAACATGCGAAAATGTATCTTGATCTGGTCGACGACGCGTTGACCGTCGTCGCAAGCCGACGCCTGGAGGAACTGATGGAGAGCACGCCTCAATACCGCGGCCGCATCGCGACCAAGTACATGGCGAAGGGGCGCGAGGAGGGGCTCGCCGAGGGGCTCGCCGAGGTGGACGCGAAGGTCGTCGAGACTGCCGCGCATGCGGTGCTCACCGTACTGACGGCCCGCGGGCTCGAGCTGTCGGCCGCGCAACGGGCGCAACTCGCGGCGTGTACCGATATCGACCAGCTCGACGCATGGTTGACGCAAGCCGTTACCGCCACCCGCACCGACGAACTCTTCAGCTGATAAGTCTCCAGCCACCGCTTCCTCGGCGTTTCTAGTCGGCCGGGCGGGCCCAACCGACGCTGAGTTGAACGGCGCGTTGCCAGCGTTCGTATTCGTTGTCGCGGATTCGGCGATCCGCGGCGGGGGTCCATTGCGCGGCTACCTTCCAATTGCGGCGTAGCCCTTGGAGATCGGGCCAGTAGCCGACGGCCAATCCCGCCGCGTAGGCGGCACCGAGGGAGACGGTTTCGGTGACCAGCGGGCGCATCACAGGGGTGTCCAGGACATCGGCGATGATCTGCATGAGCAGATTGTTGGAGGCCATTCCTCCTGCTACGCGCAGGGATCGAGCTTGTAAGCCCGCGTCGGCGTTCATGGCTTCGACTACGTCGCGGGTCTGCCAGGCGGTGGCTTCCAGGACGGCGCGGGCCAGGTGGCCTTTGGTGACGTAGGAGGTCAGGCCGATGAGCAGGCCCCGGGCGTCGCTGCGCCAGTGGGGGGCGTAGAGGCCGGAGAAGGCGGGGACGAGGTAGCAGCCGCCGTTGTCGTCGACTGTGCTTGCCAGAGTTTCGATTTCGGGGGCGGTGGCGATCAGGCCGACGATGTCGCGTAGCCATTGGACCAGGGATCCGGTGACCGCGATCGGGCCTTCCAGCGCGTAGACCGGTTCGGGGCCGACCTGGTAGCCGATGGTGGTGAGCAGGCCGTGTTCGGAGCGGATCAGTTCGGTGCCGGTGTTCATCATGAGGAATCCGCCGGTGCCGTAGGTGCATTCGGTTTCACCTGGGGCGAAGCAGGTTTGGCCGAACAGGGCCGCGTGCTGATCGCCGAGGGCGGCGCCGATCCGCACGCCGGGGACGACGGTGCGGGCGGTGCCGAAATCGCCGGTCGACGGTTCGATACGGGGGAGCATGGCGGGCGGAATGTCGAAGAATCGCAACAGTTCCGCGTCCCACTGGCGGGTGGCGAGGTTCATCAGCAGGGTGCGCCCGGCATTGGTGACGTCGGTGACGTGCTCGCCGGTGAGGTTCCAGATGAGCCAGGATTCCATGGTGCCGAACAGGACGTCGCCGCGTTCGGCCCTGTCGCGCAGGCCGTCGACATTGTCGAGCAGCCAGCGCAGGCGCGGTGCGGCGAAATAGGTCGCCAGGGGGAGACCACTCAACTCCGGAATACGTTGGGCGCCGGGCAATTCCTTCATTTGGTCGACCAGGTCTTCGGTGCGCACGTCCTGCCAGACGATGGCCAGCCGCACCGGCTGCCCGGTGTGCCGATCCCACACGACGGTGGTCTCACGCTGATTGGCGATGCCGATCGCGGCGACCTGCTCGACGGTGATCCCGGCATCGCGCAACGCGGCGGGCACGATCCGCTCCACGGTTCGCCATATCTCGAGCGCGTCCTGCTCCACCCATCCGGACTTGGGGTAATGCTGACGATGGGTTCGCTGCGCCATCCCTACCAGCCGCGCGTGCTGGTCGAAGACGATGCAGCGGCTCGAGGTGGTGCCCTGGTCGATGGCCAGCACGAAACGTTGAGTCATCGGCAGCTGCTCTCGTCGTCGGTGCGCGTCTTCACGGCGACGGCCGCACCATGGTTGCACTGAGCGGTGAAAAGTGCTGTTTCGCGACTTATCTGGTACGGAATCACGATTATGGGGGACCCACTATGCCGTGCCCGTCGGGTGGTGTTCGGCCGGCACCGGGCAGCTGGCTCGCTGCTCGGGAGCTGGTCCGGCTGGACCACAGCGAAAGTCGCGATGGCCCAGCTCATTGCGCTGCCGTCAAGTCGCGGTGCACAGCGAGGGCAGCGGCCCGCACCTGCTCTATCGCGGCGGTGTGAACCTGTAAACGGTTGTCGCACAACCGTTCAACCGGTCCGGTGATACCGATGGCCGCGACGACAAGCCCACCTCTGGCTCGAATGGGGACCGCGATCCCCGCTTCGCCCGTGCGATGCTCTTCGACCTCCGCTGCCCAGCCTCGCCGTCGTACCTCGGCGATCGCCCGGTCGAGTCCATCGTGTTCGGTGATCGTCCGCCGGGTGAACCCTTGCAGTGCAACGACTTCCGCTGCCACGTCGTAGGCCAGCAGAATCTTGCCGAGCGCGGTCGCGTGGGCGGGGAGCACCTCACCGACGGCCAGGGTTTGCACGCTGTTGTCGGGTCGAAAGACGTGGTGGATCACCGTGATTCGACTATCACGTGCCACCGCGATGCGAACCGATTCCCCGGAACGGGAGGCGAGGGCGTCGGCCCGGTGGATCGCTCGCGAACGCAACTCGTTCACATCGAGCCGATCGGTCCCGAGTTCGCCGATCGAGGGGCCGAGGAGGTATTTGCCGGTGAGCGCGTCCTGGCCGACGAACCCGACCCCGAGCAGCGTCCGCAGGATGCCGTGCGCGGTGGGTTTGGCCAGGTCGAGTGCGGTCGCGATCTCGCCGACGCCCAGCGGTCCCGATCCGCGCGCGAGCAGGCGCAGCACGGCGGCGGCGCGTTCGATCGACTGGATCGGCCCGGGCATGGCCCCGAACCTACCACCGTTCAGCATTGTCGAACGGTGTCCGTGGTGTACGCGTCCGCGCGTTCCTAGCGTGGGTTTCGGGCCCGGGTGCCCGATCGACGGACTCGATGCCGAGGTCCGGGAAGGACGACAAATGAACCGGTATGTGGGCGCGATCGACCAGGGCACGACTTCGACGCGATTCATGGTTTTCGACCACAGAGGCACCGTTGTGGCCCGCCACCAGCTCGAACACTCCCAGATCATGCCGCGTCCAGGGTGGGTCGAACACAATCCGGACGAGATCTGGGAACGCACCCGCACCGTCGTCAAGACCGCCCTCTCGCTCGCCGATCTCACGGCCGACGACCTCGCCGCCATCGGTGTCACCAACCAGCGCGAGACCACCGTGGTGTGGAACCGCCGCACCGGCCGTCCCTATGGCAACGCCATCGTCTGGCAGGACACCCGTACCGACCGCATCATCGCCGACCTCGATGCCGCCGGGCACAGTGCGCTCATCCGCGAGAAGACCGGCCTGCCGCCCGCGCCGTATTTCTCCGGCGGCAAGCTGAAGTGGATCCTGGACAACATCGCGGGCGTGCGCGCCGATGCCGAGCGCGGTGACGCCCTGTTCGGCACCCTCGACAGCTGGCTGATCTGGAATCTCACCGGCGGCGTGCACGTCACCGACCCCACCAACGCCTCGCGGACCATGCTGATGGATCTCGAAACCCTCGACTGGGACGACGAACTCCTCGCGATCTTCGGCATCCCACGGGCCATGCTGCCGACCATCGCCGCGTCGGCGAACCCGGGACTGTTCGGGACCACGAAACCCGACGGTCCGTTCACAGGGGCGGTGCCCATCGCGGGCGTGCTCGGCGACCAGCAGGCCGCGGGTGTCGGGCAGGTGTGCTTCCAGCCCGGCGAGGCCAAGAACACCTATGGCACAGGCAATTTCCTGATGCTCAACACCGGCACGGAGATCGTGCGCTCGAACCACGGCTTGATCACCACCGTCGCCTACCAGTTCGGCGACGACAAACCCGCCTACGCGCTGGAGGGTTCGATCGCGGTCACCGGTTCGGCGGTGCAGTGGTTGCGCGACCAGATGGGCATCATCGCCGGTGCCGGGCAGATCGAAGACCTCGCGGGCCAGGTGCGCGACTCCGGCGGTGTGTATTTCGTGCCCGCCTTCTCCGGTCTGTTCGCACCGTATTGGCGTCCCGATGCGCGCGGCGCGGTCGTGGGTCTGTCGCGCTACAGCAACAACGCCCACTTGGCCAGGGCAACACTGGAATCCATCGCCTACCAGACCCGCGATGTGGTCGAGGCCATGCAGCGCGACGCCGGCGTGCGCCTGGCGACACTGCGGGTCGACGGCGGCGTCACCGTGAACCAGTTGGCCATGCAGATCCAGGCCGACCTGCTCGGCGTGCCGGTCTCGCGACCGGTCGTCGCCGAGACCACCGCGCTCGGTGCCGCGTATGCCGCCGGGCTGGCCGTCGGCTTCTGGAGCGGCACCGACGAACTGCTCGACAACTGGTCCGAAGACGTTCGCTGGTATCCGAGCTGGTCCGACGAGCAACGCGAACACGGCTACCGCCGCTGGCTCAAGGCCGTCGAGCGCACCCTCGACTGGGCCGAAATCTGAATCACCACAATACTTTCGAGAAGGAGATCATCGTGTCTGTGCGACTGGACCCCACCTACCGCGAGAAGGCTGTCGGCACGCTCGACACCGCCGAGGTCGATGTTTTGGTCATCGGTGGTGGCGTGACCGGCGCCGGCGCCGCGCTCGACGCCGCCTCACGCGGCCTGTCCGTCACCCTCGTCGAGGCACGCGATTTCGCCGCGGGCACTTCGAGCCGCTCCTCGAAACTCATCCACGGCGGCCTTCGCTACCTGGAGCAGATGGACTTCGCGCTGGTGCGCGAGGCGCTCAAGGAGCGTGGGCTGCTGCTGAATACGCTCGCACCGCACCTGGTGCATCCGGTGCCGTTCCTGTTCCCGCTCCAACATCGGGTGTGGGAGCGCGCCTACATCGGTGCGGGCATCGCGCTCTACGACACCCTCGGCGGCGCGCGCACGGTCCCGATGCACAAGCACCTGAGCCGTTCGGGCGCACTGGAACTCGCACCCGCGCTGCGTGAGGACGCGCTGACCGGCGCCATCCGCTACTACGACGCACAGGTCGACGACGCCCGCCACACGATGATGATCGCCAGGACCGCCGCCGAAAACGGTGCCACGGTGCTGACCCGCACCAAGGTGATCGGGCTGGAACGCGACGGCGACAAGGTCGTCGGCGCGCGCGTGGAAGACCTGGAAACCGGCCTGACGCACACCATTCGGGCCCGCACGGTGATCAGCGCGACCGGCGTGTGGACCGACGACATGATCAAGATGACCGGCGTCGACTTCCCGTTCCATGTCCAGATGTCGAAGGGCGTGCACATCCTCGTGCCGCGCGAGCGGCTGAACCTGCACACCGGCATGATCATGCGCACCGAGAAGTCGGTCCTGTTCGTGATCCCGTGGGCCGAACACTGGATCATCGGCACCACCGACACCGAATGGGCCCTGGACAAGAACCACCCGACAGCCACCGCCGCCGACGTGCAGTACATCCTCGACCATGTCAACGCGCTGCTGCGCGAGCCGTTGACCAGGGCGGACATCGTCGGCACCTACGCGGGCCTTCGCCCACTGATGACCGGTGCCACGAAGGAGACCGCGAAGCTCTCGCGCGAACACGCCGTCGCCGAACCCGCGCCGGGCCTGTTCGTGATCGCGGGCGGCAAGTACACGACCTACCGGGTGATGGCCGCCGACGTCGTCGACGCGGCCGTCGCGCGCCTGGGCGGGGAGATCCCCGCCTCGTCGACCGCGCAATTGCCGATCGTCGGCGCGACGGGCTACTTCGACATGCTCGCCGAAGTAGCCGACCTGTCGGTGTCGCAGCGGCTGCCCGTCGACGTGGTCGAACACCTGCTCGGCCGCTACGGCTCACTGAGTACCGACATCTTCGGCCTCATCGCCGCCGATCCCGCCCTGCGCCACCCGATTCCGGGGGCCTCGGACTACATCGCCGCCGAGATCGTCTACGCCGTCACCCACGAGGGTGCCCTGCACCTCGACGACATCCTCGCCCGCCGCACCCGCATCTCCATCGAGGTCCCCGACCGCGGCCTCGCCGCCGCGCCGGAAATCGCCCGCTTGATCGCGCCGCTGCTCGACTGGAACGAGGAGACCACCAACGTCGAGATCAACCGGTACTACGACCGCGTCCACGCCGAACTCGCCGCCAACAAGGCAGGCGACGACGCCGCGGCCAACGCCGCCAGACTGGTCGCGTCCCGCTGACCTGCGCCGATATCCACCGAACGGCACCGCGGACTGCGCAGTCGTCGGGCTGAGCCGACGACTGCGCAACCCGCGGCGCTGCTCCACGTCGACTCGCGGAACCCAGTCGTGGTGTCGAGATCGGGACCACCATGCCCCCGCGATGGCTAGCGTGGGCACATGGAATCGCCAATCACTCCCCGAACCGCGGCGCTCTCGTGAGCCGGGGCACCATCCTGATCACCGGCGCCAGCTCCGGACTCGGCGCCGAGATGGCCCGCCAATTCGCCGCGCTGGGCTATGACCTCGGTCTGTGCGCGCGCCGCACCGAACGGCTCGACGAATTGCGCGCCGAGATCCTCGCCGCACACCCCGACCGCGTCGTTTCGGTGAAGCAACTCGACGTCACCGACGACACGGCGGTGTTCACCGTCTTCGACGAGTTCGCCGCCGAATTCGGCACTGTCGACCGGGTGATCGTCAATGCGGGCCTCGGCAAGGGCGCCCCGCTGGGCACCGGCCACCACAAGGCCAACCGCGAGACCGCGGTGGTGAATTTCGTTGCCGCTCTTGCCCAGAGCGAGGCGGCGCTGAAGATCTTCCGAGCCCAGGGCCGCGGTCACCTCGTGATGATCTCCTCGATCTCGGGCCTGCGCGGCATGCCCAAGACGCTCACCACCTACGCGGCCACCAAGGCAGGGGTCGCGGCACTGGCCGAAGGTGTTCGCGCGGAAGCGATTGCGGGCGTCGACGTCTCGGTGATCTATCCCGGTTACATCCGCTCGGAGATGAACGACCGAGTAAAGCATCAGCCGAAGTTCATGGTGGACACCGAAACCGGCGTCAACGCAATGGTCTCCTCGATCGAGAAGCGTCGCGCCAATGCCTATGTGCCGAGTTGGCCGTGGGTACCACTGGGCTTCGCACTGCGCATCCTGCCGCTGCCGATTGTCCGAAAATTGATCTGATTACCGCGCACGCCCCGACCTCGGGATTGATCTGAAACCGGCCCCGCACGCCCCGACCCCGAGGAGGGGCCGCCGCGCAGCGGCGGTTCGCGGCCGTCCCGTCGATCAGGCGCCGTTGCGTAGGCGACGAAGGAGCAAGCAACGGTGCCTGAT
>NZ_JBHXRA010000024.1:53742-82280 GCF_042717045.1 Nocardia sp. NPDC058633
CGCGTGTTGGGGCCGCGGCGGTGCGGGGGTGCCGGGTGGTCCCGTCTAAGTGGCGCTTTTCGTGCGGGCACGAGGCAGAATCCAACGTGCGGTGATCGACGGGGCACAAGGGGCCGCGAACTCGAGCGCGCCAGCGCTCCACTATCACTGACGGGGCAGCAGGTGCTTTCCGTCCTTGTCCGTGGACAGCGCCAGCGAGCTGATGTACTGGATCTCGCCTTCGGGACCGGGCACCGCCGAGGCGATCATGTCGGGCCGCTCGAAGTCCATGCCGGTGACATGGCAGGTGAGCAGATCGCCCGAGGGGTTGCCGTGTTCGTCGAACATCGGCGCCTCGATGCCGTCGTCGGCGCGGCGCAGGTAGTACTTGCCCTTGGTGGCGATCGCGGTGAGCGGGGTCGCGATAAAGGCCACCAGCACCGCGACCAGCGGCGAGTACGGCTTCAGCAGCTCGCCGAACAGGCCGAAGAAGGTCATGATCGACAGCACCGCCGACAGCCCGAAACCGACCAGGCCGACCGGGTTGAAGTCGTAGAGCATGCCGCGCCGGAACTCCGGCACCTTCGGTGAGATCTTCAGCAGGTACTTGTTCACCGCGATATCGGTGGCCACGGTGACGATCCAGGCGATGCCGCAGTTGGCGTAGAAGCCGAGGATGTTGTTGAGGAAGTCGAACATGTTCGCTTCCATCAGCACGAGCGCGACACCGAGGTTGACCACCAGGAACACCAGGCGACCCGGGTAGGTCTTGGTGACGCGGGTGTAGGAGTTGGTCCAGGCCAGCGAGCCGGAGTAGGCGTTGGTCACGTTGATCTTGACCTGGCTGATGACCACCAGCACCACCGCGAGGGTCATGGCCAGCCAGCCCGGCACCATGTCCTTGTAGATCTCCAGGAACTGGTGCACCGGCTGGTTGGCGATGCCCTGCGCCGCGGGCAGGTTCGCGATCAGGTACACCGCGAGGAACAGGCCGACGACCTGCTTGGCCGCACCGAACAGCACCCAACCCGGACCGGCGAGCAGCATCCAGCCCCACCACTTGGCCCGGTTCTCGGGCGTGCGCGGCGGCATGAAGCGCAGGTAGTCGATCTGCTCGGCGATCTGGGCGATCAGCGACAGACACACGCCGGCGGCCAGCAGCGCACCGGACACGCTCACACCCTGGCCGTCCTTACCGCCGTAGGCGAAGAACGAACCGACCGAATCGGGGTGGTTGAGCAGCAGGAACCCGAAGGGCGCCACCATCAGCAGCAGCCACAGCGGGGTGGTCCACACCTGTAGTTTCGCCAGGGTGTTCATCCCGTAGATCACCAACGGGAAGATGATGATCGTGGAAGCGAGATAGCCCAACCACAACGGAATTCCGAGGCCTAATAACAGGCCCTGGGCCATGATCGAACCTTCGAGCGCGAAGAAGATGAAAGTGAACGACGCGAACACGATATTGGTGATCACTGAACCGTAGTAGCCGAATCCGCTGCCGCGCGTGATCAAGTCGAGATCGATGTTGTAGCGCGCCGCGTAATAAGCGAGCGGGAATCCGGTGAGCATGACGACCACGGCGAAGATACCGATGCCGATCAGGGCGTTTCCGGTGCCGTGGGCGATGCCGATATTCGCGCCGATCGCGAAATCGGCCAGGTAGGCGATGCCGCCGAGGGCGGAGATGCCGACGACAGCGGGGCTCCATTTGCGGTAGCTCCGTGGGGCGAAACGCAGCGTGTAGTCCTCGAGTGTTTCTTTGGCGGCAGTATCTGCTCCGGCCATGTCCGTCTCTCCTTCATCCGCTGCCGTCCGAAATCGGCGACTCACAGACGGTGGTGCATGGATGTAGACATGAATTTTCCGATCCGTTACGCCGCGGTTACGCGGTTCGATGGTGACCGGGGTCACCGAAACCGCCGCACAAAAACAAGCACACGTGTATGTTTTTGGTCGAAGCGAGCGTCAGGAGACGACAGTGTTCGAATGGTCAGAGACCGATCTGATGATCCGCGACGCCGTGCGGGCGTTCATCGACAAGGAGGTCCGGCCCAACCTCGACGCCCTCGACAGCGGTGAGATGCTGCCGTATCCGATCCTGCGCAAGCTGTTCAGCCAGTTCGGGATCGATGCGATGGGCGAGGACGCCGTCGCGAAAATGCTCGCCAAGGAAGCTGCCGGCCCGAGCGAGGGTGGCAAGAAGCCGGGCAGCCCGTTCGGTGATCAGCAGTCGATGATGGCGGTGCTGATCAGCGAATTGTCCGGTGTGTGCATGGGTTTGGTGTCCGCGCTGGGGGTGAGCATCGGGCTCGGCGCCACCACCATCATGTCGCGGGGCACCCTGGCCCAGAAGCAGCGGTGGCTGGCCGACATCGTCACCCTGCGCAAGGTCGCCTCCTGGGCGATCACCGAACCCGATTCGGGTTCGGATGCGTTCGGCGGCATGAAGACTCGCGTCGAACGCGACGGTGAGGACTACATCCTCAACGGTCAGAAGACCTTCATCACCAACGGCCCGTGCGCCGATGTGATGATCGTCTACGCCAAGCTCGACGAGCGCGACGGCACCGACAAACGCGACCGCAAGGTGCTCACGTTCGTGCTCGACAAGGGTATGGAAGGCCTCACCCAGGGCACACCGTTCAAGAAGATGGGCCTGCACTCCTCACCGACCGGCGAGTTGTTCTTCGACAATGTCCGCCTCGGCAAGGACCGGTTGCTCGGCGAAACCGAAGACCATCGCGGCGGCGACGGAAGAGAAAGTGCCAGAGCCAGTTTCACCGCCGAGCGGATCGGCGTGGGATTCATGGCACTGGGCGTGATCGACGAATGTCACCGGCTCTGTGTGAATTACGCGCGCGAGCGCACACTGTGGGGTCAGGAGATCGGGCGCTTCCAGCTGATCCAGCTCAAACTGGCCAAGATGGAGGTCGCGCGGATCAATGTGCAGAACATGGTGTTCAACGTGCTCGAGCGTGGCCGCGCGGGTAAACCGCCGAGCCTGGCCGAGGCCTCGGCGATGAAGCTGTACTGCTCCGAGGCCGCGACCGAGGTGGCGATGGAGGCGGTGCAGTTGTTCGGCGGCAACGGCTACATGAGCGAATATCGCGTCGAGCAGCTGGCGCGCGACGCGAAGTCGCTGATGATCTACGCGGGCAGCAACGAGATCCAGGTGACCCATATCGCCAAGGGTCTGCTCGGGAAGTGAGGCGGACCCCGGCCGCGAACAGTGTTGTCGCGGCCGGGGTCTCACACCGCGCGCAGGTGCCCGCGGCTGGCGTAGATGTGCTCGGCGATCAGCGTGGCGATCCGGTCCGGTGCTTCCAGCATCGGCACATGGCCCACCCCGTGCACCAGGATCCGATCCGCCGACTCGGGGAGTTCACGCAGATAGCGGGTGGCGTAGACGCTGTTGGGGATGATCCGGTCGTATTCGGCGAGCAGCATCCGCACCGGAGTGCTCAGCTCGCCAAGATCGTCCATGCCCGGCGCGCGCAGGCTGCCGAGGATCAGCGGGATCACCGCCTCGCAGTGCAGCACCGCGGTGAGCATGGTCGCGAGGTCACGCCGGGCGACGGCGCCGGTGTGCTTGGTGACCAGCATCGCGGCCACCTGCTGCACGAGCGCGTTGTTGATCGCCATACCGCCCAGGCGCTTGCCGACTTCGATGAAGGGGATCATCGACGCGAACTTGATCCCGACCCTGACCTGGCTCAGTGACGGCGATGCCCAGCCGCCCGCCGCGGCGATCGTGGTGAGTGTGCGCGCCCTGCCGCGTCGCGCCAGCTCGAGTCCCACCCACCCACCGAGCGAATTGCCCGCGATGTGGCAGGTGCGCCAGCCCAACTCGTCGAGCTGGTCTTCGATCTGGTCGGCCAGGGCGTAGACATCCAAGGCCCAGCCCTCGACCTTCGGGCCGCCCCAGTGCCCGGCGAACGCGGGCGCGTACACCTCGCAGTGGGCCGACATACGCTGCGCGACCTGTTCCCAGCAGTGCGGCGACAGCAGGAACCCGTGCAGCAACAACACCGGGTCGCCGGACCCTATGTGCAGCGCCGCGACGGGCGCGGGGCGGGCGGTGGACTTGGCGGTGCGTGACGTCATCGTCATCACCCCTTCCTGGACGACAGTGTCCGGGGGAGCATCCCTGCCTGCATTGTACGGTCGTAGGGTGCCGATAATCCTCTCGACTGTGAACGTTAACGGGGTCAGGGCCGCTTCGACCAAGGGCATGTTGGCCTGGTTGGCGGCGACCGAAGCCGACATCGTCTGCCTCCAGGAGACCAGAGCGACCGATACGCAGACCGCGGCGGCGTTGGCCCCCGCACTCGACGCCGGTTGGGTGCTCTCACATGCCGAACCGGAATCCAAGGGTCGCGCGGGCGTGGGAATCCTGTCGCGGCGGGCGCCCGATGCCGTGCGCATCGGGTTCGGCAGCACCGAGTTCGCGGAGTCGGGCCGCTATATCGAGGCCGATTTCGGCGATGTCACCGCGGCGAGCGTCTACGTGCATTCAGGCGAGGAGAACACCCCCAAGCAGGACGAGAAGTACCGGTTCATGGCCGAGCTGGGCGCGTACCTGAAGTCGCGCACCGGCGAGTTCGTGGTGAGCGGCGACTGGAACATCGCCCCCGCCGAGGTCGACCTGAAGAACTGGAAGGGCAACCAGAAGTCGGCGGGCTTCCTGCCCGAGGAACGCGCCTGGATCGCCGAGCTGCTCGCCGCGGGCTACGTCGACGTGGTGCGCGCCCTGCACCCCGATGTCGCGGGCCCTTACAGCTGGTGGTCCTACCGTGGCCGCGCCTTCGACAACGACTCCGGCTGGCGTATCGATTACCAGTTGGCGCTCGGGGAGTTGGCCGGGCGGGCCAAGCAGGCCGTGGTCGAACGTGCCGCGGCCTACGACCAGCGCTGGTCCGACCACGCGCCGGTTACTGTCCAATACCGATGACACTCTCACGCAAGACTCTCAGCCTGCTCGGTGGACTCGTCCTCGTCCTGGCCGCCATCGGCCTGACCCTGTTCGGCGGCAAGGGCACCGACAGCACCACCACCGCCACGGCCACCTCGCGTGTCGTCGCCGGGGCCTCCACCACCGCGAACGCGCCGAAGCCCGGTCCGCCCGCGGGCAATTCGTCGGCCTCGCCGGTCACCAGGACCGCGGGTGTGCCCGATCGCGCCTACGCCACCCTGGTCGAGATCGATGCGGGTCGTTGGCCCGGGTCGGCCAACGCGCAGGGCACCAAGGGCGGCGAGCAGTTCATGAACCGCGGAACCAAACTGCCGCCCAAGGATTCGGCGGGCAACCCGGTGAAGTACCAGGAGTGGGATGTCAATCCCAAGCAGCGCAATCGTGGTCGTGACGCCGAACGCATCGTCACCGGCAGTGACGGCTCCGCCTGGTACACCGGCGACCACTACGAAACCTTCACAAGGATGCGCTGATGACTTCGCCGATGACGCTGTCGCAGTTCCTCGCTCGTCCCGACGTCGAGGCACCGACCGCCACCGCGGCGCCGGTCCTCGCCGCGTTGCCGGTGGATGCCGGCCAGTTCAGCGGCGTGCGCTACGACGCGCCCGCCGACTACCGCGTCCGTGAGCTGCGCGGCGCCAAGATGCGCACCGTGGCGGAACTGTTCGACGAGTTCGCCGCGGCCTTCCAGTTCCCGTACTACTTCGGCGCCAACAAGGACGCCTTCGACGAATGCCTGCGTGACCTCGACGATTTCGTCGGTGACGGCCCCGGCTACGTGGCGGTGATCCGCACCGCCGACGACCTGCTCGCCGACCAGCCCACCGAACGCGAGTGGTTCGACTCGGCCATGCGTGAGTGCGCCGCCTACTGGGCCCGCCGCGACGTGGCGTTTCGGGTGGTGCTGCAGGGCGACCCGGACACGTTCGACGCCGTCGCGTTGTCCGCCTGATCCAGTCACGACTGCCGACCGAGGTTCGTTCGGTGTTGTCCGCGATCGACCACGCGGTCATGAGTATCCGCACCGCTGATGACCGGCTCGGCGAGCGGCCCACCGGGTGCGGCCGGTGTCCGTAAGGTCGCCTATGTGAGGTTCGGGCGGCTACGGTCGGGAGCTGATGCGTCGAGGTCCGGCGGATCGG
Source organism: Nocardia sp. NPDC058633 (assembly GCF_042717045.1). Lineage (NCBI taxonomy): Bacteria > Bacillati > Actinomycetota > Actinomycetes > Mycobacteriales > Nocardiaceae > Nocardia > Nocardia sp. NPDC058633. The sequence continues at coordinate 59,839 of NZ_JBHXRA010000024.1, forward strand.
GACGGAGCTCGACGGTGCGATTCGCGAAGGTGATCGGCCTGGCGACCGCGGCAGCGATCGGCCTGTTGCCGTCGGCGGTTCCCGCGTTCGCCGCGCCGACAGACAGCACGTACGCCCCCACCATGCTGGTGCTCGACGCCTCCGGTTCGATGCTCGCCGCCGACCCCGGCGGCGGCACCAAGATGGATGCGGCGAAGACCGCGGTACGTGGCTTCGTGGCGACCGCGCCCACGGCGGCGAAGGTCGGGCTGTCGGTCTACGGCACCGGTACCGGATCCACCGACGCGGAAAAACCCGCCGGTTGCCGCGATGTCTCGGTGCTCCAGCCGGCCGAGACCATCGACAAACCCGCGCTCACGACGGCCGTCGACAACATCACGCCGAGCGGCTTCACCCCGATCGGCACCGCGCTGCGCACCGCCGCCGACGCCCTGCCGACCGAGGGGCCGCGCTCGATCGTGCTGGTCTCCGTCGGCCTCGACACCTGCGCACCACCGGACCCGTGCGAGGTCGCGCGCGAACTCAGCGGCCAGGGCGCCGACATCGTCGTGCACGCCATCGGTTTCGGTGTCGACGACGCCTCCCGCGCCCAGCTGACCTGCATCGCGGAGACCACCGGCGGCACCTATACCGACGCCGCCGACGGTAAAGCCCTCGAGCAGGTGCTGCCCCGCGTGAGCACCGCGGCGCTGCGTGACTACGCCTCGGCGGGCACGCCCGTCGAAGGCACGCAGGGTTACCAGGACGCACCGGTGGTGGCACCGGGGCAGTACCTCGACACCATCGGCCACAAGAAGCCGCGCTATTACGCCGTCGACGTTCCCGAGGGGGCGACCGCCTACTTCAGCGGCACGGTGTCCTTCCCTCACGGCGAGTCCGCCGAGCGTTCGAACAACAGTCTGTACCTGCGGGTCTACGGCGCGGAAGGCAAGGACTGCAATGTTTTCGAGCACGAGAACGCTGTTCGATCCACCGACGGCGTCGCGCTCACGGTCACGTCGCATTGGGCCGGTGCGACCGAGCCGAAGGACGGCACCGCGCGCACCGACAGTTGCAAGGGCGGTGGCCGGTACTACTTCGCCGCGGAATGGGCCACCGTCGCCGACAACGCGCCCGCGACGTTGCCGCTGGAACTGAACGTCGCCGTCGAACCGGGAGTCAGCGACGCGGGTCCCGCGGCCGAGCCCGCACCGGCGCCGTTCGTCGCGCCCGACGGTCCGGTCGAATCGGTCACCGGCGGCGGGTCGTTCAACGTGGCCACCGCCCTGGACGGTTCCGGCGTCTACGGCGACACCATGCAGCGCGGCGAGTTCGTCTTCTACAAGGTGAAACTCGACTGGGGTCAGGGCCTGGCCTATCGGGTGCGTTTCCTCGAGACGTCGGGGCGTGGCCTGGACAACGTCTCGGTCGTCACCACGACGCTGTACACGCCCTACCGCAAGGAGGTCGCCGAGGAATTCACGTCCTACAACGGTGCGCCGCAGACCCTGCCGAGCAACGAACAGTCCCTCGCGATCCCCGAGGTCCGGTATCGCAACCGCGAATCCTCGGCGCCGGCGGTGTCCGCGAACGCGCTCGCCGGGTGGTACTACATCGCCGTGAAGCTCAGCCCGACCATCAACGACCCCGGTGTGGTTCGCCCGGTGCCCATCGAGCTGGATCTGGCGGTAACCGGAACGTCGGAGCCGGGCCCGACGTATCGGACCGTGCCGGGGTCCACCGGTGGCTCCGCCGAGCACGCGCCCGACACCGCGCGGGCCGCGGACTCCGACGACGACAATTCCACGGCACTGTTGGTGACTGGCATCGCTGTCGTCGCGTTCGCCTCGGTACTCGGCGGCGTCGTCGTGTTCACCCTGCTGCGCAAACGTGGTCGCCGATAGTGGGAGTGCGCCGACGGCGGTTCCGATGCCACCGCAATTGAGGTCTCCCGCCGGCCTGATCGGTCCACATAGTGTCCTCGGGGTGCGGCCACTCAGGTCGCCTGTGAGGAGAGCTCGATGAAGCGAGTACTGGTGAGCGTCGGCGTATTCGCCGCGATTGCGGCGGCGGCCGTGGGAACAGCGACGGCCGAGGCGCCCCAGCAGGCAAATGTGCGGCCGGTCGCCGACGCGTCCTCGGGGTCGAGTGATTTGTTCGGCAAGCTGCTGCTCGCGCTGGCGTCCGGTTCCGCCGCCGAGTGCGACGGCGTGATGCTGGACGTGTGCACGCCGATTCCGGCCTAGCCGTCTACCGCTGCGCCTGGCTCAGATCTGGTCCGCGTGCCCACGGCCCGTTCCAGTGTCTCCGGTTACCGGGCCCGCGGCGGGGCCCGACGAAGCCGTACGCGCCGAGCGCGGCCTTCTGGGCCCGCTCGGCCGGCGTCGAGTGCGGGGGGTTCGGCCCTCAGCGGTACCGCTCGGCCAGATCGTCGCCGAGTAGCACGAATACCTCGGTGATCTGGTCGACCAATTCCTCGCGCGTCAGCGGGAGATCGCCCGCCAGCCAGACGGTGAGCGTCTGGACGAGTCCGCCGATCAGATAGAGCGCCCGGAAATCGACGATCGGTTCCGGGGCCGTCGCACCATAGAAACCGGTGCCCTCGGCGGCGACCAAGCGGGCGAACCCACTGATCGTGCGGGCGGTGCGAACCCGCAACTGCGGCGTCGCCACGCTCGCGACGAGCGCGGCGCGGCCTTTGCGCCGGTCGTCGGTGAGTACCGCGATTCCCGCGCTGATCGCGGCGTGCGCCTGCCCGCGACTGTCCTCGGCCGCCGCGGCCAGCGCGAGCGCGATGGCCGCGGCCAATTCCTCGGCGATCCGATCGAGGAGCGCCTCGAGTACCGCGTCCTGATTCGGAAAGCTCTCGTAGTAGTACCGCTCGTTGAGACCGGCGCGAGCGCACAGCCCGGCGACGGTGAGTTTGGCCTGGCCGTCCTCGGCGACGATGTCTAGCGCCGCGTCGAGCAGCGCGGTGCGCCGCTGAGATCGCCGCTGCTGCGCCGAAACGCCACCGTATGTCCGTTGTGCTGCCACGGCGTCCATTGTGCGTGCCACCGTCCTCGCCCGGGTTTCTGGTAGAGCCTCTTGCCAGAATAACAATTCTGGGGGATTCTATTGCCAGATGCACTCGACGAGGAGGCGCAGCATGGCCGCACGGCATGGCGAACCCGGATATTTCGCCGACGATTCGATGATTCGGCGGGTGATGAGCAAGCGCGCGGTCGGCCTGACCTACGGCGTGCGGGCACTGGTGATCGGCGCGGTACATCCGCTGCTGTTCGTCGGCACCAGCGAACACACCACCCACCGGGAAACCCCCTACACCCGCCTGGCCATCACCGGCGCCCTGTTCGAAGCGGTTTTCCTCGGTAGTAAGGCCGAGGCCGATCGCGCGCTGGCCTTCACCCGGCGCAAGCACGAGAAAGTGGTCGGCGCCCTGCCGGAGGACGCGGGCGCCCACTACCCCGCGGGTACCGCCTACGCGGCCCACGATCCGCACCTGATGTTCATGACCATGGCCTTCACCTTCGATTCGGCCGAGGCGATGTACGACCGCCTGGTCCGCGAACTCACCGCCACCGAGCGCGAGGACCTCTACCAGGACTACGTCCGCTGGGGCGAGCTGTTCGGCATGCCACGCGACGCCGCGCCCGCCGACTACTCGGCCTTCCGTCGCTACTTCGACAGCTATCTGAACTCGACCGAGCTGTTCCTCACCGACGAAGCGGATCTGGTCGGTTCCTACCTGGTGGGCCACCGCAAGGCCTATCGGCAGCGGCCAGGCCTCGAACAGCTCGGCTCGGCGCTGTACCTGCTGGTGCAGGGCAGCCTCCCGGCGCGGATTCGGCAGATGTACGGCATCGAGTGGGGCATCGCCGATGAACTCGCCCACCGCGCGCTGTGCCGCAGCGTCCGCACCGCCCATTTCGCACCGCCCCTGGCACCCCGGGTACTGGCGGGCACCCTCGCCGGGCCGAGCACCCCCTCCTACCAGCTGCTGGCTCGTCGCGAACAGAAGATGGTGAAGACCGGCCACCCGAGCATGCCCGGTGTCGATCCGCGCAACTGGGTGCAGCGAAATACCGCTTGATAGGCATGGAAAGATTCGGGGCATGTCCAGTCCTGCCCCGGCCGAGACGGCCGAACGTAAGCAGCGGGTGCTGTCGGGCATCCAGCCCACCAGCGACTCCTTCCACCTCGGCAACTACCTGGGTGCGCTGCAGTACTGGGTGACGATGCAGGACGAGTACGACGCGCTGTACTTCATCCCGGATATGCACGCGATCACCGTCAGCCAGGATCCCAAGGCGCTGCGCGCGCGCACCAAGTCCGCCGCCGCCCAGTTGCTCGCGCTCGGCATCGACCCCGCGAAGTCCACGTTGTTCGTGCAGAGTCAGGTGCCCGAGCACGCCGAGTTGTCGTGGGTCCTGAGCTGTATCACCGGTTTCGGTGAGGCGGGCCGGATGACCCAGTTCAAGGACAAGTCGGTCAAGCAGGGTGCCGACAACGCGACCGTCGGCCTGTTCACCTACCCGGTGCTGATGGCCGCCGACATCCTGCTCTACCGCCCGCACCAGGTGCCGGTCGGTGAGGACCAGCGCCAGCATCTCGAGTTGACCCGAAACTTGGCCCAGCGCTTCAATACTCGCTACAAGAAGACCTTCGTCGTGCCGGAGCCGCACATCGTCAAGGGCACCGCGAAGATCTTCGACCTGCAGGATCCCACCTCGAAGATGAGCAAGTCGGCTGCCAGCGACGCGGGCCTGGTCAACCTGCTCGACGATCCGAAGATCACGGCCAAGCGGGTGCGCTCGGCGGTCACCGACACCGAGCGCGAGATCCGCTACGACCCCGAGAACAAGGCGGGCGTGAGCAATCTGCTGGTGATCTTGAGCTCGCTCACCGCCACTCCGATCGTCGACCTCGAGCAGAACTTCGCCGGTAAGGGTTACGGTGATCTCAAGGCCGAGGTGGCCGACGCGCTGGTCGAATTCGTCACGCCCGTGCAGAAGAAGGTGCAGGAATACCTGTCTGATCAGGCAGAACTGGACCGGATTCTGGCCGCGGGCGCCGAACGAGCGCGTGAGATCGCAGGCAACACACTTGCTCAGGTGTACGACCGGGTTGGCTTCCTCGCTCGCTGACCCGTTGCGCACCTGAGGTTTTCGCTGAAGGGGCGCGTGGCATGCAGTTGATCGACAACATCTCGGCGACCATCGAGAGGCAGATCGGGAGCAGGCCCTGGCTGGATCATCTGGTCAGGGCAGGCGGTCGGTTCCAGCGTCAGCGCGGTGACTTCTTCGCCGCGGGCATCACGTATTTCACTGTGCTGTCGTTGTTTCCGCTGCTGATGGTCGCGTTCTCGGCGGCCGGTTTCATCCTGGCCGGACACCCGCAACTGCTGGTCGAACTGCAGGACAAGGTCGTCGAGAACATTCCCGGCTCCTTCGGCGACCAGATCAACGACCTCATCGAACAGGCGATGAACTCGCGCGGCACCGTCGGCTTCCTCGGCCTGGTGGTCGGGCTCTACACCGGCCTCGGCTGGATCGCCAATCTGCGGGCCGCGCTCACCGAGCAGTGGGAGAGCCAAAGCCCCGAAAAGCCCTGGTGGCTGGCCAAACTCTCCGATCTCGGCGCGTTGATCGGCCTCGGTCTGGCATTCGTCGTGTCGCTCGGGCTGTCGGCGATCGCCGCGAGCGGTTTGAGTAAGCGGGTGCTCGAGCTGCTCGGGACCGATCACCTGCCGGGAGCGTCGCTGGTGCTGCGGTTGGTGTCGATCGCGCTCGGTGTGCTCGCGTCGTGGGCGGTGTTCGCGTGGATGATCGCACGGTTGCCGCGCGAACCGGTGTCGCTGCGCAGCGCGGTGCGGGCAGCGGTGCTGGCCGCGGTGGCTTTCGAGATCTTCAAGATCATCGGCGCGATCTACCTGCGGACGGTGCTGTCCAGCCCGGCGGGGGCGACGTTCGGCTCGATCATCGGCCTGATGGTTTTCGCCTATATGACCTACCGGATCCTGCTGTTCGCCACGGCGTGGGCGGCGACGTCGAGCGACAACGAGCAGGAGGCGCAGGTCGCGCCGCCCAACGCGGTGGTCATCCGGCCCCGAGTGGTCGAGCGCGGAATGTCCACCGGCGCCGGAGCCGCCTACTTCGGCGCCGGCGCCGTCGCAACGCTCGCCCTACTACTGGTCGGCAAACGTCGCTAGCACCCCGCTCCACGCGGCCGACCCGCCTGGACGGTCGATCACCAGGCCACTGTGCATTTTTCCTTTCGGGCAATGTCTCCCTGACGGCCTGGTGATCAACCGTCCAGGTACGCGCTACAGCGCCGGGCGGCGTCAGCGCCTGCGGCGGAAGGACTTGCGTGCCCAGAGGAGTAGTACTACGACCAGTAGGGGGCCTGCGATCAGGGTCGCGACGCGGGCGCCCTGGTGCGCCGGTCGTACGGGCTCGGCCTGGGAACCGTCGGCGCGTGGGGGCGGTGAGGCCAGGGGGACGGTGGGTTGCACTGCCTCACTGCCCGACTCGGGGAGCTTGCCGATTCTGGCGTCGGTGTCGAGGGCGAAACCGTAGTCCAGCAGTCGCGCGGCCTGTTCCCACGGGCGGATAGGGCGGACGTCGGCCTTGAGCAGGGTCACTACCAGGCGATGGCCGTCGCGTTCGGCGGCGGCGACGAAGGTCTGGCGGGCGTCGTCGGTGAAACCGGTCTTGCCGCCGATCGCGCCCTCGTAGTTGTAGAGCAACTGGTTGTCGTTGGCGATCGGGAAGCCTGGGCGATCCTTGTCGCCCGGGATCTTCGGGTCGGCAGGGAATCCAGGGAAGTCGACCTGCTCGGTGTGGATCAGTTCGGCGAACAGGGGGATGTTCATCGCCTCGCGGAACAGCACCGACAGGTCGTAGGCCGAGGTGCTCATGCCCGGCCCGTCGAGGCCGGACGGGGTGGCCGCGCGAGTGTCCATCGCGCGCAGCGACTTCGCCACCTCGTTCATCTTCGCCACGGTCGCCTTGTCACCGCCGAGCTGGGTGGCGATGGCATGGGCGGCGTCGTTGCCCGAGCACATGATCAGGGCCTGCATGAGCTGGCGATTGGTGTAGCGGCCGCCTGGCCCGATGCCGACCCGGGTGCCGTCGACGTCGGCGTCGGCCTGCGTCCCGACGACGACCTTGTCCAGGTCCAGGCTGCGCAGCGCGACGATGGCGAGCGCGACCTTGATGGTGCTGGCAGGGCGGTAGCGCCCGTGTGGGTCCTTGGCCGCGAGCACGCGACCGGTGTCGAGGTCGGAGACCATCCACGCGGTGGCCGAGATCTCGGCGGGAACCGGGGGCGCGCCGTCGGGCACCACTACGCCGCATTCGCCCAACCGCTGACCGCCGATGGCGGTGGAGGGGACGGGGAGCCGGCTCGGTGTCGGTTCGCCGGGCGCGGGCACCTCCGAGGAATCGACCGGCGCGGGCGGCTGCGTCTTCTGTGGGCAGTCGTCGGTGTTCGGCGTGGCGAACGGGGGAGTGGTCGTCGTGCTCGGGCCGCCGAGCGGTGGTGTCGTGTTGTCCGGTGTCGGTGGGGCGCCCGGGGCGGGTGCGCTGGTCGACGGCGCGTCGGTGGTGGGTACGGCGACGGCGGAAGCACCTGCGAGCGCGGTCACGGTGACGGCAGCGCCGAGAAGGCATGCGGCGCGCAGGCCGACTTCACGAATCCTCATCGCCTCGCAGCCTAATAGTCACTGCGACGCCGTGTTCCCCGGTCTCGGCGAGCCGACACACCCGAGGGCTGCCCCCGTGTGAGATTGTTTGACATGAACTGACAAATGAGAGTTACTATCAAAAAGAAGAAACTCTCATTTTGGAGGAGATATGCGGACGGAACAGACCCGCCGCTGGCTCGCGCTCGGCGCGCTCGCACTGGCGATGCTCACCATCGGACTCGACGTCACCGTGCTCACCGTCGCCATTCCGACCCTCGCGGTCGACCTGGACGCGAATACCGCTGCGCTGCAATGGTTCAGCAGCGCCTACACGCTGGCACTGGCCGCGCTGATGCTGCCCGCAGGCGCGCTGGGCGATCGCTACGGCCGCAAGAAGCTGCTGCTCGCTGCCCTGGTGCTGTTCGGTGTGGCGTCACTGGCCTGTGCGTTCGCCGTGTCGGCGGGTCAGCTCATCGCGGCCAGAGTGGTACTCGGTATCGCCGCCGCCGCGATGATGCCGCTGTCGATGGCGGTGCTACCGGTGCTGTTCGGTGATCCGGCGCAACGGCAACGCGCGGTGACGATCTGGGTCACCTCGACCGCGATCGGCCTGCCGCTCGGTCCGATCGTCGGCGGCTGGCTGCTCCAGCACTACTGGTGGGGTTCGGTGTTCCTGATCAATGTGCCGCTGGTGATCGTCGGCGCGCTCGCGGTCGCGACCTTGGTGCCGGAATCGCGAGGCGAGAACACTTTTCGCATCGACCTCGTCGGCGCCGGGCTTTCGGCGGCGGGCATGCTCGGGCTCACCTACGGCTTCATCCGAATCGGCGACCACGGCTGGGACGACATCGCGGCCTGGTCCATCGTCGCGGCGGGTGTCGTGCTGCTCACCGTCTTCCTGTGGTGGCAACATCGCGTCGAGTACCCGCTGATCGACCTCGCTCTGTTCACCAACCCCGGATTCAGCTGGGGCACCGCGATTTCCATCCTTGTCAGTTTCGCCATGTTCGGCATGTTCTTCACCGTCCCGCAGTACTTCCAAGCTGTGCTCGGAGTCGACGCGCTCGGCAGCGGGTTGCGGCTGTTGCCGATGATCGGTGGCCTCGTGGTCGGTAGCCGGCTCGTCGACGTGCTGCTGCCAAGACTCGGCGCGCGGGTGGTGCTCACCGCGGGATTCGCCGTTCTGGCCGGCGGAATCGGCCTCGGTGCCCTCACCAGAGTCGACAGCGGCTACGGGCTCACCGCGGTGTGGACCACTGTGCTCGGCGTCGGGATGGGGCTGGTCATGCCCGCTGCCATGGGTATGGCGTTGGGTGAGCTCACCGCCGCTCGATCGGGTTCGGGTTCCGCACTGCTGCAAGCGCTTCGGCAGGCGGGCGGCACCATCGGCGTCGCGGTGCTCGGCACCGTGCTGGCCACCGCGTACCGGGCCGACCTGGGCGCGCTGAACCGGCCGCCGATCTCCGACGGCGTCAACGCGGGCGTGGCCGCCACCGCGGGCGAGCCTGCCGCGCTGGCGCAAGTGCAGTCCGCCTTCGTCGCGGGCATGAACACCATGCTCGGGGTGTGCGCGCTGCTGTGCGCGGTCGCGGCGGTGGCCGTCGCGGTGTTCGTGCGCGGGCAGCGGTCGCCGGAGCCTGGTCGGGTTGCGGCAGAATCGGCGCATGTCGGTTGAGCGGTCACTGCGTGAGCGGAAGAAGGAACGAACCCGTAAGACGATCCGGGTCGAGGCGTTCCGGCTGTTTCGCGAGCAGGGATACGGCGAGACCACGGTCGAGCAGATCGCGGCGGCGGCCGAGGTCTCGCCGAGCACCTTCTTCCGCTATTTCCCCAGCAAGGAACAGCTCGTCCTCACCGACGACCTCGACCCGGCGATGGACGAAGCCCTGCGGGCGCAGCCACCGGGCCAGCACCCCGTCGCGGCGTTTCGGAACGCGATGAGCGCGGTCTTCGCATCGATGGAGCCCGCCGAGTTCGCGTTCGAACAGGAACGTCAGGCGCTGCTGTTCGGAGTGCCGGAACTGCGCTCGGCGATCGGCCAGGAGTATCACCGCAGCATCGGCTTCGCCGCGGAGCTGATGGCCGCCTACCTGGGGCGTTCGGCCGACGACTTCGAGGTGCGCGTCACCTCGGGCGCGCTGATCGGCGGGGTGCTCGCGGTGATGACCGCGTCGCCGATGAACGCCGAAACCCTCGCCGCCGCACTGACTTTCCTGGAGAACGGTCTGCCGTTCGATGCGTCGGAACGCACCGAACGGCAGTAGCGCCTATTCGCCGCGCTGAACGGGGCAGCCGTGCGCCAGCGGGCCGAGCAGCTGGTTGTTGTCGTAGAAGTGCTCCAGCTCCAGGATGCGCAGATCCTCGCTCACCCGGGCGATGGTCACACCGAACATCTCGATGTGCTCCCCGGTGGGCTGGTGGCCCTTGTACTCGCCCTCGAACTTGCCCCAGTGCCGCCACCGCATGCTCACGGTCGGCGGGCCCGACATCACTTCCAGGACCTCCCAGAAGAACCCGCCGGGCAAGGCGGTGTGGAAGAGCTTGTGCGAGGACTCGAAGGTCTCGTTCGCGGCCTCGTAGAACGGGTTGTCGCCGATCAGGATGTTGTAGCTGCCGATCCGAGCGAACTCCTCAGCGTCCTGCCACACCCCGCCGTTGACCCGGCCGCGGTACTGATCGGCCACCACCGACAGCCACGTCGCGGGGTCGGCCTTGTGCGAGACCTCCATCTCGAAGACCTTCACCAGGTCCTCGACGATCGCCTCGAGCGAGCCGGGCGCGTGGGAGACGCTGCGCTCGCGCGGGATCACCTCGTGGCTCAGTTCGTAGTCGGGAACGTTGCCGCGCCATACCTCCGGCGCCGCGGCGGCGATCACGGCTTCCCGGCCCTGCAGCCACAGGGGCGCCTCCGGTTCCGGGTTCTGCTCGGCCTGCGTATCTGTCACGTCCACAGTCATTTTCGGTCTACCCGACCCTTTCAAAAGCTTGAAGAACGGGTCGAAGGTAACAGTCGCGCATCGGTCGCGCGTGTCGGGTCCCAACAAGTGAGAAACGCGAGAAGTTGAACTGTGTTCTGTAACAAGGTTTTCGACGATAGCTAGGACACCGGCTGGGTGGGGCGACCGAGCTTGGCCGGTGTCTCGTCGTCCATGGTCGCGAAGAATTCGCCGAGCACGCCGGCGATCTGATCCACCGAATCCGCGCAGAACAGCACCGGCTGGTAGTGCGTGATGTCGTAGGCGATGGAACCCATCTCCGCGACGTCGAGCGGGCGCAGTCGCGCGTGCCGGAATTCGTCGATCTCACCATAGGACGACAGCAGTCCCGCGCCGTAACAACGAATTTCGTCGTTCTCGCGGACCACGCCGAACTCGAGCGAGAACCAGAAGACATCGGCGAGGAATTTCAGCGCGCTGTCGGTCTCCAGCCTGCCCACCGCGGCGCCGACCGTCTCGTACAGTGCCGCGAACCGCGGGCAGGCGATCTGGGTGGCATGGCCGATGATCTCGTGGATCGCGTCGGGTTCCGGGGTGTAGAGCGGGGCCGAATGGTGGCGAATGTACTGGGTGGAGTGGAAGGTGCGTTCGGCGAAGGAACCGAAGAACTCACGCAGCGGGACCAGGCCGGCGGCGGGCACGTACCGGAACCCGGTGAGGGGGCTGAGCAGCCGCGATACCTCGTCGAGTTGCGGGATGTGATCGTGCGGAAGGGCCAGCTCGCTCGCGGCCTGCCGCACCTCGCGGCAGGCGTAGACCTCGTGTTTGCGTGCCAGTTCGGCCGAAGCGATCCGCCACACCCGCTGCTCGTCGTCGGTGTAGTCGATGTGTGGTGTGGGGGCGCCGGGGGAGTGGTCGAGTGCGAGCGCGGCGATGGCGTTGCGGCGGGCGCGGTAGTGCTCGTCGTGCACGCCGGGGTGGTCATCGCTCAGGTGCACCGTCACATCGCCGTCACGCTCGCGCGTCACCGGCGAGTACAGCTGGGCCTCGGTGAACATGACTCCAGGCAAGCACCGCATTCCCGTCGCGACAACAACGACGCGCACAACTACGCAAACTGCACAGTTGCAGGGTTGGTCACCGGCGGATTCCGGCGATGAACTGTGTTTTCTGCGCGCTTGCTGATCGATGTCGACGGCCGCTGTGCGGACTTGCGAACGCGTGGTTTCGGTAACGACGCGGTGAATTAGCGGACGAGCCGATCGGCCATCACGCAAGATTGCGTTCGTAGAAGGAGGATGTGTGCGCACCCTGCGAATAGATCTCGATCAGCGCCTGCTGGCCGCTGCCGCCGACATCATGGGCACCGCCGACAGCAACGCCACCATCAACGAGGCGCTGCGCCGCATCGTGGTGCACGAACGCCAGCTACGCAATTTGGAACGGCTGATGGCGGATTCGGTCTTCAGTCCCGATCCGGTCACCTAGCGGGGCAGATCCAGGTTCGGGTTTCGTCACCGACGCGGTGGCCGAGGGGTAGCCCGGACTTGTCGGTACCCCCTGCGATCATCGGAGTCACCTCACCGATCCGCAGGGGGAAACCATGTCGGTTCCGATCGCGAGTTTGCCTGTCTCCCAACGTCCGCGCGAGCGCTTGCGCATGCTCGGTCCCCACGCGCTCAGCGATGGCGAACTGCTGGCACTGCTGCTCGGTCAGGGCACTCGCGGCCGGTCCGCGCTGGAGGTGGCCGCCCAACTGCTCGGCGACTACGGCGGATTGGCGGAGCTGGCCTGCGCGCGTCCGGAGGAACTGGCCGCCCGCGCCGGTATCGGCCCGGCCAAAGCCGCCACGGTTGTCGCCGCGTTTCACCTCGGCACCCGCTCTCGCGCACCCACCCACTCGCTACCGCGGCTCACCACTCCCGAAGACATCGCCGCGGTCGCGACCCCGCTGTTCGCGGGCGCTCGCGTGGAGCGCCTGCTCGTCCTCATCTGCGACACCCAGAACCGTCTACGTCACCGCGCGTTCGTCGCCGAAGGCGCCATCGACCATGTGGCCGTCCCGGTGCGAGAAATCCTCAACACCATCCTCCGCCACGATGGCCGAGCTTTCGCCGTCGTCCACAACCACCCCTCCGGCGACCCGACTCCCAGCGCCGACGACCGCCGGGCCAGCACCCTGCTCCACCACGCCGCCCGCACGGTCGGCCTGCGCTACTTGGACCACATCGTCGTAGCGGGCGAAACCTGGTCCAGCGCCGCACCGTTCCCCTGACCGACGGACCGCGGCGTCGCCATCCGGCCGGCAGGGGCGCGAGTTCTCAGCCGGCGAAACCGGTGGTGCGGGCGAGGTCGGCGAGCATGGCATCGAACATGATCTCCGGATCCACCATGGGGACCGGGTAGTTGCCGAACACCTCGAGGGTGACGTGGCCGAACAGGCGCGCCCACGTCTGCACCATCAGGTACGTGACGCCCAGGTCGAGTTTCTCGGCGGGGAACTTCTGCCCGGACTCCGACAGCATGGCGAGCAGTTCGGTCTGGAATCCGATCAGGTCCTCGCGCAGCGCCGCCGGGATGGTCTCCCCCGGTGGAGTGGCGATCTCGAAGTTCGCCAGCAGCCTGCCCGCGGCGGCGAGGAATATCCGGCCGAAGGGTTCGTCGAAGCGGCGCATCATGGGCCGTCCCGATGCGGGCGAGGCGAACACCAGCGTGAACTGCCGGGGATTGGCCAGCGCCCAGTGCCGGAAACCCCGGCAGATGGCCAGGAACTGCACCGCGCCGTCGTCGGGCAGCGGCTCGAGCTCGGTGGAGAGGAACTCGGCCAGATCGGCGCAGAACTCCACCCGCATCCGCTCGATCAATTCGTCGCGCGAGGAATAGTGCCGGTACAGCGCGGGCGCGGTGACACCGAGCTCGCGAGCGATCGCCCGCAGGGTGACCGAGTCGGGACCCTCTTCGGCCAGCAGCCCCCGCGTGACCCGCCGGATATCGGCATCGGTCACCACCGGCGCACGGCCGCGCGCTTTGCCCGTCACCCGGCCACCCCCTCGATCACGTGTCGGTTCAAGCGTATTCGACCTCCCAGCGCTTGATGCCGTTGAGCCACCCGCTGCGCAGCCGCACCGGTTCGGCGACCTGGCGCAGGTTCGGCATCGCGTCGGCGATGGCATTGAACATCAGGTCGATCTCCAGTCGGGCCAGATTCGCGCCGACACAGTAGTGCGTTCCGGTGCCGCCGAAGCCCACGTGCGGGTTGGGATTGCGCGTGACGTCGAAACGGAACGGGTCGTCGAAGGCGGCCTCGTCGAAATTGGCCGAGCTGTAGAACAATCCGATCCGCTGGCCCTTCTTGATCTGCTGTCCGCCCAGTTCCAGGTCGCGCGTGGCGGTGCGCTGGAACGCGGTCACCGGGGTCGCCCAGCGCACGATCTCGTCCGGGGCCGTGCGTGGACGCTGCTCCTTGTACAGCTCCCACTGATCCGGGTTGTCCACGAACGCCTTCATGCCGTGGGTGATCGAGTTGCGGGTGGTCTCGTTGCCCGCCACCGCGAGCAGGATGACGAAGAACGCGAACTCGTCCGAACCGAGGTGCTCGCCGTCGACATCGGCGTTGACCAGCTGGGTGACGATGTCGGCCGCCGGGCAGCCGCGACGCTGTTCGGCCATGTTCCAGGCGTAGCCCATCACCTCGGCGGTCGCGGCGTGGTGGTTGCCGTCGAACTCCGGATCGTCGTAGGAGATCATCTGGTTGGTCCAGTCGAACAGCTTCATGCGGTCCTGCTGGGGCACCCCGATCAGCTCGGCGATGGCCTGTAGCGGCAGCTCGCACGCGATCTGCTCGACGAAGTCGCCGCGACCGGACTTCTTGGCCTCCCACACGATCTTCTCTGCCCGCTCGGTGAGCGCGGCCCGCAAGTTTTCCACGGCACGCGGCGTGAATCCCTTCGACACGATCCGCCGGATCTTGGTGTGCTGCGGCGGATCCAGATTCAGCATCAGCATGTTGGCGAGCATGTCGATCTGCTCGCGCGTGGTCTCCTCGTTGAACCGGATGATCGCGGTGTTCTCGTGCGAGGAGAAGTCCTCCGGGTTCTTCGAGATCTCCTTGATGTCGGCCAGCGTGGACACCACCCAGTACCCGCCGTCGTCGAACCCGCTGGCGCGGTCGGGCTGCGCGCACCACCAGACCGGCGCGGTCCGCCGCAATTGCGCGAACTCCTCGATCGGCAGTCGACTGGCGAGCAGGTCGGGATCGGTGAAATCGAATCCGGCGGGAATGTTTGTGCTGGTCACAGCTGTCTCCTTCGGTCCGGGTGGGCGGACGTCATGACGTGATGTGGAACACGTTCAAGAAGATGAAACCACGGCCGGTGTATTTATGAACAGCGTTTAGTAATACCTGTTAACAAAGTAGCGCGCACTCTTTCCGGTACGCGAGGCACGCCGTGGATCTGCCGATTCGCCGGCCGTCACCGGCCGCACATGGGCAAGATGGCGAGGTGGACTTGCCGTTTCTGCGTGCGAACCCGCACCTGCTGCCGACCTTCCTCGCCCATCAGCGGCTGCGCACCACGCCCGTCGGGGGTGGGTCCATCAGCGTCGCCGAGCGGATCGCGCTCGATGACGGGACGCATCTGTTTCTGAAGACCTGGCCCGGTGGGGTGTGCGCCGCACCGACCGCCGAGCCCGCGCCTGCCCCTCCCGGCCTTTTCGCGGCGGAGGCGAGTGGGCTGCGTTGGCTGCGGGAAGCCGGGGGAGTGGCGGTGCCGCGGTTGTACGCGCAGACCGAGGAACTGCTGTTGATGGAGTGGGTCGACCATGCCGAGCCGACCGCCGTCGCGGCCGAGCGCTTCGGTGCGGGCCTGGCAGTCACCCACGATGCGGGTGCCCCCGAATTCGGTGCTGCCACCGAGGGTTTCCTCGCCGGTCTGCCCCTCGACAACACCCCCGGCGCCGACTGGCCGACCTGGTACCGCGAACATCGAATCCTGCCGTACCTGAAACTCGCCGTCGACGCGGGCGGCCTCGACATCGCCGACGCGAACGGCATCGAATCGATGCACATCGAAGCCCCCGCCGAACCGCCCGCCAGAATTCACGGCGACCTCTGGCCGGGCAACATCGTCTGGGGCAGGGCCGATACCCCCTGGTTGATCGACCCGGCAGCCCACGGGGGTCACCGCGAGACCGACCTGTCCACACTCGCCCTCTTCGGCGGCGCGCCCGAGTTCGACCGAATCATCGCTGCCTACAACGACATTCACCCTCTGGCGCAAGACTGGCGGACCAGGGTCCCGCTCCATCAACTACACCTGCTCCTGGCCCACGTCGTGCTTTTCGGTCGTTCGTATCGAACCGCCGTGCTGGACGCCGCGGCTCGCTATCGCTAGGTCGTGGCCACCGGTTCGCGCCGCCGCAGCGCGGGCACGACGCGGGGTGCGGATCGGGTGGCCCACACGGCGAAGCCGATGTACAGCACCTGCTCCGGGATCCGCTGCCACAGGGGTGAGGCGGGCTCTCCCGCGAAGGGGATGTCGTTGAGGGCCGCGTAGATGTTGGCGGGCAGGAGCAGTAGGAACAGGGGAACCAGGGCCCAGCCCGCGACCCAGCGGGTGCGGGTGAGGATGAGGCCGAGCGCCGCGAGTAGTTCCAGGACGCCGCTGGCCAAGACCATGAAGCCGGGGAACGGGACGAACGGCGGGATCATGGCGACCATGTCGTCGTAGTTGGGCATCACGGTGACGCTCGCGGGCATGAAGTGCGCGGTCCCCGTCATCACCAGCATGACGGCCAGTGCGTGGGCGGCGCCGGCCGACCACGAGGCGAATCGGGTCACGCCGAATGTTCCGAGCGTGCGAAAGGCAACCAGTGAGCCGATGAGAGCGATGAGGGTGATCATGAATTCTCCCAGAGTGGATATCTACACTATCTACTATGGATAGTAACACTATCTACTACTGGGTCAACCTCCACGAACGACAAAGGCCGCCCACACCTTCCGGTGCGGACGGCCTGTGTCGAGGCAGATCAGCGAGTGAAGAGCAGGGCTCGCTTGACTTCCTGGATCGCCTTGGTGACCTCGATGCCACGAGGGCACGCGTCGGTGCAGTTGAAGGTGGTGCGGCAGCGCCAGACACCTTCGACGTCGTTGAGGATGTCGAGGCGCTCGCGGGCGCCTTCGTCACGGCTGTCGAAGATGAAGCGGTGCGCGTTCACGATCGCGGCGGGGCCGAAGTAGCTGCCGTCGGTCCAGTAGACGGGGCACGAGGTGGTGCAGCAGGCGCACAGGATGCACTTGGTGGTGTCATCGAAGCGGGCGCGGTCGGCCTGGCTCTGGATCTGTTCGCGGGTGGGCTCGTTACCCGAGGTCATCAGGTAGGGCTTCACCGCGCGGAACGCGTCGAAGAACGGCTCCATGTCGACCACGAGGTCCTTCTCCACGGGCAGGCCGCGGATCGGCTCGACGGTCATGGTGAGGGTCTTGTCGCCCTTGGGCAGCAGGTCCTTCATCAGCACCTTGCACGCCAGCCGGTTCACATTGTTGATCCGCATGGCGTCGGAGCCACACACACCGTGGGCGCAGGATCGCCGGAAGGTGAGGGTGCCGTCCAGGTAGGACTTGATGTAGATGAGCACGTTGAGGAAGCGGTCGGTCGGCAGGACCGGCACCTGGAACGTGTCCCAGTAGGCGCCTTGACCGTTCTCGGGGTTGAACCGGGCCACCTTGACGGTGACCATGACCGAGCCCTCGGGCACCGGCGCCGGCTTCTGCTTGGCGGTATCGACTGCAGCAGTCATCAGTACTTACGCTCCATCGGCTCGTAGCGGGTCTGCACCACCGGCTTGAAGTCGAGGCGGATCTCGGAGATGAGTTCCGGGCCCTCCTTGTACGCCATGGTGTGCCGCATGAAGTTCACGTCGTCGCGATCCGGGTAGTCCTCGCGAGCGTGGCCGCCACGCGATTCCTTGCGGTTGAGCGCGCCGACGACGGTGACCTCGGCCAGCTCGAGCAAAAAGCCCAGCTCGACGGCCTCGAGCAGGTCGCTGTTGTAGCGCTTGCCCTTGTCCTGCACCGTGATCCGCGTGTAGCGCTCCTTGAGCGTGTGGATGTCGGTGAGGACCTTCTTGAGGGTTTCCTCGGTACGGAACACACCCGCGTTGGCATCCATCGTGGCCTGCAGCTCGGTGCGGATGTCGGCCACGCGCTCGTTGCCGTGGTCGGACAGGATCAGCGAGAGCCAGTCCATCACCATCTGCGACGGGTTCTCGGGCATCTCGACGAACTCGGTGCGGTTGGCGTACTCGGCGGCCGCGATGCCGGCGCGACGGCCGAACACGTTGATGTCGAGCAGCGAGTTGGTGCCGAGACGGTTGGCGCCGTGCACCGACACACACGCGCACTCACCGGCGGCGTAGAGGCCGGGGACCACGTCGGTGTTGTTGCGCAGCACCTCGCCACGGATGCGGGTGGGGATACCGCCCATCACGTAGTGGCAGGTCGGCATGACGGGCACGAGCTCGGAAACCGGGTCGACGCCGAGGTAGGTGCGCGCGAACTCGGTGATGTCGGGCAGCTTCTCCTCGAGCACGTCGGCACCGAGGTGGGTCACGTCGATGTAGACGTAATCCTTGTTCGGGCCCGCGCCACGGCCTTCGGCCACCTCGAGCACCATCGAGCGGGCGACGATGTCACGCGGCGCGAGGTCCTTGATGGTGGGGGCGTAGCGCTCCATGAAGCGCTCACCGGAGGCATTGCGCAGGATGCCACCCTCACCACGCACAGCCTCGGAGATGAGGATGCCGAGGCCCGCGAGGCCTGTCGGGTGGAACTGGTGAAACTCCATGTCCTCGAGCGGCAGGCCCTTGCGGAACACGATCGCCATGCCGTCACCGGTCAGCGTGTGCGCGTTCGAGGTGGTCTTGTACATGCGGCCCGAGCCACCGGTGGCGAACACGATCGACTTCGCGTGGAAGATGTGGATCTCGCCGGTGGACAGCTCGTAGGCGACGACGCCGGTGGCGACGGGGCCACGGTCGGTGTCGGTCATCACCAGGTCGAGCACGTAGAACTCGTTGTAGAACTCGACGTCGTGCTTGACGCAGTTCTGGTAGAGCGTCTGCAGGATCATGTGACCGGTGCGGTCGGCGGCATAACACGCGCGACGCACGGGCGCCTTGCCGTGGTCACGGGTGTGGCCACCGAAACGACGCTGGTCGATCTTGCCCTCGGGCGTGCGGTTGAACGGCAGGCCCATCTTCTCGAGGTCCATGACCGCGTCGATGGCCTCTTTGGCCATGATCTCCGCGGCGTCCTGGTCGACGAGGTAGTCGCCACCCTTGACGGTGTCGAAGGTGTGCCATTCCCAGTTGTCTTCTTCGACGTTGGCCAGCGCGGCGCACATGCCGCCCTGGGCCGCGCCGGTGTGGCTGCGGGTCGGGTACAGCTTGGTCAGGACCGCGGTGCGAGCGCGCGGGCCGGCCTCGATCGCCGCGCGCATACCCGCGCCACCGGCGCCGACGATGACCACGTCGTAGCGATGCTCCTGAATCGGACGGGATTCACTCATGCGAGGTGGCCTGTTCCTAACCTGTGATGTTGGGGTCGAAGGTGAAGATGACGTACGTGCCGACTGCCATGACCAGGATCATCGACAGCACGAGGATGACCTTCAGCCAGAACCGGGTGGAGTCCTTGCGCGAGTAGTCGTCGATGATCACGCGCAGGCCGTTGCCGCCGTGCAGCTGAGCCAGCCACAGCATGGACAGGTCCCAGAACTGCCAGAACGGGCTGGACCAGCGGCCGGCCACGAACGCGAAGTTCAGGCGGTTCACGCCACCGTCGATCATCAACATGATGAACATGTGGCCGAGCACCAGCACGATCAGGAACAGGCCCGAGATGCGCATGAACAGCCACGCGTACTTCTCGAAGTTGCCGTTCGACTTGCCACGCGGCGAGCGGGGGGAGTCGAGGCTGGCCGGGCGATCGTAGGACTTGCCGAGGACAGGTGCAGACATATCAGTGCTCCGTCAGCAGGTAGAAGAACTGGCGGCCGACGCCGGCGGCGGAGACCAGAATCCAGATGGTGACGACAACCCACAGCATCTGCTTCTGGTATCGCGGACCCTGGGACCAGAAGTCGACGAGAATGACCCGCACGCCGTTGAGGGCGTGGAACAGGACGGCGACGACGAGGCCCATTTCCATCAGGGCGACGACGGGGTTCTTGTAGAGCTCGATCGCCTGGTCGTAGGTGTCCGGGTTGACCCGGACCAGTGCCGTGTCCAACACATGCGCGAAGAGGAAGAAGAACAGCGTGACACCGGTGATCCGGTGCAGCGCCCAGGACCACATGCCGGGGTCGCCGCGGTACAGCGTCTTCCGCTTCGGCTGGGCCGGAGCCGGAGCTTCTATCGTGGTCATAGAGTGCGGTGCCTCCAACGTCGTTGATGGACCCGGTCACAGATCCGACGCCGGCATGCGTGGAGAGGCAAATGCCCAGGTGGCTGCGCTGTATTCTCGAGCGCTGGCCCGCCGCCGGGAACCTGAACCGATCTTCGATGAACTCTAATCCCCTCTGTTTCGCGGAACTAATTCGGCGTGCCGTGCGTTGCGCGTAAAACAGGCGAGTTAGGTTTACCTTTCCCGATGCCGGATACTGGCTTTTCGGCCCCTGTTTCCCGGTGTTCGGCGGGATCGGCTGGAGGTTCTCGGTGCCTGAAATCGACTGGAATACGTTGCATGACATGGCAATTCGGGCTATGGGGGCGGCGTATGCCCCGTACTCGGGTTTCCCCGTCGGCGCCGCTGCTCTCACTGCGGATGGTCGAATTGTGAGCGGATGCAATGTGGAAAATGTCTCATATGGGTTAACCCTGTGTGCTGAATGTGTACTCGTCGGTAACTTATTCACGTCGGGTGGCGGGCGTCTCATCGCGGTCGCCGTGACCGATTCCCGCGGCGAAATCCTGATGCCGTGTGGGCGGTGTCGGCAGCTGCTGTTCGAGCACGGCGGGGGCGAACTGCTGGTGGCTCACGCCGACGGCCCGAAACCTCTCGCCGAGTTGCTGCCCTACGCTTTCGGCCCGGATGATCTGGCGGCCGGTCGGGCTGGCGAAGCCGGGTAACCGCTGATTTAGTGGGCACATGGGTAACTCGTCGGGAACGAACGAACGCTCCACCCACCTGCCGTCGGCCGCCGACGCGGATCCGCACACGCACGAGTCCGGCCCGAATTCGCGCGGTGGCGACCACAGCGCGGTGTCGGTCATCACCACAAAGCGTGACGGCGGAGAGCTCTCGGACGCGCAGATCGACTGGGTGGTCGACGGGTTCACCCGGGGGATCGTGGCCGATGAGCAGATGTCGGCGTTGGCCATGGCGGTCCTCTGGCGCGGGATGACCCGGCGCGAGACCGCGCGGTGGACGGCGGCGATGATCAGCTCGGGCAGCCGGATGGACTTCACCGATCTGGCGCGCCCGACCGTCGACAAACATTCGACCGGCGGCGTCGGCGACAAGATCACGCTGCCACTGGCCCCGCTGGTCGCGGCCTGCGGTGCCGCGGTGCCGCAGTTGTCCGGGCGCGGACTCGGGCACACCGGCGGGACGCTGGACAAGCTCGAGTCGATCCCCGGCTGGCAGGCCGACGTGACCGTCGCCCGGATGCGCGAGATCCTGGCCGATCCGGCGATCGGTGCGGTGATCTGCGCCGCCGGTGCCGACCTCGCCCCCGCCGACAAGCGGCTCTACGCGCTGCGCGACGTGACCGGCACGGTCGAATCGATCCCGCTGATCGCCAGTTCGATCATGAGCAAGAAGATCGCCGAAGGCACGGCGGCGCTGGTCCTCGATGTGAAGGTCGGCACGGGTGCCTTCCTCAAGACCCTCGACGGGGCGCGCGAACTCGCCACCGCGATGGTCGAACTCGGCCGCGACGCGGGGGTGAACACGGTCGCGTTGCTCACCGCGATGGACACCCCGCTCGGGCGAACCGCGGGCAATGCGCTGGAAGTCGCCGAGTCGGTGGAGGTTCTCGCTGGTGGGGGACCGGCCGACGTGGTCGAGCTGACGTTGACGCTCGCCCGCGAGATGGTCGCGCAGGCCGGGCTGCACGTCGACCCCGCCGATGCGCTCGCCGACGGTCGGGCCATGGACCACTGGCGCACGATGATCCAGGCGCAGGGCGGGGACCCGGACGCGCCGCTGCCCGTTGCCCGGCACACCGAGATCGTGCGGGCCGAATCGAGTGGAGTGCTCACCCGCCTCGATGCGATGGGAGTGGGGGTTGCTGCTTGGCGGCTCGGCGCGGGGCGTGCGCGTCAGGGGGAGACGGTGCAGGCGGGGGCGGGCATCGAGATGCATGCGAAACCCGGTGATTCGGTGGTGGAAGGGCAGCCGCTGCTCACCCTCCACACCGACACCCCGGCGGCATTCGCGGGAGCTTCGGCCGCGCTCACGGGCGCGATCGCCATCGAATCCAGCTCCGAGTGGAAACCCGGCGAGCTGATACTGGGTCGTATCGATTGACCTGGGTTCGGTAGTCCAGGAAAGAAGGGATTACCTGAGATCGGTGGTCCCAGGCAGGTTGGGGGCTGTGTTTGTTGGCGCGCTGGCGCGCGCGTGTCCGCGGCCCCGAGGGGCCGCCGGTCAGCCACCGTTGCTTGCTCCTTCGTCGCCTACGCACCGGCGCCTGACCGGCGACCCGGCCGCGGACCGGCCACTTCGTGGCCGCCGCTCCCTAGGTGTGTTGACCACAGAGGTTGGTGACGGCGTGGCGAGCTGACAGGGCGAAGACCTCCGAGTGAGATGCGAGCTGTCTAAGGAACGCGTCTCT
>NZ_JBHXRA010000025.1:0-66570 GCF_042717045.1 Nocardia sp. NPDC058633
GCGCCGTTGCGTACGCGACGAAGGAGCAAGCAACGGCGCCTGACCGGCGGCCCCTCAGGGCCGCGAACTCGAGCGCGCCAGCGCTCCAAAAACACAGCGTCAAACCTGCTTGGGACTACCAACCCCGGGCAATCCCCCACGCCACTGTCTCAACCGCGCAATCCCCCCACGCCACTGTCTCAACCGCGCAATCCCCCCACACCACTGCCTCAACCGCGCAATCCCCCCACACCACTGCCTCACCCGGGCAATCCCCCACACCGTTGGTCCACCCGGCAGCCCGCACACCGCCGCTTTACCCAGCCCGCACGCCACTACCGCACCGAGCAGCCGCGCAGCATCGCCTCACCAGACGGCCAATACCCCAAAGACTCGAGCACCCAGCCACCCCGAGCACCCCGTAGCCCCTGCCCTACAACGCGCGCATCCACCCATGCGTATCAGCGAAAGTCCCCCGCTGAATCCCGGTCAACGTATCGCGCAGCGCCATGGTCACCTCACCAGGCTCCCCACCCCCGATAGCGAACTCGCCTTCAGCCGACTTCACCCAGCCGACCGGCGTGATCACCGCAGCGGTCCCACAGGCGAAAACCTCGGTGATCTCCCCGGATTCGGCTCCCTTGCGCCATTCCTCCACCGAGATCTTGCGCTCCTGCACCGGGTAACCGGAGTCGGCGGCCAGCGTGAGCAACGAGTCACGAGTGATACCGGGCAGCAGCGAACCGGACAACTCGGGAGTCACCAGCCGAGCCTCGGAGCCGGCACCGAAAACGAAGAACAGGTTGTTGGTGCCCATCTCCTCGACGTAGCTGCGCTCGCAGGCATCCAGCCAGACGACCTGGTCACAGCCCTCGTCGGTGGCCTGCGCCTGCGCGAGCAGCGACGAGGCGTAGTTGCCCGCCACTTTCGCTTCACCGGTACCGCCGGGGGCGGCGCGCACGTATTCGGTCGACAACCACACCCGCACCGGCTTCACCCCGCGCGGGAAGTAGGCGCCGGCGGGTGAGGCGAGCAGCAGGTACTTGTAGGCCGAGGCGGGCTTCACGCCCAGGCCCGCCTCGGTGGAGAACATGAACGGCCGTAGGTACAGCGAATCCTCGCCACCGGCGGCGGGCACCCAATCGGCGTCGACGTCGAGCAGCTGTCGCACAGATTCGATGAACAGTTCCTCCGGCAGTTCCGCCATCGCCATACGCGCGGCCGACCGGCGGAACCGGGCGGCGTTGGCGTCGATCCGGAAGGTCGCGATTTCCCCGCCGGGCTGACGGTAGGCCTTGAGTCCTTCGAAGATCGCCTGGCCGTAGTGGAACACCATCGTCGCCGGATCCATCGAGAGCGGACCGTAGGGTTCGACGCGCGCATTGCCCCACTGGCCGTCGGCGAAATCGATCGACACCATGTGATCGGTGAAGAACCGTCCGAAACCGGGGGCCGCCAGTACCTCTTCCCGCCGCTGCGCCGGGGTGGGCGCGGGATGCGGGGTACGAGTGAACTGTGCAGCGACTGTCATGATGCGATCCTATCCGGGCCGATTTCGTACTGTCTCGCCCCACTGCCGGGAGTTGTCTCCGCTGTGGGGAACTTACTCAGCGTGGGGTACTACTTCGTCCTGGTGTCGACGAAGGGCGGCTTGACCACCGTCGCGCGCAGCTTGCGCCCGCGTACGTCGACTTCCACCTCGTCGCCGGGTTCCAGCTTCGCGTCGGTGTCGAGCAGCGCCAGTGCGATGCCGACCTTCAGCGAGGGGGAGAACGTCCCCGAGGTGGTCTCGCCGACCGGCTCGCCGTCGCGCAGCACGGTCTGGCCCTGCCGCAGCACGCCACGATCCAAGGCTTTGAGCCCCATCAGGGCGCGCCGCGGGCCGTCGGACTTCTCCTGCTCGAGCGCGGCCTTGCCCCAGAACCGCGGCTTCTTCCAGCCGACGGCCCAGCCGGTGCGGGCCTGGTTGGGGGTGATGTCGAGGGACAGTTCGTGTCCGTGCAGCGGGTAGCCCATCTCGGTGCGCAGGGTGTCGCGCGCGCCGAGCCCGGCCGCCTGTCCGCCTGCCGCCTCGACCTGCGCGATCAGCGCGCGGAACACCGGCTCCGCGGCGTCCCAGGTGGGCAGCAACTCGTAGCCGTGCTCGCCGGTGTAGCCGGTCCGGCACACCCGCACCGGGCGGCCCTTCCATTCGGCGTCGGCGTAGGCCATGTATTCCATCTCGGTGGGCAGCCCGAGCGCGGTCAGCACCTCGGTGGCCTTGGGCCCCTGCACCGCGAACACCGCGTAGTCGCGGTGCTGGTCGGTGACGGTGATCCCCGCGGGCGCCACTTCGCGCAGCTCGGCGACCACCGCGGCGGTGTTGGCCGCGTTCGGCACGAGGAACACCTCGTCGTCGCTGACGTAGTAGGCGATCAGGTCGTCGATCACGCCGCCGTCTTCGGCACAGCACAGCGTGTACTGCGCCTTGCCCGGCCGGATCCGACCCAGGTCGTTGGTCAGTGCCGAGTTCACGAACGCCGCGGCCCCCGGGCCCGCGACCGTCGCCTTGCCGAGGTGGCTCACATCGAAGAGCCCGACCGTGGTGCGGACCGCGGTGTGCTCGCCGACCGTGCCCGCGTACTGCACCGGCATCTCCCACCCACCGAACGGAGCGAAGGTGGCGCCGAGTTCGACATGAACAGCGTGGATGGGGCCCTCGAGCAGCGCGGTGTCGGTCATGGGACGAGTTTATCGGTCCCGTACCGGCCGGCGAATCGGCACCGTGCCCCTGCAATTGGGGGGCGTCCGCAGGGTTCGTTTTTCCCGATTCGGTGCGAGGATCGACGGCATGATCGTTCGCAGAATCGCCGCGGGCACCGTGTTGGTCGCCGCTTCCTTGTTCGTCGCCACACCTGTCGCGCAGGCCGAGACCGGCAGCGGCGGTTCGGGTTCCTCCTCGATCGACATCGGCTGCCTCCTCTAAGCGCTCCAGGGGATTCCGCCCACCGCCGACTGCAACCCGCCCTCGATCCCGGCGTAGTAGGAACGCTCTCCGCCGACGGCGCTCCACCCTTGCCATCGAGGGGTGCAGGGGTGGCGCTGTTGGAGTCCAAAGAGTCTGATGCCCAACGGCTGTAGGGTTCCTACTGTGAGTGAGTTGCCCCGAGCCCGGTTCAGTCATGTCGCCCGGATGGACGACGCGATGAGCCGCGCGGTGTCGCGTATTCCGGAAACAGCGGTCGACCGCGGCATGCTGCGGTTGACCCGATCGGCCAACACCGGCGGGCTGTGGCTGGCGGTGGCGGCGGCGCTCGCGGTGAAGCCCGGTCCGCCCCGACGGGCTGCCCTGCGCGGCGTCATCGCGCTGAGCGGCAGCAGTTTCGTCGTCAACCTCGTACTCAAGACGCTGATCCCGCGTCGACGGCCACCGGCCGAACTGATGCCGCTGGGCCGTCGACTCGTCGCCGCCCCGGTGTCGTCGTCGTTCCCGTCCGGCCACAGCGCCAACGCCGCCGCCTTCGCCACGGCCGTGGCCCTGGAGAGCCCGCGTACCGCACTCGCCGTGGCGCCGGTGGCCGCCGCGGTCGCCTATTCGCGCATCCACACCGGCGCGCACTGGCCCTCCGACGTGCTGGTCGGCGCGGGCGTGGGCACCGCGATCGCGCTGACCACCCGCCGCTGGTGGCCGATCCGCGAATCCGACGAGGCCGACGCGCACGTCGTGCACGGCGCCCCGATTCTCGCCGACGGCAAAGGCCTTCTGCTGCTGGTGAATCCGCGCTCGGGCGACTCCAACTACGACCCCACCACCGATATCGCCGAGGCACTGCCCGCGGCGACACTGGTGCGCACCGAACCCGGCCGTGACGCGGTCGAACTGTTGCAGGAAGCCCTCGACGACGCTGTCGGCGACACCGCCTCGGATCGACCGTCCGACGAGCGCGCCGACACGGCGGGCACGGCCGACGATCGCGCCTCGATCCTCGCGGTCGGCGCGGCGGGCGGCGACGGCACCATCGCCGCGGCGGCCGCCATCGCGATCCGCAACAACCTGCCCTTGGTCGTCATCCCCGCGGGCACCCTGAACCACTTCGCGCGCGACCTCGGCGTCTACGACCTGCGCGAGGTCGCCGACGCCACCGGCGCGGGCGAAGCCGTCGAAGTCAACATCGCCGCGGTCGACTTCGAAACCCCCGACGGCCCGTACACCCACCACCTGATCAACACCGCCAGCATCGGCGCCTATCCGGAACTGGTGCGCCTGCGCGAGAAGTGGGAGGACCGCTGGGGCAAATGGCCCGCGTTCGCCGCCGCTCTCGTCGTCACCCTGCGCAGAGCGGAGCCGATCCACATCCGCCTCGACGACCGCTGGCACGACATGTGGTTCCTGTTTATCGGCAACGGCCCCTACCATCCGCACGGCGCCGTGCCCGCCTTCCGCTCCCGCCTCGACGAGGGCCTGCTCGACGTCCGTTGGCTGCGCGCCGATGTCCGTTTCTCCCGCACCCGCGCCGTCATCGCCCTGATGCTCGCCGCCATCGGCCACAGTCGCGTATACGGCGAACGCCAGATGCAGGAGCTCACCATCACCTCGAAAACCCCGGTCGCCGTCGCCGCCGACGGCGAAGTGGTCGGCATCGCCACCACTTTGCGCTTCTCCGTCGCGGGGCGGATCCCGGTCTACCGCCGCAACGAGGACAATCCCCGCTGGGAGGACCGACCCCGCCCGCACCACCGCCGCCCGCTCGCCTGGCTCACTGACCGCCGCCGCTGACTCACAAAGCCGTCTCGTCTCGATCACCATCGCCCACAACACCCTTGCGCCCCGCACCACCGGTGCCGAGGATGGATGGATGAGCTCGCCGGACGGGGGACGTCCGATCACCGACACCGAGGCCGCCCGGCGCTGGGACCCATGGACCCCGAGCGTGGTCGCCGCCCGGCTCGCCGCCTGCCCCACCCCGTGGGGCATCGCGGGCGGCTGGGCTCTCGATCTGTTCGCGGGCGCCGTCTCCCGGGCCCACGACGACATCGAGATCACGGTCCCGCGAGCAGATTTCCCCCTCATCGCCGCGGCTTTCCCCGAGTACGAATGGGACGTCGTCGGCAGCGGGCAGCTCTGGCCCTATCCCGCGGCCGCGACCCGACCCGACCTCCACCAGACGTGGCTACGCGACCCCTTCACCGGCGCCTTCCATCTCGACGTCTTCCGCGAGCCGCACGACGGCGATACCTGGATCTGCCGCCGCGACCCCACCATCACTCTCCCGTACGCCGAACTCATCCGCACCACCCCCACCGGCATCCCCTATCTGATTCCCGAGGTCGTGCTGCTGTTCAAGGCAAAAGCCCACCGCCCCAAGGACGATGCCGACTTCCGGCGCGTGCTCCCGCTGCTCCCCGACCAGCGACTGGCTCGTCTGAACTCCTGGCTGACCCAGCTCTACCCCGACCACCCGTGGCTCACCCGCACCTGCGCGAACACCGTCGAATCACCCCCGCGGTAGTACGGCCGCCGAATTCAGTCGGCCGCTCGACACCAATCTCTGCGATAGTCGGCCCAATCCCGCGGTGTGGCAGCGAAATCCACGTACATCGCCACACCGAAATTCGCCCGGTTCACCTCGGTGCGAGTCAGACCGAGACGGATCCCCCGCACCGCCGCGGCGACGGTCTCGGCGGCCCCGTGATGGCCCGGGTCGTCGGCCCAGAACGCGGGGGCTCCAATCAGCAGGTCGACCCCCGTAGGCGTCACTTCGGCGGCCAGCTCGGTCTGCTGTGCCACATACCCGCTGTACAGCGCTCGCGTCGGCATCGCCGTGTCGTACGACATCACGGCCACCTGGTCGGCCCGACGTGCCACCTCGGCGAAATAGGCCTGACTCCACCACTTCCCGTGGTCGGCGACCGCCAACCCCACCGAATGCAGTCCCGGTAGCGGATCGATCACCGGGGCCGACACCGACAGTGGCACGTGGGCCGCCGATGTCACGGTCCGCGTCGCCTCGAGCAGCGCGAGGAAGCCCGGCGATCCCGAGCGGACGGGTTCGAGGTCGTAGTGCACGCCGTCGAATCCGTAGGCGAGCACCCGGCGTGCCGAGGCCACCACCCGCTCACGCGAGACCGCCGATTCCACGTCCAGCCCATCGAATTCGGGCTGCACGACGTCGCCCAGCCAGGACTGCACCCGAATTCCCGGTAATCGCGCGTGCACCGCGTCGACGAACCATTGCGCGCGTGGTGCCAGATCGTCGCGCAGGCTTCCGTCGTGCTCCAACGGTCCGGTGTGCACGTACAGATCCCGAACTCCGGTACCTGCCAGCAGGGTCGCGAGCCCGTCGATGTCGGCGTCGGTCTTGCGCCCGTCCACCCAGGCGTGCCCGAGCCAGACCGCGTCCTTACCCCGGGTCCGCGCCTGTTCGGCCTGATCGCCGATGTTGTACACCAGCAATGCCGTCACCACCCCCGCCACCGGCAGCGACACCACCACCACCGAGACGAGCGCGATCACCACGCCACGCACCCACCACGACCGAGCCCGCCACTTCCCCCACATCACTCCCCCTAGTTTCGAGACCCCGATGCTACCGGCAGGTACCGACAAGCGAACTTCCGACAAATCACCCACCCATGAAACACTGTGCGCCGCTGTACAATTGAATGGAGCACAATGAAATACGTCGTAACCCTCGGTTCCGCTGCCGTCGCGGCCTTCGCCTTCGCGATCGCCACGCCGACCGTGGCGGGAGCGCAGCCCTCGAACTGCCACGACTCCTACACCCCCTGCCTACCCATCGTCAGCGACGTGGACTGCGAGGGCGGCAGCGGCAACGGCCCCGTCTACACCGGCCGCGTGCAGGTGATCGGACCCGACGACTACGGCCTCGACCGTGACGGGAACGGCATCGGCTGCGAGTGAACAGCACGAGGGGCGTGCGATGGACGACCATCGCACGCCCCTCGGGGTCGATCCTCAGCGGTTGCCTTCGGGCCCCCAGCCCTGATCACCGGGCTTGCCCAGATCAGGACCGTCGGGGTAGCCGGGACCACCGGAGCCCGGACCACCAGCGCCGGGGCCGCCGTAACCGGGTCCACCAGCGGGGCCGCCGTATCCCGGTCCGCCGTAACCCTGGCCACCTTCGGGGCCACCGTAACCCGGCCCGCCGTAACCCTGGCCACCTTGGGGACCGCCGTAGCCGGGTCCGCCATAACCCTGGCCACCTTCCGGACCGCCGTAACCCGGCTGCCCACCGAATCCGCCCGCGGGCCCGCCGTACTGCTGCGGGTAGCCCGGCTCAGGAGTCGCCGCCGCGCCCGCGACCGGCCCACCGGTGACAACCCGGTAGGCATAGGTCGAGGCGATGATCGTCAACGGAATGGTGACGAGCAGGCCGAGACCGCAGAGCAACGCACCCACGAGATTGATACCGAACAGCGCCAGCGCCAACAGCAACAGTGGGCCCGCGTTGCTGGAGATCGCCGAGAAACTCGACTTGATCGCGGTGACCGCGTCTTGATCGCGGTCGATCACGAACTGCATTGTCCACCAGGTGAAGAACGCGATGACCAGACCCGGCAGAATGCACAGCAGAACGCCGATGCCGGTCGCCAA
The DNA here is from genome assembly GCF_042717045.1 of Nocardia sp. NPDC058633. Taxonomy (NCBI): domain Bacteria; kingdom Bacillati; phylum Actinomycetota; class Actinomycetes; order Mycobacteriales; family Nocardiaceae; genus Nocardia; species Nocardia sp. NPDC058633. The sequence continues at coordinate 7,574 of NZ_JBHXRA010000025.1, forward strand.
ACCCACGAGCAGGCCGGCCACGATCACCGCGCCCACATTCGTGAACTGGAAGAACGAACCGAATCCCGGCTTGCGCCCATCGGTTTCGTGCAGCGCGCCACGGACGAATGCCGCCGAGATCAGATATCCGACAATCGTGCTCACGATGGTGCCGATGATCTGCCACAGGCCGAACCCGAAACTGATCCCACCGTCGGCATCGGTCTCGGTGGTGTTACCGAGACCGAACAAGAAGTTGATCGCCGCCTGGATCAGGAACGAGATGACCACCATCCCGATCCACACCAGCGCATTGTCTTTGAATTTCGTCCACCCGTACCCGATGGCGTCGCCGACGCTGAGCGCCGGTCCCACCGGCGGATAGCCGGGCTGCTGCTGTCCATATGTCATCCGAATCGCTTCCCCTCATCGTTCGAGACGGCCGATGCCGCTCATATGAGTACTCCGATCCGACGTCACGGTCACGCCGACACTGCCGATCATGACATATGGAAAACGCTACTTGTCGGTGTTCTCGCGCTTCGGGAGTTTCCAGCCGGGTCGAGGAAAGTGGCAGGTGTAGCCGTCGGGGTAGCGGATCAGGTAGTCCTGGTGCTCGGGTTCGGCGTCCCAGAACGCGCTCGCCGGGGTCACCTCGGTGACGACCTTGCCCGGCCACAGCCCGGAGGCGTCGACATCGGCGATGGTGTCGAGCGCGATTCGGCGCTGATCGTCGTCGAGATAGAAGATCGCGGAACGGTAACTGTCACCGAGATCGTTGCCCTGCCGGTCCTTGGTGGTCGGGTCGTGGATCTGGAACAGGAACTCGAGCAGCGCGCGGTAATCGGTCTGCGCCGGGTCGTATTCGATCTCGACGGCCTCGGCGTGGCCCGGATGATTGCGGTAGGTCGGATTGTCGTTGGTCCCGCCGGTGTAGCCGACTCTGGTGGCCAGCACGCCGGGCTGACGACGGATCAGATCCTGCATGCCCCAGAAGCATCCACCGGCCAGAATCGCCTTACGAGTCTCACTCATACGTCCTCCTTCACGAGGGCTCAACGGTCGCACGAATCGACCAGAACCGCCTCTATGGAACACCGGTTTCGGCGACGGAATTCCCGTCAGTATTGTTGCCGCCCGAGCGCTACCACAGCAACGTCCACGTGCACTTTCATGTCCGGTGAGGAAGCAGGAGGAAGACGGCGCGATGCCACGGTTTGTCATTTCCCAGTGTTTGGCGATCGGATTGGCGACAACAGCTCTGATGGGGGCGGTGGTGGTGGGCAGCGCGGGGGCGCACCCCGGCGCCGACGACTCGATCGCGCAGGACGCGGCGCCCTGCGAACAGCGACGACAGGCGCGACAGAACGACCGGGGAGTCCGTGCGGCCACCCCGGCGGCGGCGGGGCAGATCGACGCCGTGCTGATCACCGCGAAGGATCGCAGGCCGATCGCGGGCGGCAAGATCGTCCTCACCGGCATCGACGCGTGTGGCGACAATATTCACCGGCACATGTCCACCGGGGCCAACGGCCAGGTGAGTTTCCGCGGGTTGCAACCCGGCCGTTACCAGCTCACCGCGTATCGCAGTGACTCGGCGGCGCAGTCGGTCACCAAGGCCGATGTCGACCTGTCGACGCCGTCGCTCAAGACGATCCAGTTCACTCTCGGTACCGCCGACTGATCCCGACGGGTCCGGGCGTTGCTGCCCGGCCCGAAACCTGTTGACCCCCAGCGCGGTCGCGTGTCCCGTGATAGAACTCACCCCAGAGTGACAAGGGGGGCTTTCCGCATGGAACCGACAGCCGAACAGCGGGCCGCGCTGGGAATGATCTGCGATACGTTTCTCCCCGGCGACAGCCTCGGATTGCCCGCGGCCACCGAGATCGGCGCGGTCGATACGATCTTCCGGATCCTGGGCCGCAATCCTCGTGAGGCCGACCACAAGCAGCTCGCAACGCTGTTGGGGCTGTGGGATTCTCGCGCCTTCGGCCTGCTCACAGGCAGCGGCTTGCGCCGGTTCTCCACGCTTTCCCAGCAGCGGCGCGAGGCCGCTCTGCTGCGCCTCGGCGATTCCGGCCTCGCGCCGGTCCGGGCGATCTTCCAGGCGCTCAAGCAGGCGTCACTGCTCGCCTACAACGTGAGCCCCGGTCCCACCGGGACGAATCCGCTGTGGAAGGAAATCGGCTACCCGGCGCCGGTCGGCCGCCTCGAGACCGCCCCGAAGCCATCGCTGTCGCCGCTGCGGTTCACCGAGTCCACCGCGCTCGACTGTGATGTCGTGGTGGTCGGCTCCGGCGCCGGTGGCGGCGCCGCGGCGGCGGTGCTGGCCGAATCCGGTCTCGACGTGATCGTGCTGGAGCGCGGTGACCACTACGACGACCAGGATTTCGGCACCGGCGAACTCGACGCCCTGACCAGCCTGTACGCACCGGGTCCCGCCGCATCGGCGGAGGGTCAGATCACCCTCGTCGCGGGCACCTGTCTCGGCGGCGGCACCGTGGTCAACTGGAGCACCTCGCTGCCCACACCCGACTCGATCCGCGCCGAATGGGCCGAAACCGGCGTCGCGCAGTTCGCCGAGGACGAGTTCGGCGACGCGCTGGCCGCGGTGCACCAGCGGATCGGCGTCACCGACCGCAGATCGCCGCTCTCGGCGCGCGACGGCATTCTCGAACGCGGCGCGCGGGCGCTCGGTTGGGACGTGGACACGCTGCCGCGCAACGTCAGCGATGCCTGTGACGCCGCGATCGAATGTGGGCGTTGCGGTTATGGATGCCGCCTCGGCGCCAAGCAATCGGCGACCAAGACCTGGCTCGCCGACGCGGCCGAGCACGGCGCCCGCCTGGTGGTCGATGCCGATGTCCGCGCGATCACCGTCACAGCGGGTCGAGCCGAATCGGTTTCTGCGCTCACCGCCACGGGCGTGGAGATCACGGTGCGTGCCAAGGCGGTCGTGGTGGCCGCGGGCGCGATCCAGACACCGGCGCTGCTGCGACGATCCGGCTTGGGCAACAAGAACATCGGACAGCACCTGCGCCTGCATCCGGCCGCCGCGGTCTTCGGCGTGTTCGAAGACGAGGTGCGCCCGTGGGAAGGCGCGTTGCAGGCGCGCATCAGCAGGCAGCACGCGAATCTCGACGGCAACGGCTACGGCGTGATCTACGAGACCGGTCCGGTTCACCCCGGCCTGGCCACGGGCTTCATGAGCTGGCGCGGCGCGGCGGCACATCGCGCCGCCATGCTCGATTTCGCCCGGACTACCTCCATCGGCATCATCACCCGTGACCGTGACCCCGGCACCGTCTCGATCGACAAGTCCGGCGAACCGGTGGTGAGGTACCGGCTCTCCGACTACGACGCCGAGCACCTGCACACCGGCATCGTCGGCGCCGCCTCCATCCTGGAAGCCGCGGGTGCGCAACGGATCTACTCCGGGCACCAGGCAGGCGTCTGCTTCGAACCCGGCACCCACGGCTCACTCGCCGCTTTCGACGCCGCCGCCAGGTCGGCGGGCTACGGCCCCGGCCGCTGCTCGATGGGCGCGTTGCACATCATGGGCTCGGCCCGCATGGGCGGCTCCGCCGACGTCTCGGCCGCCGACCCCGACGGCGCCACCTGGGACGTTCCCAACATCGTGGTCGCCGACGGGTCCACGTTCCCTTCCGCCCCCGGCGTGAACCCGATGGTCACCATCGAAGCCATCGGCTACATGAACGCGAAGCGGCTGGCCGCGCGGCTGACCTAGGAGCGTGCCCGCGATCGCTCAGTGCTCGGCGCGCACGCGATGTTTCGACAGATGGCTCAGGACAGCCTGATTCGCTTCCCAGCCGTCGGGGAACTTCACCGGGACCCCGAGATGGACCGGGTCGGCGGAAGGGTGCGCGTCGAGGAGTTCGGGGATGCCCGCCCGACCGACGAGGATGCAGGCGTGGCGGTGCCGGGAGGCCAGCACGCACAGTCGGCCCGCCTCTAGGTGGAAGGCGCTGGCGTCGCGGCGCCCCGACAGGGGGTGCAGCACGAGGGTGACGTCGTACTCGCGCCCTTGGAGCCGGTTGGCGGTGTCGACGGTGACGGGTTCGGCGCAGGTGCCACGCAGCGCGGTGCGGATGGCGTCGGCCTGGTCGCGGTGGGCGGTGCCGATCGCGACCCGGTCGGTGGTCACCGGATGGCTGCCGGACTCCGAGTGCGCGGTGGCGCCGCGTTCGACCAGGCGCGCGGCGATCGCCGCGATCGCCGCGACGGCCGCACGGTCGGTGCGCAAGGTGTGCCGGGCGGGCAATTCGTACCAGCCCCACCCCGATTCGGCCGCCTCCTCCAGCACCGTGTCGACCGGCCCGCCCATGCCCCGCGTCGTGAATTCCATGCGCCGGTCGCCGAATCCGGTGCCGGACTGGAATTCGGTGAAGGGGTAGAACGCCTTCGACACCACTGGCGCCGCGGTGGCGGGCAGCCGCCAGGACACGGGTAACCGGTGGGTGGGGATGTTGTCGTTGTTGGCGAGCATCACGCTGACGGCACTCATCGTCGGATCCCAGGTGAGGCCGGCCCAGCGCGCGGTTTCGACGGTCGCGAACGGATCGAGCTGCCCCGGGTCGCCCACGAACAGCCCGCGATCGAACCGATTCGCGATGCGCAACAACATGTCCGAGCGCATCTGATACGCCTCGTCGATGATGGCGTGCGACCAGCTGCCCTCGGTGATGGTGGCCCACTTGGCCGCGGTACCGATGACGATGGTGCGGTCGACCAGGTCGCCCGGCTGCTTGGCGACCCGCACGTTGCCGTGCCGGTCGACACGGTCGCTCACCACGTAGGCGGCGCTGGACAGCCGCCCGATCCGCAGCTCGGGGTCGGCGAGGGCCAAGCGGTCGATGAGGTCGTCGACCTGCTCGTTGGTCTGGGCGACGATCATCCGCTGGTCGCCGTCCTCGGCGAGCTGGCGGGCCGCGCGCACGACGAGCGTGGACTTGCCCGCTCCAGGCGGGGAGTCGACCACGATCGCGCGATGGCTCTCCTCGCGCAGGTCGGTGAGAATTCCCGCGACGGCCTCGTCCGGAGTGGTCACTGGAGTTCTTCTCCCTCATCGTCGCTGGGCGGCGTCCATTCCGGTGGCGGACCGCCGTGGGTCCACGGAGTCTCCTCGCGCGCGGGCAGATTCAGCATCCCGTTGAACGGCGTCGGTCTGAAGCGAGCGAAACCGAGGTCATCACCTTCCTCCGGAACGCTTCCGGGCTCAGCGATGAGTTTGCGACCCATGCCACCGGACAGTTCCAGAACCATGTTGTCACCGTCGATGTCGACAACCAGCCCGATCTGCTTCGGTCGTTCGACGCACGTCAGTTCCTCGCCGACCACCGCGATGAACGGATCGGTGGTGCGAATGTGGATGTGCGGGCGCAGTTTCGGGCGCGACCCCGAACGGTCGAGGCGCTCCGGTTCACTGTGCACGACGGTGCCACGGAATGCTGCGCCACTCACCCGATGTTCGAGCATGCGCAGCGGATCGTCGAAAGCACACTGGGCCTGCAGCGCTTCCGAAGCCCGTTCACGTTCCAGCAGCCTGCGCACCGCGGGCACCGCGGAATCGCGGCGGGCCTGCGGAATCCCCTCCATCACATCGGCGGCGAAGCGGGAGAACGCACCGCGATCATCGGTCCACCGATTCTCGACGCTGGCCCCTTCCGGCAGCGCGCTCAGCAGATCGATCGAGCGCCACATCAGTCGCCAGGTGGGTTCGAGCTGGGCACGCAGCGAACGCTCGAGTCGTTCGGCCGCGACAGATCGCGCGGACTCGTCGAGCGCGGCGTTGTAGGCGGCGATCAACGGCGCGAGTTCTTCGTTGTCGAATCCGGGATCGGTGGCCGGGCCGGCGGGCGGCGACAGCAGCGGATCCTCCGCCAGGGCAGCCGCTTCCGCGCCGGTCAGCCCGGGCGGCGGATCGATCCACCCGAGCAGCGCCGCGAGGTTGCCGTCTTCGAGAGTGGACTGACCCGATGCCCAGTGCGCCGACAGCGCCGCCGTCATCGCGGGCAACACCGCCGACCCGGGATGTTCGGCCCGATCACCGAACCAGGTGAGCCACCGCCCGAGCAACGGAATCGACTCCGGCACCGGATTGTCGCCGTCGACGCGGTGGAACCGCACCGACCGTCCCAGCAGTTTCAGGAAGTTCACGCCGCCGGGATTGGGTGTCCACACCTGTGGCGCGTCGAGACAGCGCGTGTAGGTCTCACCCGCTTTGCTGGTGAGCTCCTCGGTCTCGACGAGAAATGTCGAAAGATAGGGCAGCACAACATCAGCCAGTTGCTCGATGAACCGCAGGCGCAGCACGCGGTCGCGAGGCTGCGGCACGGTCAGGACGTTCTGGTCCCCGAGCGAAGTGCCGATCATGATCGCCACCGGCGCCGCCGCCTCCCCCGCCAGCCGCAACGGGACTGCGACCAGCGGCCGCTCGGCGAGATGAATGTGGCGCACCGCCGCGGTCGCCTGCGCGCGACCCGCCCGCACGGCCTCGGCCTTGGCCAGGGCCGCCAGCACGCTCATCCGGCGATCTCCCAGCGCAGCCGATGGGCGGTCCGCAGCATGGCGGTGATGTCGGCGTGCTCGGGGCCTGGCTCCAGTGTCCCGTCGGCCAAGCCGAGAACAGTGTGGATGTTGTCGATACCACCGACCACATCGCACACCCCACGACCGAGCGCGTCCACCGAACCGCAGGTACGGGCCTCGTCGCGACAGGCGAAGGCGAGCTCACAACTCGACATGCACTCGGGCGCGTAGCGCGCCGGGATGGCGGCGATCGTCTTCTCGAGGTTCTCCCCCGGCGCGAAGGTGGCCTCGGGCGGCAACAGGTCGAGCAGGTCGGGAATCGCGGTGAGCCTGGTCAATTGGCGCGACACCACGGCGAGTTGTTTGCGCAGATCCACCAATTCGGCGGTCGGCCTGTTCGAGAAGTCCTTCGCGCACACCAGAATCACATTGTGCGACACGATCTCCGGTGACTCACCGATCTCGGCCATCAATTCGCGCAAGGCGATCACGTACACCGCCGACTGACGCGCGGCCGCCGCCACCTGCGCCGGATCGGCCTGTCCGTCGATCACCGGGAAGGCCTTGACCTCCACCACATGGAACTTGCCGTCCACCTGCACGGCCACCACATCGGGTTCGAGATAGGCGGTGGCACCGGCGATATCGAGTCGCAGCATGGGGTGATCGAACAGCGTGCCGTCGCCCGCCGCGATCGTGCTCTTCAACAATTGCCTCGTACGTTGATAACGCACCGCGTTGCCGGTGTTCTCCCCGACCGAATTCAGGTCGTGGTAGGCCACTTCGGGAATGGTGAGGCCCAGTTTGTCGCGCAACAGGGCGAGCAGCTCCGCACAGCCGTTCGCCTTCACCATCGCCTCGAAGGCATTGCCACGGGTGATCGCGAACTGGGACTGACCGAATTGCGGGGGAAAGCCCAACGATTGGGCGATCACGGTTTTGTCCACCGCCGCCGCGTCGAGCAGGGCGCGGCGGGCACATCCGGGATTAGCCGTCAGCGCGGCGATAGTGCGGGCATTGTGCCTGGTCGCGGGGGCTTCGCCGCGCAACTCGTCCAACTGTGCTGCGAGAGTGCTCATTTCACCTCGATTCGTCGCCGGTCGGCTACGCCGAGCCGAACACCGAATAGTTGTGCGGCCGGATCCGCCAGCTGATCCGCCGCCCGACGCGCGGCCATCGAGCGCTGCCGAGCGTCCTCGTCCTCGTGCACCGCCAGCTCACGCCGCGCGGCCTCGATGACCTTCGCCGGGTCGAGCGAATCCGGAGCGCTGGAGATACCGGGAATCGACACCGCGAGCCGCCACAGTACGCGCAAACCGGACGTTCGCACCGCAGGCTGCGCCGAAAGATGTTCCGCCAAGCGAACAGCGGAGACCAGCAGCCCCACCCGCGGACTCAACGGACCGACCATCCGCCGTTCCAGCGGCCACGAACTCACCGCCATCAAGCCGCGGGCAGGAGCGAGCAGATCGGTGGTGAGCGCCGCGCACAGGTAGTACGGGCGCGCGTACGGCGCCGACCGGAAGGAACGTTCCTCGTCGCGGCGCAGACTCGTCAGCCGGGCGGGCAGGAGTTCACCGGAGAAGAACGCGTCATGCGTGGCGAGCACGAGTTTCGGCGAAGACGGCACCGACAGCAAGGTCAGCGCGCGATGCACATGTTCACGCACCGGCACACCCGGCGCGTCCGAGGCCTCTTCCGGAACCGACCCGAGAACCGCCGCGTCCCAGGCCAACTCGGCCTTGCGCAATTCGGCACGCAATTGCCGAGCCCCGGCCCGATCCCCACCGGCGGCCGCGCGCCGCACCTCGGCCCGCAAACCGGAGATGCGCACCTCCAGCTCCTCAGCCGAGTCCGTCACGAGACGGAGCGTATCCACAGCTACCAGTATTGTCCAGTAATTCCCAGTATTTCCGCGACCGGCGCGAGCCGCCGAGTGTGCGCGGCTCACCGCCACACACCCGGACTCGTGATGCGAGCCCCGAAAGCGAACGAATAACCTGGGGCAATGACAGCTGTTGCAGATCGTTCACTCGGACCGGAATTGGCGCGCACCGAAACCATTGCCGCGGACACCGATGTGCTGGTGATCGGGTTGACATCCTCGGAGAACGGACCGGCCATCGTCCCCGCCGACCTGTTCGGCGACGTGCTCACCGCCGAGGTTCGCGCGGAACTGCTGGACGCGCTCGGCTCGGTCGGCGCCAAGGGCAAGCCCGAGGAGCTCACCCGGGTGCCCGCACCGTCGGCACTGGCCGACGTCACCAGTGTGCTCGCCGTCGGCCTCGGCGCCGCCGACAAGATCGACGCCGAACAGGTGCGCCGCAGCGCCGGTGTCGCCGGACGCGCGCTCAGCGGCACCGAACTCGTCGCCACCACCCTGTCCGGCATCGATCTCGGTGCCGCCGCCGAAGGTTTCTACCTCGGCGCGTACACCTTCTCCACCTTCAAGTCCAAGAGTGCGCCCAAGCCGGACGAGCGTCCGGTGGTCCGCGTCGAATTGCTCGTCCCCGAACCCGAATTCGGCACCCTCGAACTGCTGCGCGCCCAGCTGGTGGCCGAGGCCATCGCCACCGCCCGCGATTTCGTCAACACCCCGCCGAGTGCGCTCTACCCGGCCGAGTTCGCCGATCGGGCTCGCGTCCTCGCCGAGGGCGCGGGTCTCGAGGTCGAGGTGCTCGATGAGAACGCGCTCGCCGCGGCCGGTTACGGCGGGATCATCGGCGTCGGCCAGGGCTCCTCGCGTCCGCCGCGACTGGTGCGGATCACCTACGCGGGCGGTCCGAAGAAGATCGCGCTCGTCGGCAAGGGCATCACCTTCGACACCGGCGGCATCTCGATCAAGCCCGCCGCCAACATGGAGAACATGACCTCCGACATGGCGGGCGCCGCGGCGGTCATCGCGACCGTGCTGCTGGCCGGGCGTCTCGGCCTGCCCGTCACCGTCACCGCCACCGTGCCGATGGCCGAGAACATGCCATCGGCTACCGCGCAGCGCCCCGGCGACGTGCTCACCCAGTACGGCGGCACCACCGTCGAGGTCATCAACACCGACGCCGAGGGCCGGCTCATCCTGGCCGACGCCATCGTGCGCGCGGTCGAGGACGATCCCGACTACCTGATCGACGTCGCCACCCTCACCGGCGCCCAGATGGTCGCCCTCGGCACCCGCACGCCGGGCGTGATGGGCACCGAGGAATTCCGCGACCGCGTCGCCGCGACCTCGCGTGCGGTCGGCGAGAACGGCTGGGCCATGCCGCTGCCCGCCGAGCTGCGCGCCGACCTCAACTCCAAGGTCGCCGACCTGGCCAATGTCGCACCGCACCGCTGGGGCGGCATGCTCTCGGCCGCGCTGTTCCTCAAGGACTTCGTCCCCGAGGGTGTGCAGTGGGCCCACCTCGATGTCGCAGGTCCGGCCTACAACACCGGTGGCCCGTTCGGCTACATCGGCAAGGGCGGCACCGGCGTCCCGGTGCGCACGCTGATCACCGTGATCGAGGAGATCGGCGCGCAGTAGTCACTCCTCCAGTTCGGCTTCGCGAGCCCGCCGCTGCTCGATGCGGCGGCGGGCATCGAAGTCGCGCATGCGTTGCGGATAGCCGGTCCGGTTGACGTCGTAGACCGGAACCTTCAACGCGCCTGCCAACCGCCGCGCGCCTTTCTCCCCGACGATGCGCCGGGTCCATTCGCCGTCCGCGGCCACCAACACCGCTGTGACATCGGTCACAGTCGTTTTGGGTTCGACGAAAGCTTCGACGCCGCGGCGCGTCCGCGCCCAGTCCGCCAACGCGCTCACCTCCGACGCGCTCTCGCGAGCGCCTGACCTGCTCGCACCGCGCCCACCGCGGAAACGATCCAGCAAACCCATCCGGCTCGACCTCCTACATTCCGGCGGAATTCTGCTCACCGCCGTACATTCCATGGTGCCAGCTTCGCCCGGATCGCCGCCCTGCGCTACACCGGCGGCGAGCGAGTGCAAGGATGGTTGCCGGAACAAGAACCAACGTTTCCCGGGTGCTCCGCCGAGACCGGCGGGGTGGACGAAAGCCGCGACCCGCGACGAATGTCCGCCGGGTACACACTCAGAGGAGTCAGAGGACATGGCCTTCTCCGTCCAGATGCCAGCCCTTGGTGAGAGCGTCACCGAGGGCACGGTGACCAGGTGGCTGAAGCAGGAAGGAGACACGGTCGAGGTCGACGAACCACTGCTCGAAGTCTCCACCGACAAGGTCGACACCGAGATCCCGTCGCCGACCGCGGGCGTGCTCTCCAAGATCGTGGCCCAGGAAGACGACATCGTCGAGGTCGGCGGTGAACTCGGTGTGATCAGCGATGCCGACGAAACCCCCGCCACCGCTCCTGCGCCCGCTGCCGAACCCGCCGCCCCCGAACCGGCGCCCGAGCCCGAACCCGAGCCGGCCGCGCAGGCCCCCGCTGCCGAGGCACCCGCCCCGGCCGCCGCGCCTGCCGCCTCCGCCGCGTCCGGCACACCCGTGAAGATGCCCGAACTGGGCGAGTCGGTCACCGAGGGCACCGTCACCCGATGGCTCAAGGCCGTCGGTGACACCGTCGCCGTCGACGAGCCGCTGCTCGAGGTGTCCACCGACAAGGTCGACACCGAGATCCCGTCGCCGGTCGCGGGCACGCTGCTCGAGATCACGGCGCAGGAAGACGACGTCATCGATGTGGGTGGTCAGCTGGGTGTGATCGGTAGCGGCGAGCCCGCAGCCGCCGCACCGGCTCCGGAACCCGAGCCCGAGCCCGCCCCGGAACCCGAGCCCGCTCCGAAGCCCGAGCCCGCTGCCGCGGCGCCCGCTCCGAAGCCCGCACCGGAACCGAAGTCGGCACCGGCGCCCAAGCCCGCGCCTGCCGCGTCCGCGCCTGCCCCGGCATCGTCGAACGGCAGTACCCCGTACGTGACCCCGCTGGTCCGCAAGCTGGCCGACGAGAACAACGTCGACCTGTCGAGCATCACCGGTTCCGGTGTCGGCGGCCGCATCCGCAAGCAGGACGTGCTCGCCGCCGCCGAGGCCAAGAAGGCGCCCGCCGCCGCACCGGCTCCGGCCGCTGCCGCAGCACCGGCCGCACCCGCGGCCAAGCAGTCCGCCGCCCCGAAGCTGGCCGCCCTCGTCGGCACCACGCAGAAGGCCAGCCGGATTCGCCAGATCACCGCGACGAAGACGCGCGAATCGCTGCAGAGCACCGCGCAGCTGACCCAGGTCCACGAGGCCGACGTCACCAAGATCGCGCATCTGCGTCAGCTCGCGAAGGCTTCGTTCAAGGCACGCGAGGGCGTCAACCTCACGTACCTGCCGTTCTTCGCGAAGGCCGTCGTCGAGGCGCTCGGTGTGCACCCGAACGTGAACGCGTCCTACAACGAGGACACCAAAGAGATCACCTACCACGCGTCGGTGCACCTGGGTATCGCGGTCGACACCGAGCAGGGCCTGCTCTCGCCGGTCATCCACAACGCCAGCGACCTGTCGCTGGCCGGGCTGGCCCGCGCGATCGCCGACATCGCCAACCGCGCGCGCACCGGTGGGCTCAAGCCCGACGAGCTGTCCGGCGGCACCTTCACCATCACCAACATCGGTAGCGAGGGCGCGCTGTTCGACACCCCGATCCTGGTTCCGCCGCAGGCGGCCATGCTCGGCACCGGCGCGATCGTCAAGCGCCCGGTGGTGGTGACCGACGAGGCCGGTGGCGAGTCCATCGGCGTGCGCTCGATGGTGTACCTGCCGCTCACCTACGATCACCGTCTCATCGACGGTGCCGACGCGGGCCGGTTCGTCTCCACCATCAAGCACCGCTTGGAAGATTCGGCGTTCGAGGCCGATCTCGGCCTGTAGCCGAGGAATTCGATGAAGGTGGTCATCGCCGGTTCCTCCGGCCTGATCGGGACGGCGCTCGTCGCGGCACTACGCCGCGACGGGCACCAGGTCTCCCGCCTGGTCCGGCGCCCCGCCGCCGCGCCGGACGAATTCACGTGGGATCCCGCGCGCGCCCAGCTCGACGAGCGGGCGTTGCGCGGGGCCGACGCGGTCGTGAACCTCTGCGGTGTGGGCATCGCCGATCGCCGCTGGAACGGCAGCTACAAGCAGTTACTACGTGACAGTCGCATCACCCCCACCGACGTCCTGGCCACCGCCGTCGCCGCCGCCGGGGTGCCGACGCTGGTCAACGCCAGCGGCGCGCACTACTACGGCGGCGAGACCGGTGACGCCGTCATCGACGAGACATCGCCTGCCGGAACAGATTTCCTCGCCACGCTGTGCCGGGACTGGGAAGCCGCCACCGAACCGGCAGCCGAAGCGGGCGTGCGCACCGTGCTGATGCGCAGCGCCGTGGTGCTGGCCCGCAACGGCGGCATGCTCGCCAAACTGCACCCGCTGTACTGGGTCGGCCTGGGCGGACGCCTCGGCAGTGGCCGCCAGTACCTTCCGTGGATCTCCCTCGACGACGAGGTCGGCGCCATCGTCTTCGCGCTCACCCATCCCGAGATCTGCGGCCCGATCAACGCCACGGGCCCCGCGCCGGTCACCAACGCGGAATTCACCCGGGCCCTCGGCCGAGCCCTGCACCGCCCGACCCCGTTCCTCGTCCCCGGCTTCGCCTTGCACGCCCTCGTCGGTGAGCTGGCCGCATCGATTCTGCACGGGCCGCGCGCCATTCCCGCGGTGCTGGAAGAGGCCGGCTACACCTACCAGCACCCGACCATCGGCGCCGCGCTGACCGCCGCCGTCGGCCCCCAGTGAGGCCACCGTGCTGATCCGCGACGCCGACAAGGCCGACCTGCCCGCCGTACTGGCCATCCACAACACCAACATCGCCGAGTCGACCGCGATCTGGGACACCGACGAAGTCGACCTCGACGACCGCCTCACCTGGTTCACCACCCGCACCGAGGCCGACATGCCGATCCTCGTCGCCGAGATCGACGGCGAGGTGGCCGGCTACGCCTCCTACGGCCGATGGCGCCCCAAAACCGGCTACCGCTTCACCGTCGAGAACTCCGTCTACGTCGACAACCACTTCCAGCGCCGAGGCGTAGCCACCACCCTGCTCACCGAATTGATCGCGCGCGCCATCGATTCCGGTCGCGTGCACGCCATGATCGCCGCCATCGAATCCAGCAACAGCGCCTCGATCGTCCTGCACGAACGCTTCGGCTTCCACACCGTCGGCGAGCTCCCCGAGGTCGGCCACAAATTCGGCCGCTGGATGGACCTCACCCTCATGCAGCGAAACTTCCCCATCCAGCCGTGATTCACTGTTGTCCATGTGCGACAACGACTTTCACCTACCTGCTCTTCCTTCCGACGTGCCGCATCCGGAGACTCTGTGGACCTTCGGAGTGGTCAAGGCCGCGTTGTCGGCAGGGATGGACCAAACATGGGCGAAGTTCGCCCACATCGCCGAAGACGGCTCCCTCTTTCTCGACCTCGAGGGCAACTGGTGGCGGCTGGCGCGGTTCGACTGTGCCCGTTTTCTGCTCATCGGCTCGAACTTTCGCAACACCGTGGACTTACGCGACATCCCACTGAATTTGTTCGCGGACGCACCGGCCGCACTGCCGTGGGAGTGGATTGCCGACATCGAATCCGTCGGTGGTTCCGATTCCAGATCGAGCCCCTTCAGTTTCGCGTATTGGTGGGACGGTGCACGGTGGGCACGATCGAATTACCCGGACTCGGTCGACGCCGATGGCGTCGAGGATGCGATCCGCGGCTATTGCTGCTCCGAGCAGGCCGCCGCCGACCTCGACGAACTGCTCCGGTGGATGTGCGCCGATTTGCCCGCGGTAGCCGACGGTCATCTGCGAGAACTGTTGGCCACCGCACTGGAACGGAGAGTCGAGCAATCCCACCTTGCGCCTTTCGCCGACCTCTCGTTCGATATCGCCGCGGTCTCGGAGACCCTGCGCGCCGGCGGCATTTTGGCGAACAGCGCTGTCGCCGTCGCACCGATGCCCGCGGGAACATCCGTGCCCGCCCACCGTCTTCGAGTACCGCGAATCGATGATCGGCAGTGGTGGCAGCTCGTCGAGACAGCGATGCACGCGGCTACCGACCTCGGGCGACCCACTCCACCGGATTCCGACGAACTCCGCGCGCTACTCGACTCGCTGCGCGGCACAGCCGACGAGCACGGTGGTTCGATCACATTCATCACCTGTATGGGTGGGGCCACCACTTATGACTTACGCACCGCTGACGGAACCCAGGTGATCCCCGAACAGCGAGTCCTCACCGAGGCGGAACTGCCCTACGGAACCGCCGGCCACACCGGACTACACAATGCCGAGGGCATCCCGATCGCTCCGGACCCGACCGACCTGGCCCACGAACTCCGCGCCGTGGAAAGCCATCGCCGACGAGGGACTTGGTTCCTCCTGCGCATCCGCGTGACCCCTACCGCCATCGATATCGAACGCGTGTACGACCACTTCCCCGAGTGGACGACCGGTTACCTCCGTTGCGCTGTTGGTCTCGACGTTTTCATCTCCGAGATGCGCCGTAGGTCGAACGAGTGGCGACCGGGCTGGACCTGGCTGCTCGACAAGAAGCTTCGCGACAACCCGCCCGTCGACGCGTTTACCCGCCCCGCATGGGCGCGATGACCGCACGTCGCCCCGGCAACCCGAGGGCGTAACGTCGCAAGGGTGAACGACACGCGCCCCACCGCGTCCGCTCGATTCGATACGACCCCGATCGTGGTCGAGGATCTCGGACTCATCGACTATCACGCCGCCTGGGAGCTGCAACGGCAAACCGCCGATCAGCGCGCCGCAGGCGAAGGCGCCGATCGGCTGTTCGTGCTCGAGCACCCGTCGGTCTACACCGCGGGCCGCCGCACCGAGGCCGAGGATCTGCCGATCGACGGCAGCCCCGTGGTGCAGGTCGACCGCGGCGGCAAGATCACCTGGCACGGTCCCGGGCAGCTGGTCGGCTACCCGATCATCCGCCTCGCCGAGCCCGTCGACGTCGTCCAGTACGTCCGACGCCTGGAGGAAGCACTGATCCAGGTCGTTACCGGTATGGGGATCACCTGCGGCCGCATCGAAGGCCGCTCCGGTGTGTGGCTGCCCGCCACCGAACTGCTCGCCGAGCGCAAGATCGCCGCGATCGGTGTGCGTGTGCAGCGCGGTGTCGCCCTGCACGGCATCTCCCTGAACTGCAATTCCGCCCTCGACGGCTTCCAGGCCATAGTGCCCTGCGGCATCAAGGACGCCGGCGTCACCACCTTGACCCGCGAACTCGGCCGCGAAGTCACCGTCGCCGAACTCAAGCCTCTCGTCGCCGCCGCGATCGTTGCCGCGCTCGACGGTGAAATTCCCGTTCGGCCCCATGACATTGATCGCACCACCGCCCCGGCGAACGCCAAGGCCCCGAGCGTAGAGTCGGTCCAGTGAGTTCCGTAGACGCCTCTGCCCCCGCCGGACGCAAGCTGCTGCGCATCGAAGCGCGCAACGCGGAGACCCCGATCGAGCGCAAACCCAAGTGGATTCGTACCCGCGCCACCATGGGCCCCGAATACACCGAGCTCAAGAGCTTGGTGAAATCCGAAGGCCTGCACACCGTGTGCGAAGAAGCCGGCTGCCCCAACATCTTCGAATGCTGGGAAGACCGCGAAGCCACGTTCCTCATCGGCGGTGAGCAGTGCACCCGCCGCTGCGACTTCTGCCAGATCGACACCGGCAAGCCCGCCGCCCTCGACCGCGACGAGCCCCGCCGCGTCGCCGAGAGCGTCCAGTCGATGGGCCTGCGCTACTCCACGATCACCGGCGTAGCCCGCGACGACCTCGACGACGGCGGCGCCTGGCTCTACGCCGAAACCGTGCGCGCCATCAAGGCCCTCAACCCCGCCACCGGCGTCGAACTGCTCATCCCCGACTTCAACGCCGACCCCGACCAGTTGGCCGAGGTCTTCTCCACCCGCCCCGAAGTCCTCGCGCACAACCTGGAAACGGTGCCGCGCATCTTCAAGCGCATCCGTCCCGCCTTCCGCTACGAGCGCTCGCTGGCCGTGATCACCGCCGCCCGCGCGGCAGGCCTGGTCACCAAGTCCAACCTCATCCTCGGCATGGGCGAAACCCCCGACGAGGTCACCGAGGCCATGCGCGACCTGCACGAAGCCGGCTGCGACATCCTCACCATCACCCAGTACCTGCGCCCTTCCCCCCGCCACCACCCCGTGGACCGCTGGGTGAAGCCGGAGGAGTTCGTCGAGCACTCCAAGGTCGCCGAAGAACTCGGCTTCGCCGGCGTCATGGCAGGCCCCCTGGTCCGCTCCTCCTACCGTGCGGGCCGCCTCTACGCCCAGGCGATGACCCACCACGGCCGCGAGATCCCCGAAGCCATGGCCCACCTCGCCAAGGAAGGCTCCGCTTCCCAGGAAGCCAGCTCGGTCCTGGCCCGCTTCGGCAGCTGAAAAGCGCTGGTCCACCCGGTTAAGCTGAAGGCATGGCGATCGATTTCGACTTGCTGATGCCACAGTTGCGGGCGCTGTGCGAAAAGTACGACGTTGTCGAACTGTCGGTGTTCGGATCTGTGGCTCGGGGATCGGATCGACCGGACAGCGATGTCGACCTGCTCTACCTGCTGAAGCCGGACACCGAGATCGGGCTGGAGTTCTTCGGCTTCCAGGAAGAGCTGGAGGACCTCCTCGGCCGAAAGGTCGACGTCGTTCCGAAGAAGTATCTGCACTGGTTCATTCGCGATGCCGTACTGGCGGAAGCGAAGGACCTGCATGTCGCGGCGTGAAGACCTGTATCTCGCCGACATCGTCACGGCCCACTACCGAATTGCCTCGTACCTCGAAAACCTCTCCTTCGCAGATTTCCAGAAGGACGATCTCCGCCAGGATGGCGTGATCCGGAGATTCCATGGAAGCTGGTGCGGGGCATGCGAAACATGCTGGTTCATCAGTACTTCGACGCCGACTTGATCATTGTGTTCAACGCCGCCACGAAGAGCGTGCCGGAACTGGCCGGCCGCGTCCTGGCGATCCTGACACAACGCGACCCGGACGAGGCCCAGCGCGTACTTGCCCAGAAGCCCTCATCGCTAGACTGAGCCTCCCCTAACTATTGTGGAAGGTCCCATGTCGAAGTTCGAGAACGTCTCCGTCAGCAAGAAGGCCAACGTCTACTTCGACGGCAAGTGCGTCAGCTACAGCCTCGAGATGCCCGATGGCGCCTCGGTGTCGGTCGGCGTGATCCAGCCGTCGTCGCTCACCTTCACCACCAGCGCGCCGGAGATCATGGAGCTGGTAGCGGGCCAGGCCAACGTGACCTTGGCCGGTACGACCGAGGCCATCACCTACCACGCGGGCGAGTCGTTCAAGGTCCCCGGCGACAGCTCGTTCGCCATCGAGGTCGTCGACACCATGCACTACGTCTGCTACTACGGCTGACGCCACCGGAGCGGGGCGACCGCATCGGTCGCCCCGGTTCGCCGGATCTACTTCACCTGGAACTCGTCCTTGTACAGGCGGTTGGGTCGCGGGGCGGTAGCCTCGCTCAATTCCACCTGAAAGTCGCTCTCGCGCTTGGTCCTCGGCCGGTAGCTGCCACCGAAGGTGATCATCACCGACCCACCCACACCGGTCGTACCCCGAGCCGAATTCGTCTCCCGGCCCGCGTTGAACACTGTCGCCACATCGCGCCCGTCGTTGCCGACCGCGATCTGGCCGTCGTGGAAGAACTGAACGAACGTCCCGTTGTCCGCACCAACGGTCGCGGCAACCGTGTGACCCTTTTCCGGGTCGAGCTCGAACTCCGCATCGCACTGCTGACGCCTGTCCACGGGACCGGCCGTCGCGAGCGTGCGCCCGATACCGAGCAGCACAGTCTCACCGAGCGCATTGTGCCGCTCGCGACCTTCTTCGGTCCACAGGTGGGTGGTCGACCAAACCTTCACGCGCCCGTCGTCGAAAAGCGACACCCGGTCGTCGGTGCCGTTGCTGATCAGATATTTCGCACTGTTGGGGGCCATACTCTCCATCTTCCCCGCTTTTGCGCGCCGAAATCACCGGTTCTGGTGAGCCGATCGCGCACAACGCTCTCCATGCCAGGTCAGAAGCTTTTGTGCGGTACACCAACGGTGAGCCCACCGTCCACCACGAACTCCGCACCGGTCGAATACGAGGACTCGTCCGACGCCAGATACGCCACCAGCGCCGACACCTCATCCGGTTCGGCCGCCCGCGCGAGCGGAATCTGCAAGAAATCCGCCGGGATTCCCTCGGTCATCGGCGTGGAAATCAGCCCGGGGTGCACCGAATTCACGCGAATCCCCTGTGGCGCGAGCTCCAACGCCGCCGACTTGGTGAGCCCACGCACCGCGAACTTCGTCGCCGTATACCCGTGCAGCCCAGGACTGCCCCGCATCCCCTCCACCGAGGAGATATTCACGATAGACCCGCCGCCGGCTTCTTTCATCGCCGGAACGGCCGCCTGCATCCCGAGAAACGTCCCGGTCAGATTGATATCGATAATGCGCTGCCACTCGTCCAACGCGAAGTCCACCAACAGATTCCCATTGACGATCCCCGCATTGTTCACCAGCACATGCAGCCCACCGAACTCCTCGACCGCAGCGGCCACGATCCCCGCCCACTGCTCCGGCTCCCGCACATCGAGATGCCGATACACCACCGCATCCCCGAGTTCCTCGGCCACCGTGGCGCCTTCGTCATCGAGTACATCCCCGATCACCACCGACGCCCCTTCGGCGACGAACCGCCGAGCATGCGCCGCCCCCATCCCCCGAGCCCCACCACTGATCACCGCGACCTTGCCGGCCAACCGTCCCATGTCCGCATGCTCCTTCGTAGAATCGAACCTCCTCACACCGTAGGAGGACGGCCCGCACGAATGGGCAGTATTGCTAGAACACGTTCCACTTTTGGTCGATGAAGGGCAGCGCACTCACAGTGCGTGCCGCGAGCCGGGATCAGCAGGCGATATTGGCCGCGCCCGACGACTTGAACGAAATGTGCACGTGGTCATAGTGATTCTGCGTCGGGCTGCCCCGATCCTCCATGTAGGACCAGCCGTTGCCATCGTTGTACCGCTGCTGCCAGATCACATACGTGACCCCGAAGCGCGCCTTGTTGGCCAGCACGAAATCGGCGATCGTATTGCCCAGCGCGGTATTCGACGTCATGACGTCGAGCGCCTGGCCCGCCCCATGGTCGCCGTCGTAGCGACCGTGCGCACCACCGATGTTCGAGACCCCGAACATCTTCTGCAACAGATTGCCGACCTGCGCCACGTGCGGCAGAGTCCCGTTGAACTCCGTCCCGCACAGAACCTTCACCTTCAGCGCCGACAATGCCGCCATCTCGTCATCGGCCCGGACAATCGGCCCCGGTTGCGGCTCATCGTGCATCGGCGCGGCGGCGATCGGATCGAGCTCGACAGCCGAGGTCGACAGCGGTTCGACCGAAGCCACCGCCTCGACCTGCGCGCCCGGTCGCATCACCATCATCAGCATGCCGGGAATGGTCGCCGCGAGACTGCATACGGCCAGCGGCATGCGACTCTTGGGAGCCGACGGTTTGCGATGCGAAGCAGTCACGATGTAGATCACCAGACGTTGTCGAGAACAGGTCACTGTAAGATTACGAAACGGTCGCGGAAATGTCACGCCCACACGCGCACTACACAGTCGGACCAGCATCTATCACCCAACGCGATCCCGCAATCCTTTCGCCGCGTGTCGTTACAACCGCGGCCTGTCGCGATGACGGCGGGCAATTCTCCTGGCGCTCACGTCACCGGTTCGAGGGGTAACGACGGATCGACGTCTCGGGATGCACCAGCAACCTCGAGGGGCGCCGGTAGACGGTTTTCGCGGATCGATCATCGGCGCGATCCCACCATCAGGGGGCCGGTCGGCAGTCGGGGTCGAGCTGCCAAACGAGCCCGATCGGCATGTTCACCGCTCAGGCGGTACCAGTGCGTCGGACCGCCTTCGCTTCCTTCCGACGGGCCGGATACCCCACCGAAGACGAGCGCCGCGTCAATGTCGGTGCCCCTTGCTACTTTTCGTGCATTCGATCTCCACGAGCTCAGCGAGGACGCATGACCGCCGAAACCACCTATCTCGAACTGTCCGACGACGCGGGCTCCTCGCACAAGTTCTACGAGGTAGTCGTCACCGGAACGCACGTCAATATCCGCTACGGCCGCATCGGCGAACAGGGCCAATCCAAGGCGAGCTCCTTCGCCGCCGAGGACAAGGCGAAGTCGGCCGCGCAGAAGAAAATCGGCGAAAAGGTCCGCAAGGGCTACGCCCCCGCCGTCATGGGCGCGCGCGAACGCCGCACCGTCACCCGCCGCAGCATCACCAGCCAGCGCTCCACCGCCAAGTCGGCCCCCGTGCTGTGGCGTTTCGACTCCGGCGCCGCCGCCTTCGGCATCTTCGTCGACGACCAGCGCTGCTGGGTCGGCAACGAGAACGGCGAGGTCTTCACCCTCTCCCCCGCCGGCGTCGTCACCAACAGCTACAAACTGCCCGACGCGGTCAAATGCATCGTCGCCGATGATTTCTGGATCTACGCGGGCTGCGACGACGGCCGCGTCTACGACCTGTCCGGCAAAGTCCCCCGCGCCGCCTACGACGTCTCCGCCGACGACGTCTACTGGCTCGACATCCACGACGGCATCCTCGCCGCCTCCGACGCCGCGGGCGGCCTGACCGTCATCGACCACGAAGAGGAATCCCTCTGGTCCGCGCGCAGCAAGGGCAACTCCGGCTGGATGGTCCGCGTCGACCCCACCGGCGTCTACCACGGCCACAGCGCCGGCGTCACCAAGTACCACCTGGAAACCGGTCGCTCCCAGTGGAATTCGTCCACCCGCGGCGCGGTCCTGTTCGGCTGGCAGGAATCCGACACCGTCTACGCGGGCACCTCGCACAACCAGGTCGAGGAGATCACCAAGCAGGGCACCGCCACCCGCACCTACCAGTGCGACGCCGCCGTCTTCTCCTGCGCCGCCTCCCCAGACGGCCGCTACGTCTTCGCCGGCGACTCCCACTCCTCGGTCTACTGCTTCGACGCCACCGGCACCCGCCTGTGGAAACTCGCCACCGGCTGCGGCTCCGCCTACTCCATGCAGTACCACGACGAAAAGCTCTACCTGGTCACCACCTCCGGCGCCCTGGCCTGCCTCGACGTCAGCGAATCCGCCATCCGCGACGCCGACCAGGGCGTCCTCCCCACCACCCGCTCGGTGAAAGCCCCCGAATTCTCCGCCGTAGCCCCCAGCACCACCCTCGAACTCACCACCGACGTCGGCACCGGCGTCATCGTCGAATGCCTCCAACACGGCGACTCCCTCCGCGTCCACGTCATCTCCCCCGGCTACGACCCCGGCTGGAACGTCCAATTCCCCCGCGACATCCGCCTAGCCGGCGCCCGCTACGTCGTCGACGCGGTCTCCGAATCCGCCCGCGGCGGCTTCTACCGAGTCCGCGGCGACATCCGCCGCCTGGGCTGACACCCCCACCGCGGCCCGACCCCGCCGCCATGCAAAGTCCGGCACCCATCGACTAGCCGACGACGACGGCCTGGACCCCGATCACCGAATCGGAACACACGCACGAACGTCGCAGCCCCACCGCCGGCCACGAACGACTACCGTCCGCCAGTCACGAGATGGCGGATGTGGCTGGTGGGGGGCTGCCTCAGACGTCGCCCGCATCGGGGTTCAACGCAGCCAGGGTGGCAAAGATCGGCACCCCCGGATCCGCCGTGATACCCCGCCCGCGCAGAAACGCATCGATCATCCCCCACACCAATTCATGCACCCTGCTGACGAATTCACCGGAATCCGGGTTCGCGTCACTCAGCCACAGATCAGTCAGCACGATCATCACACCGACGATCGCCCGCGCCAGATATTCGATCCCCTCGGCATCCAGCGGAATCGAATCCGCCACCGCCCGAGCCTTTTCCGCGAAGCGACCCGCCACCGCACCCGCGAGGTCGTACTGACCCGTCACCTCCTCGCGGTTCGCACTCGTTTGTGTCAGGAACCGGAAAACGTTGGGGTGGGCAAGAATTCCGACGGCATAGTCGGTAAGCGCACGATCGATGGCGGCGCTGGGTGGCTGCAACAGCAGGGTCAGGTCGGTTCCCGTCGCCGCGAACGCCGAGTCGGCGAATCGCGTACCGATGGCCGCGTAGAGGTCACCCTTGTCGGCGAACTGCCGATACAGCCGCGGCTTCGTGATCCCAGCCTCGACCGCGAAAGCATCCATACTCGGATAAGGCCCGTCCCGATCGAGCACCCGAATCGCCGCGTCGACGATGACATCCCGGCTCACCGGCGGAGGTCGTCGACTGGCACGGGTCACGGTCGAGAACGATACACGTACCAGCAGTACGATCGGGACTTTCCACACACCGCGAGCGAATGGCTCTTTACAGAAGGTATCGCGTACCGGCAGTATCGTTGCTCGTACCGGCAGTACGAACTTCCGGACATCGCATCGAAGGAGACGGTCCGTGTCGGATGCCCTGCGCCAACTCACCACAACACTCGGCGCCCCACCACCACCCGACTTCGCCACTCTCACCCCCGACGAGCTGGCCCTCCTCGACAACTACGTCCGCGCCGCCCTCGACCACCGCGAGGCCACCCTCGACGACGCCCTCGACTCCGGCATGCGCCTCATCCCCCGCCTAGCCCGCCCCGCCGTGAAGAAGGTGCTCGGACTGTGACCGCGACCCACCACACCACCGTCGAACTAGCCAAACTGGCCCGCGTCCTCGACCGCGACCCCGGCGACCTGGCCTTCCTCGCCACCCTCCCACCCGAGGCCCTACGCGAATTCCGCGACCAGATCACCGACCTCACCGCCCGCCGCGAAGCCCGTCGCATGCAACGCGTCGGCGCCGCCGCGAAAATCGTCCCCGCCCCCATCGCCGCCAAGATCGCCGAAGCCGCCTTCGGCCCCGTTCTGGCCGCCGCCATCGCAGGCTCGGTCGACCCGGCCCGCGCCGTAGCGATCGCCAGCGCGCTTTCCCCGGTTTTCCTCGCCGACGCCACCCTCACCCTCGACCCACGCCGAGCCGTCGAACTGATCGCCCAGGTACCCGCCCCGATGGCCGCGGCCGTCGCCCGCGAATTGATCAGCCGCGGCGACTATCTGACGATGGGCAACCTCGCAGGCTCGGTCCCCGACTCGGTCCTCCGCGCGGCCCTCCCCCACGCCTCCGACCTCGACATCCTCCAAGTCGGCTACTACCTCGAGGAAACCTCAGCAGCCGACCGCCTCCTCACCGTCGTCACAGACCGAGTCCCCGGCGTCATCCGCGCAACCCACAACGCAGGCGAATGGCCCAAAGCCATCACCCTGCTCGGCCTCCTGGGCCCCACTGAACGCTCCAAACTGGCCAACGTCGTCGCCGCCCAAGACGACGAAGTCATCGACGGCCTCCTCACCGCAGTAGAAGAAGCCGATGCCTGGGACACCCTCCTCCCCGTAGCCGCAGGCATGAACCCGCAATCCCTCCAACGCCTGGCCCAACGCCCCGCCATGCAAAACCCCACCCTCCTCACCAAAGTCGCCGACCTGGCCCTGACCCAAAACCTCTGGCTCTCCCTACTCCCCCTGGCCACCCACCTCTCCCCCACCCAACTCCACACCGTCGCCGCCCGAGTAGCCACCGAACCCGACGCCTCCCTGACCACCCTCATAGAACAAGCCCACACCGAAAACCACTGGCCCACCCTCCTCCCCGTAGCCCTAGCCCTCTCCACCCCCGACCGCAAACGCCTGGCCTCCCTCCCCGTCATGCACCGACCCGAATTCCTCACCGCCGCAATAAAAGCCACCGCCACTCATAACCTCTGGCCAGCAGCCCTCCCCCTCCTCAACAACCTCCCCACCACCACCCACGACACCCTCGCCACCACGATAAATACTCTCACCGACACCGAATTCCAAGCCGCGGTCCAAGCCGCGGTCCAAGCCGCGGTCCAAGCCGCCCCCGCAGCCGATTGCACCGCAACCCTGATACAAATCCTTCTCCGCCAAGACTTCGCCCCTCGATCCCGCTCCCTCACCCTCATCAACGAAGCCGGCAACCTGGAAACCCTTGTCGGCACCATCACCACGCGGGATCTCGCCCTTTGGGAAGGCTTGTCCGACATCCGCACGGAAATTCCCGGACACCTCCGCAATCTGCTCGCTGCACAGGCGACTCGATGCGGTCGACCAGAACTCGCGGATAACCTGACCGCCACCTGATCGTCCGGGCCTATTGGCATCTCGTGACGTCTAGTCGTGACGGACGCTCGCTCGCTCGCTCGGGGCATACATTGCGGGGCAGCGTGTTCTGCAACGAAGCAGGGGTCGGATGTCTACTGTCGACGATGGAGCGCCTCGAGCGACTCGCTGGTAGCGCCCACCTACCCTACGATCGACTCGTCCGGCTCGATCGTGGAATCGGTAGCCGCCGTTGGCACCGCCGTCATAATCGCAACCCGCGTGGCCTTGACCACCGCCCGCGCCATCAGTAAATTCCCGCCCGCCCCGATCGCCATGCCGAAACCGAATGGTGCGGCTTTGCCGAGCACGAGGATTCCCTGCCGGGTTCCGTACCGCGTCACAAAGTTGTGGCCCAATACCTTATTCGCTGACCTAATCGTTGCCGAAGGCACCGAATCAGCCAGCAACCGCCCCAAGTGCGGTCCTGTTCGTTCCGCCGCTTTGCCAAAGAACCCCGAACCCCCGCCGCCTGCGAGGACTGCGAGGACCACGGCCTTTTGATGCTCGAGGTCACCGAGGCGGATGCCGTGGACCTGCAGGACGGACAACACATGCACAACCGACGCGGTCAAGAACCAAGAGGCGTCTCCGGCCGTCAGCGCGAGCGCCGCGCCGGTGCCCACACCCGGTACCGCGGCAGTTGCGCCTGTCGCCGCGCCGGTCGCAGTCATCGACGACATGAAGGTCAGCTCGAGCTTCCGGGTCAGCTCCGACGGCGTCGCGTCCGGATTGCGGTCGCGCAGTCGTTCCACTCGCGCGACTATCAAAGGTTGTGCGGCAGATAGCGCACGGTCAAGCATCGACAGCACCCGTCCCGTTTCCGCACGGTCCTCAGCGGTGGTTGTGGTGTCGCCCTCGTGCGTCGGCTCATCATCGAGCCTCGCCGATTTAGCCCACTGATCTTCTGATACGTCGGGAGCGCCGTCCATAAGGCAATCGTGCCTCAATTTGCCGATACACGAAGGCTTCTCACCGTACTTCGGGTACGGAAGTGGCAGGGCTTACGTCCGCCCCGCCGACGAATCAGCCTTCCCTGAAAACCCCACCTGGGCAGAACTCAACCAGATCCTCACCGTGATCCCCGCCGGACGATGGACAACCTACGGCGATCTCGCCGTCCTACTCGGCACCGCGCCACGGCCCCTCGGCAACCGCCTCAGGTCCCCCCTGCCCCAACGCTCACCGAGTCCTCGGTTCCCTGGGCACCGTCTCCGAAGGCTTCAGCTGGCCTGACCCGCACTGCACCGACGACCCCCGGCAACTCCTCGAAACCGAGGGAGTCTGATTCTCCGCGTACGGCCGCTCCAGGCCCGCCGAGCTCGAGCAACTACAGTCTGACGGGGTGCCGGCCTGATGCGGTAACCGCATCGTGCGAAACAGCCAGTGCGACAAGCTAACCTAGTTTCCATATGCGGTTGGAGATCGTGATCGAGGGGTACATATGGGGCCAACACGGACAAAATCAGCAGTGGTGGCTGGCAGTCCGGTAGTTCAGGTACGGTTGGCGATCCTTCGCCCCGACGAAGTCTTTCTCGGGATGGTCCTCAGAGACCTGTCGAAGGAGAGGTCCTACTCGCAGTCTTGTCTCGACTGGCCGGACTCTAAACCGCGCCTAGCGATCATTGTCGCTCCGTCGACAACGCGTGATCGAGTCCCCGCTCGTCGGCATACAGAACGGATTTGGGGAGTCGGTATTGTGCGCCCCGCCCGCGATACCGACCGAGACCGGAAGGTGTTTCTATCCCAGGTGCGCGAGTTCCGCGACCGGGTGGATGCCCCGTCGCGCTGGTTCGACTCGGACAGCGTCGACCATCTGCCGGAAACCGGGCCAATCACAACTCGCGCGGACGCAGTGCTGACCGCCCTAGCCGAGCTCTCGTCTGACGTTGCAACAGCGGTGAAAGCGCTGGTGCTTCAACTCGATCACACTGTCGATTCGAGCGCGAACGGACTTCGGTGGCGAGACGAGCGTGACGCCGTCGCACTGTTCGCGAAAATCGCGGGCGTTTCCGCGAACGATTTTGTGCAGCTGCATAACTGGACGCCGCCCGCAGTTGGCGCGAGTTTCATCAGCGGGATGCGCGGCGACGCGGTCCAATCGGCATTCGGCGACGTTCGAGAGGACATCGCCAGCGACCTTGGTGGAGCTGGCGATCTAACGGTACGAACAGTCGTTGGCGGCGCTGGAAAGGCGACCAGCAGCAACTACCACCTGGAGTTGGCATCAGTCGTCGTGCCCCGCCCGGCCAGCGCAACCAGTGGCTCGATCGACGCCTACTACTACCACGATGACAGCGGTACCCTAATCACGCTGCGCTACGTCGGGCCCGGGTTGGCCCCGCTCGCACTGCCCCGTATTCGACACAGCCTCACCGAACTCCAAAACTTGCTTCGCGTCGCGGTCGACCCCGGTAGTCGGAGGCCCGACGATTACGGATTGGTGGAAGACCCGCTCTTTGTCCGCATTCATGCCGACGAACCGTTCACCACGGCTTTGCCGCAGACGAGCCCGGGCGCGATCTATCCCATCGAGCAGCTCTCTGCAGCCATCTCGTCCGATACTGCCTCCTACCAGTTGGACAGGCACCTGGTGCCGACTGACTTCGCCCGGCTAGCACGTGACGGTTGGTTTGGCGCGCGTGAGGTCACCCGGCGCACCGTCACCGCGATGGTGGCGATGTCAGCGGAGACGCTGGGGTGTGCAGTTCTGGTAGTCGACATGAGTCCTCGCCCTAGGGGCAACGGGCCCTAACTGCGGACGCGAACGCGATCAATCCGAAACGACAACCGAAGGACAACCACCAATGGCT
Source organism: Nocardia sp. NPDC058633 (assembly GCF_042717045.1). Classification (NCBI taxonomy): domain Bacteria; kingdom Bacillati; phylum Actinomycetota; class Actinomycetes; order Mycobacteriales; family Nocardiaceae; genus Nocardia; species Nocardia sp. NPDC058633. Next base: position 35,199 of record NZ_JBHXRA010000025.1, read on the forward strand.
ACGCTGGAAGCGGATACGCCCCGCCAGGTCACGCAAGTCCGCGAACAGCTTCACGAAACATTTGACGGTGTCGTCGATGACAGTGACATCGCGCACCATAAAGGAAACGGCTACGAGCAACGCTTCCTCTCGCGTGCCCTTGCCGCGCTGGCCGTACGGCGCCTCGCCAAATGCAGTGCGACGGAAGCCGCATCCTTCGTCACCGATGGAATTGCTGACCAGGGGCTAGACGCTATCGCACCACTGCCCGATAGCGGACACGTCCTGCTGGTGCAGGCAAAATGGAGCGACCAGGGGTCTGCAACCTTTGACGTTGTCGCGGCGACGAAAATGGTTGACGGTCTAAACCGCATCGAGAGCGAGCTTTATCAACAGTTCAACGAGCGTGCGGCGACCCTTGCGCAAGAGGCACGGCCGCTGCTGATCACTGGCAAAACGATTCTCGTGATTGCCTTGATGGGCACTGTCCGGCCTTCACCACCAGCGCTTGAGGTACTTCAGAACGCCCTCAACGAATTCAACAGACACGGCGCGCGTTTGAGCATCGAAGTCTTGCTGGCCAAAGATTTTCATGAGCAGATCCACGCTGACCTTCGACCGGACCCGATTTGCCTCGAGGTGCGATTGGATGACTGGTACCAGCAGAAGGGGCCCCTCGAGGCCTACCAGGGCACAGTCGCCGCGGAGCTGGTTGCCGACTGGTTCGAGGGACATGGCACAGCACTTTTCGAGCACAACTTGCGTGCGCCGCTAGGCACCACAGTGACCAACGCGGCGATCGGTCAGACCTTGACCTCGACACCCACCACGTTCTGGCACCTCAACAACGGAATCACGATGATCTGTGACGGGCTAGAAGTAAGGCATGACAGCGCGAAATCACCTCAGAGCCGACCGACCACCCTCACGGTGAGGGGCGCCAGCGTCGTAAACGGTGGACAGACTGTCCGCGCCGTCGCCAGGGCAATGCACGATGATGGCGAGACCGCCGCAAATGCCACGCTGAGCATCAAGATCATCAACACCAAGGGCGACAAACAATTCGGGATAGACGTATCGCAGGCAGCCAACCGGCAGAACGCTATCGAACAACGTGACCACATCGCCCTCGAACCTGTGCACCAGGCGATCAAGGCGAATCTGCGCGCCGAGCTGCGCAAGCACTACGTGATCAAACGAGGGGATCAGCCTCCGGCTCCTGAGACGGGCTGCTCGCTGGACGAACTCGCCCTCGCCCTTGCCTGTCTGCACCCTGACGCCGAGCAAGCGGCTCGCGCCAGCAGCTCGATGGAGAACCTCTGGGAGCTGGGGCCTAAGGGCAGCCACACTGTGTTGTTCCATCGAGAGCCCAGCCCGCAGAAAGTCTGGCGTTCGGTACTGACGCTCCGCGCGGCGCGTAGCGCCGTATACGAGGCCGGTAGCGAGCTCAGCAGCGAGCTCAGCGGACGAGAGGCCGCCGTCGCTGAACACGGCGGATCTCTAATCACTCATCTGCTGTTCCAACACCTCGGTGGAGCAAGTATCGATGATCCCGATTTCGATTGGGACAGCGAGGTCCTGGAGAAGATTCCGGCACTGGTCCCAGAGCTAGTCCGTCGGCTGGCATATCAGATCGAACTGACTAGCCCTCGGCGCGAGGTCCGAGTTATGTTCAAGTCCGCAACGGACTGCCAGGATCTCGCCTTCCAAGTTCTGGAGCAGGTCGCGGACGGGATCATTATCCCCGAGCCAACCGCCAAGCTTCGCAAACCGCGGCGGCGGAATACCGTGCCCCTCCTGGTCGATCGTCGCGTTATCAAGGAGGGGACCCTTCTTTGGTATAAAGGTCAGACCGAGCCAGAGCGCCGCGCACTGGAAGATTGGCTCATCGAAGATGAACGGCGACGGCAAGCCACTTGGGTCAACCACCGGACAAAGTCGATCCTGTGGGCATATGACGGGCAGCAGTACTCGCCGTCGGGACTGGTCTCGAAAATGTGGTGGGACGCTGGGTGGGACGACCGACCGGTGGCGAACCAAGGCACCACTCGCTGGCACCTCGCAGACGGCCATACTCTGTGGGGTCTGGCCCAGCGAATCCACCGTGAGGACGGTGAGGAGATAGACGATCAGGAGGCTGAGGCGCTGACCCAAGGGTCACTTACTCCTACGGACATATGATTGCTACTGCGCGTGACCTGCGCGATGCGTTGACCGACGCACACCCAAGCCCACCATCGCATCGAAAGCCCCGACATACCTGGCGAGCCGATCGCCAAACGGCTGCCGAGGTCGAATGGTCTTGGCAGCGGACCGATTCGAGCGGCGACCGCCGGAAGGATCAAAAGTGTGCGAGAGGTGCCGGTAGTCGTCAGGCGGTGGCGACCACCGAATCGTTGATCGACCGGATGACACCGACGAGCCGTTTCGTCTGCTCGGGGGCGAACAGTTGTGTCGGCCCCTGCGGCGCCGCGTCGGTGAACGGAGCCTCGAACAGCAGCTTCGGGTCCATCTCGCCGTGCCGGGTGAAATGACCGATGACGAGGTTGATGAAGTTGATCTGGCTGGCGGTGGCGGTGCGTTCGCCGAGGAATTCCGCGAACGCTTCCTGCACGGCCTGCTGATCAAGGCCGACGAGGGAGCGGATGAACCGTCCGAGTCCGTGGGCGTTGGCGACGGCGCGTTCCATAGCGTCGGGCTCGCCTGCACCACTGTGGGCCAGCAGTTGCTCGAGTGATTCCAGGTCGACCGGGGTCAACGACTTGCCCGTACGCAGCTTCTGCAGTGCCAGGTTATCGGGCTGGCGGCGCAGATAGTCGCGCGCTTTCGCGGTGTATCGCTCGACGTCAGTACCGGACCGCATCTCCGGCATCTCCCGTTCGACGACTTCACCGAGGGTGTCGGTGAAGTCGGTGTAGACCACCACACGCTTCTTCTTTTCGAGCAGCCCGACAATGGCTCGGACCTCACGCCGAGCGTGTTCGAGCATGTCGACGGTGACGTCTTCCCACCACTCGTCGCCCGCCAACTCGCGCAGCAGTTCCTCTTTGGCCTTCACCTTCGGGATGGCCAGACCGTCGTCGAGCAGTCCGTCCGCGACACCGCGGATCGTGTCTTTGTGCCGAGACAGGATGCCGTCGCCCACCACGACAGAGAGCTGGCCGCGCAACATGGCGAGGTCGAATCGTTTCGCCATCTCGTCGGTGTCTCGGACCGTAGTAGGCAGGTCGGCGAGGCTCTTTGCAATGAGCTCGGCGGCCTGCTGTTCGAGCACGGAATCCCAGGCAGCGCGGTCGGCGTACTTCTCCACCTCACGGCGCCGGGTACGCACGATGAAATTGTCCAACCGCATCCCGGCGACCTGCCCGTGCAGCAGGTCTGCAGTGTCGCGGCGCAAGTCTTGCGAGGCGCCGGACCGGTCGAGGGCGGCGAGCAGTTCGGTTCGAATGGTGAACAGTCGCTGCGACAGTGACGGCGCGAGCGCGCCTTCGGATGCCTCGGGGTTCTGTTCGAAGTAGTCGAAGTTGCCGCACGCGTCGAACACGAAGAAGTCGGTCTTGTCCTGGCCGGGACCGTACAGATCGGGGCGCAGCCGGGTACCGCGTCCGATCATCTGCCAGAACTTCGACTTCGACCGGACTGGCTTGAACAGCACAAGATTCACGACTTCGGGGACGTCGATGCCGGTATCGAGCATGTCGACGGAGATCGCGAGGTGCGGTTCCTGATCGGGCTGGGAGAACTTGTCGATCAGGTCCTGGCTGTAGCTGACCGAGTGGGTGATCACGCGGGCGAACGAGCCCTTGAACTCCGGGTAGTTCGCGTCGAACCGGGCGGCGATGAACTGGGCGTGCAGCTCGTTCTTCGCGAAGACGATGGTCTTGCCCAGGCGGTCACCGCCCGCGACGCGATGCCCGTGGGTCATCAGGGTTTCGAGGACCTTGTCGACAGTGCTGGTGTTGAACAGCCACTTGTTGACGGCCTCGGCCTGGACGGAATCGGGGATCTCGTCTTCGGCGACGTCATCTCCCCAATCGATGGATTCGTACCGTTTCTTCTCCTCATCGGTGAGTGCGGCGTAGCGAATCCCCTGCAGCGGGAACGTCAACGGCACGTCCACCGCGCGCGGCCGAACGAGATACTCGTCGGCGATGGCCTGGTCGAGCGAATAGTCGTTGGTCGGAACACCGGTTTCAAGATGGAACAGCTGGTAGGTGTTGAAGTCGACCTCGTCCTTCGGGGTCGCGGTGAGCCCCAGCAGCAGCGAGTCGAAGTATCGGAAGATGTGCCGATACTTCTGGTACACGGAGCGGTGCGCCTCGTCGATCACGATGAGGTCGAAGTGTCCGGGATCGAATCTTCTTGCACCACCATCAGTTTCGTCAATGAGACCCATCATCGTCGGGTAGGTGGAGACGTAAACCCGTCCCTCGGTGTTCTTGTCGGTCAACAGATTCACCGGCGACGAGTCGGGCAGGTGTCTCTTGAACGCACCGACGGCCTGCTTGACCAGCGCCTTGCGGTCGGCGAGAAACAGCACTCGCTTGACCCAGTTGGCGCGCATCAGCATATCGGCGAGCGCGACGACGGTGCGCGTCTTGCCTGCCCCGGTGGCCATGACAAGCAGTGCGGCACGCTGGTTTTCGATCTCGAACCGCTCGGTGACGGCGCGGATCGCGTTCTCCTGGTACGGTCGGCCAGCAATTTCCTGGGGGACGGGAAAATCTGCGAGTAGCTTCATCGACGTCCGGCGGGTGACGAGGAGTTCGAGTTCGTCACGGGTGTGGAAACCAGCGACCTCCCGTGGCGGGTAGCGCAGGTCGTCCCAGAAGTGGTGTTCGAATCCGTTGCTGTAGTAGATAACCGGCCGCCTGCCGTACCTCTGCTCGAGGCAGTCGGCATACAGCTTCGCCTGCTGTTGCCCAGCCATCGGATCGACGGACGTCTTCTTGGCCTCGACGACAGCCAGCGGCAGTCCATCCGCGCCCCACAGCACGTAGTCGACGAATCCGTTCTTGTCATCGGGCATTCCGACGACGGGAAACTCACGGTCGCGCTTCTGGTCCAGCGCCCAGCCGGATTCGTGGAGCATGAGGTCGACGAGGTCGCGGCGAGTCTGCGCTTCGTCATAGTCGTGCGTGTCGGGCGCTGCTGCGCTGGCTTGTTGCGCGGCGTGGATCTGGGCACGCAATTCCGTGACCAACTGCTCGTAGCTGGCCTTATCCAGGTCCGCTGTCTGCACAGCCTCGTCGCGAGCCTTGAGCTGCGCGATGAGGTCCTGTTTCTCAGACTCGGACTTCTCGAGCTGCGCATCCTTGGCAGCCAGCTCTGCTTCGAGCTTCCCCAACTGCGCGACGGTCTTCGCAACGACGGCACCGCCGCCGGGCTTGGGCAGGCGGGCGGGATCGAACTGCTGCTGCGGCGACGGCTTGCTCGACGGCTGCGTGGCGTAGGTTCGGGCCAGCCACGACATGATGTGGAACAGCTCGGCCAGGGCCTTCTGGCCAGAGTCCTTGGACACCGGCTTGTCGTCGTGGACGGCCGCGTTGCCCAGGCGCCGGATGAGGTCCATCTTCGTGATGAGCCCGTGGCCGACCACACCGACGAAACTGCCCTCGTGGATCCGGGCCGCGAGGTCGGACTTGTACGGCTCAGGCAGGTTCTTGGTGCGGTAGATCCACTGGACGGTGTGTTCGACGGTGCGGCGCGCGTAGAAGCACGTGGTGCGCGGGTCGAACAGCGCGTCACGCTCTGCTTTCCTGGCTTCCGCGTGCAGTTGTGGCCATTCGGCCTGCAAAAAGTCGAAGTTCCCCACCATGATCCCGCTCTCCAAACTCGTGTGCGCACCGCGCAGTGACGTGCCGTCCCGTGCTCGATCTTGGCACAGGAGTCCAGACTTTGCCGGAGCCCTCGGACATTACGGGCAGGGTCTGACAAGTTCGCCTCGTCGGGACAAGTCCTGGTGCTCAGGCGCCGCTGATCCGCCCGAGGACGTCGGCGGCGAAGGCGCGGTTGTGATACTGCGCGTACGGTCCACGACCCTTGGCCACCAGATGCTCGGCGAGCGGGCGAATCGCCGCAACCAGGGGCAAGCTGAAGAACTGCTCGTCGGCACCTTCGTGGGAAAGGAACCAGCCGATCACCGCCCCATCGCCGTCGGCCGAGGCCATGTCGGACGGCTGAAACTGCAACAGCGGGAACATATTTCGCAGCTGATCCAGAGTGCGGGAGATCGCTGCGGTGAGCGCGGATTCTGACACGTACATCGCGACGCGGTAGTCCACGACGTCGCCACCCTCCAGGAACCGCTCGACGTAGAGCACTTCCATCGGCCCGACGTTCAGCGTGAAAAGACGCTCACGTTCGGCGGTCTTGTTCGTGGTGGGAAGTGCGCTCAGCGTCCACCGGTCTACTTCCCCACCGGCGGGGTCGTCGAACGCGTCGGTGAGGTAGTCGGCGATGAGGTCCATCGCGGGGTCGAAGAACGGGTCCTGCTGCAGCTCGACGAAGTTCGCGTGTCTGGCGGATGGGTGGACTGTGCTCATTCGAAGTAGTCCTCATCGACCTCGACGACGGTGAAGGTTTGGCGTGTCTGGACGGCGACGCCGTAGCGGATCATCAGCTCTGCGAGGCGTGCACCGTCGATGAGGATGACGCGGGTGCCGAGGTTGCGCGAGTACTCGCGGGCACCCGATGTGAATGTGCTGGTGGTGATGAAGATGCCGCGGGCGGCGCCGACACCGTGCAGTGCGCCGACGAACCCCTGGATGTCCGGACGGCCGACCGTGTTGTCCGCTGCGTAGCGCTTGGCCTGCACGTAGATGCGTTCGAGACCGAGCGGGTCCTGGTCGATAACACCGTCGACGCCACCATCGCCTGATCCACCGATCCGGGTGGCCCGACCTTCGGTGCCGCCGTAGCCCATCGCGACGAGGACATCGAGCACCGACTGTTCCAGGAAGTCGGAGTGCTGTTCTCGCAGCCGCTTGAGGAGATCGGCGGCAACCTCGGCGTGCAGCCGACCGACGCCGCCTTCGATCTGTTCGAGTGGGTCGACTTCCTCGTCGGTGATATCTGCGTCGGTTGCGGTACCGGTATTCGCCGTACCAGCACGCACCGGGGTGTGAGCACGGTACGCAGGGAGCGCCTGCAGGATCTTTGCGGTGACCCCGGCGGGATTGGCCGCGAGCAGCGCACGACCCGCGTCGGTGATGACGAATGTCGCGCGAGCCGGCCTGTCCACCAGTTTCCCGCGATACAACGCGCTGAGCGCCCACCCGATCCGGTTGTCAGCGCGTCGCTGCCCCGACTGCAACACCTCGGCCCGTTGCTCGGCCGTCAACCCGATATGGTCCTCGACCGCCGTGTGGAGGTCTCGCTTGCGCCAGATCTGGCCGTCGGTAAGGACTTCCAGCACTGGAGTGAGGAAGCCGGACCAAATCGGTATCGCCGACACAGGGATCGGGGCGGTCACAGCTCACCTCGGAACGCACGGGATTGAAGGGAGGCGAAGAGGGCGTCTAGTTCGGCGAGGGCAGTGCGGTGCCCGCTCTTCAGTCGGTCGATCTCGTCGATACGACGTTCATAACTTAGCTGCTGCTCGATCGCTGGTCGCGGCACCTCGACCGTCAACAGCTTCGCCTTCGAGATGTTCGGCATCGAGCCCGCCGAACCACCGGCCAGTCCCTGAATCGTTCGCCTGATTGGCGGGTACATCAACACCGCCTGCAGGTAAGTCGCGGTTATCGCGCTTCTGGGGTCGATGCGCAACCTGAAGACTAGATCGGGCATAAGCAGTTTTGTTCTCGTCTTACGAACTAGCGCCGCAGCTCCAACCAGGTTTGCAGTATTCTTTCTCGTGAACAGGAGGTCGCCGACCTTGACCTCATGGCGCACATCGGGCTCGACGTCCTCTGGAAGTGCCTTGTTCTGACCTGGATTGAAAACCCCGTAGGTTACCGCGCCCAGCTTGAGAACGCCGTACTCATCGTCGGTTGCCGGTCTAGCGTGACAGGTAGGGCTCCATCCCGATTCGATTCCCAGCAGGATGTCTTTCAGCGCAGCCTTCGGCCACCTGGTGTGAATTGTCTGCGCATCGCCGAACGTGTTGACAAAGATCGACTGGGTCAGCTCGTCGACGCGGGAGAGGGCTTCGCGGCGCTTGGAGCGGATGGCGTCGGCGTTGTCGAGAATCGCTGTAATCCGCCGTTGCTCCTCGATCGACGGCAGAGGAATATTCATACCCTTCAATCGAGCGAAGGGGATGGACTTTCGCCGTTCAGCGGAGCCGGTACCAAGCATCGGATATTCCGCAATCGCGCGGGGACTCTTTAGGTACCGCGCCAGGTATCGCGAGTCAACACGAGATTCGTCGGTAGCGAATACCGTGTACATCGGGCTGATCAACGAATCGACCGGCGCAATACCGATCGAACCCTCGTCCAAATGAATTGTTGCATAGGCAAACTCTCCAGCTTGGACAAACTTGTATCCAGATAGGTCCCGGCTGAACACTTGCTTGTTGAAGTACTCAGCGCTCGGAACGAAACCCGCATGCTTTGTAACCGAGTACACGGGCAAATCGATTCGGTCGCCTGCCTTCGAGCCCGAGGCGGTTGCTACCTCGCCCAATGGCACTTCACGCATTGGATTCACTTCCCACCACCCGCGAGCATTTCCCGCAGCTGCATCATGCCGTCGCCGATCTCCTTCTCAAGCCGCTCCAACTCGTCGAGGATTTCCAGAGGTGAACGGTGTTCAGCCTCCTCGTGCACCGCCTCTTTGTACCTGTTCAGAGACAGGTCGTAGCCCTGCGCGACAATGTCGCCCTTCGGGACGCAGAAACTTTGATCGGTCCGCACCCTATCCAGCTCGGAGCCCTCGCGCTCATTCCAACGCCGCAGCACATCGGGCAAGTTGTTTTTCTCATGTTCGTCCTCACCCAGTTCTGCGAGGACACCGATCTTGCCCTCGCTCAGGAGCGCACTGCGCTTGTCATCAAGCGAGTAGCCTTCTGCACGCACGTCGTAGAACCACACGTTGTCAGTGCCGCCGGAGTTGGTCTTGGTGAAGAACAGGATCGCCGTCGACACACCGGCGTACGGTTTGAATACACCCGATGGCAGCTTCACTACCGCATCGAGCTTTTGCTCCTCTACGAGAATTCGGCGAAGCTCCTTGTGCGCCTTCGACGATCCGGACAGCACCCCGTCTGGCACGATCACCGCCGCACGCCCACCAGGCTTCAGCAGTCGCAGGAACAGTGCAAGGAACAGCAGCTCGGTCTTCTTCGTTTTCGCGATCCGCTGCAGATCTTGCGCGGTGTTCTCGTAGTCCAACGATCCGGAGAAGGGTGGATTCGCTAGGATCAGCGAATACGCCTCAGCGTCAACGGTGTTCGCCTCCGCGAGAGAATCGCGGTAGCGGATGTCGGGCTGCTCGATACCGTGCAGCAGCATGTTCATCGACCCGATTCGCAGCATCGTGTTGTCGAAGTCGAAGCCGTGGAACATCTCGTGGTGGTAGTGCTGCTTACCGGTGCCCGAGTTAATCGCGTCCGCGTGGTTCGCACGCAGGTACTCCGACGCGCCCACCAGAAAGCCGCACGTCCCGGACGCCGGGTCGACGATGGTGTCGTGCGGCTTCGGCGCCGTCATGTGCACAATCAACTCGATGATGTGGCGCGGGGTGCGGAACTGGCCGTTCTGCCCGGCGGAAGCAATCTTCGCGAGCAGGTACTCATAGATGTCGCCCTTCGTGTCGCGGTTCTCCATCGGCACCTTGTCCAACCGATCCACCACACGCTGCAACATGCCCGCGTTCGGGATCGTGAGCCGCGCGTCCTTCATGAAGTGCGCGTACGTGGAGTCCTCGCCGCGCATCTCTTTGATGAACGGGAACACCCGGTCGGCGACGATCGCAAACATGTCGTCGGCCTGCCGGTCCCGGAATACAGACCAGCGCAGGTCGTTGTACGGCCGACCCTTCTCGTCTTTCCCTGTCGGGAACGGATTGCCCTCGATCGGCTGCTCCAGCAGGTTCGCCATCTCCAGCGCGCGAGTCTGCTCATCGTCGAGCCGACGAATGAACAGCAGGTAGGTGATCTGCTCCATCACTTCCAGGGGGTTGGAGATACCACCCGTCCAGAACGCGTCCCAGACTGCGTCGACCTTGTTCTTGATCTCACCGGTGATCACGGAAACCGATACCTGCCTGTTCTACTCGACGAAGACCAACTGAACTGTATAGACCACGCCACCGACACAACGTGCCCCCGCCCCACCGCGGCATCAATCGGGAACTTTGCGCGATCGGTAGCGACCCATCGAAGCCCAGCCGAGCCGCAGATTGCCGCGAACGACCTGCGCGACGGCGCCCGCCCTAGACGGCAAACACATCCGTAGTAGGTCGACGATTTCACGCCGGTCGAGCACCACGCGCGGCCCGGCTCGTGGTCGCGGCAAGCAACGGATTGCAATCGCTGACTGGGTGCCGCATCGATGTGGCAAGCTCCCGGCCGATAGGTCACATCCGTTGCGGTGCAGCCATTCCCAACTGCTCCAACCCCATCTCCAGCGTTCGAGTAGTCAACTGGCACAGCGCGATTCGGTTCGATCGGACCGGTTCAGCAGCCGCGATGACCGGGCACGCGTCGTAGAAGGAGGTGTAGGCACGGGCGAGTTCGTAGAGGTAGCCCGCCAGCCGATGCGGCTCCAGCAGGTCGGCGACCTCGGCCAGGACAGTCCCGTAGCCATCGAGCACCAACGCCAGCTCCCGCTCGGCTGGCTCAAGCAGGACAGCAGTATCGACCGTGGACGGTGTCGTGGCGTCGGCCTTGCGCAGGATCGAACACACTCGAGCATGGGCATACTGCAGGTAAACACCGGTGTTGCCGTTGAGTGTCGTCATCCGGTCCAGATCGAAGGTGTAGTCCTTGACCCGCGATGTCGAAAGGTCCGCGTACTTGACCGCACCGATGCCCGCTTGCTCAGCGATGGTGTCGAGTTCGACGGCAGTCAGGTCCGGGTTCTTCTCCGCGACAACAGCACGAACACGAGCGGCGGCCTCGTCGAGCAGCCCCATCAACCGAACCGTTCCGCCTGCACGGGTTTTGAACGGTTTGCCATCGGGCCCCAAGATCGTGCCGTACGCCACGTGGTCCAGCTGGATCGCGTCGGTGAGCCAGCCCACCCGCCGCGCAGCTTCGAAGATCAGCTGAAAATGCAGCGCCTGCCGCGAATCGGTGACATACAGCAACCGATCCGCATGCAGCGAAGCGATGCGATACCGGATCGTGGCCAGGTCAGTGCTGTCATAGCCGTACCCGCCGTCACGTTTGCGGGCCATCAGCACAACAGGCTGATCATCAGGACCTGTGACCTGCTCCGACAACACGACGATCGCGCCATCGCTGTCGACGGCTACACCCTTGTCGATGAGTTCGGTGACCGTATCAGCCAATTGATCGTTGTAGAACGACTCACCGACGTAGTCATCCGGGGTCAGCAAGACACCGAGCCGGTCGTAGATCGCACCGAAGGCCTTCTCGGACTCGGCGACGATCTCTCGCCACCGCGCGACCGTGTCGGGATCGCCGGCTTGCAAAGCAACCACCCGCGTTCGTGCCCGGTCAGCGAAGGCCGGATCGGAGTCGAACTGGGCGCGGGCGGCCTTGTACAGGCTGTCCAACGCTGACACCGCACTGGTCTCAGCGTCGAGTTCTTCGGCGTGCCATGCCGATTCGGGGTGCTCGTCGATGTACTGGATGAGCATGCCGAATTGGGTGCCCCAATCGCCGAGGTGGTTTGCGCGCACGACATCAGCACCGAGGAATCCGAAAACCCGGGCCAGGCTGTCACCGATGATCGTGGTCCGCAGATGCCCGACGTGCATTTCTTTAGCCACGTTCGGCGCGGAGTAGTCGATGACCACCCGATGCCCGTTCTCGGTGGTCGGCACACCGAGACGCTCATCGGCAAGGCGCGCGGCGACGCTTTCCCAGATCGCCCGATCAGCGAGAGAGATGTTCAGAAATCCCGGGCCCGACACCTGCACATCGGCGATCACACCATCAGTGAGATCAAGCTGGCTGGCGAGCTCACCACCGAGTTGAGCCGACGGCATTCCGACCTTCTTCGCCAACGGCAGCGCAGCGTTGGATTGGAAGTCGGCCCGATCGGATCGTCGCACTACCGGGTCCGCATCCGCCATTTCCGGGCGAACTCGCACGATCGCCTCCGACACAGCGGCAGCGACACGTCCGAGCAGCGGCACAATACCGGCAGAGCTCACCTTGGATTCCTTTCGGTGGGGATGGTGAGCCCATTGTCGCAGGTGCGTCATGCGGCGTGACCAGGACCGACCTGTTCGTCGCGGACATGGCATCGGCGAAACCGCGCGCCGTCGATCACCTCGACCAAATTCCGGGCGACCAGCGATGCCAGTCCGGACTGAACGATCGAGCACAGGCGAGCGCCCGGGGTGTAGCCCAGGAAGTCTTTGCCTCGCTCTCCTCCGGGTCCTTCGGTGAGTGCCCGTACGGCGTCGAGCACGGTTACTTCGGGTACCCCAAGTATCGAAATCGCGAGCACCGCGACCGCCTGCTCCGCCCTCGCCCGGTCAGCGCGGTACCGCGCCACGCTTCCACCAAGGAACACGTGTTCACTGGTCAGGGCGTTGAGAATGAGTCGTTGGGCAAAGGCCGGCGAATTCAACCAGCGTCGGTCGGCAACGACAGGAGCCGGGCTGAGCACACCGCTGATTCTCGAGAAGCACCGCAATCCAACTGCGCTGTCGACATCGGCGTAGGTCGCGAAAAGCTTTGTCTCGTAATCGACTTCCGTGTCACTGCGTAGCCCGAAGTCATCGTGGATCTTGCACACAGCGGCAACCAGGTCGTTCATGATGTGACAACCGGGGCGATGCCGTCCAACCAACACCAGATCCAGGTCCGAGTCCGAGTAACCAACGCCGACGGCCTGTGAGCCGTACGCCAATCCGTAGCCGCCGACCGGGGTACTGGTGCGACATAGCTGCGCCGCGGCGGCAAACAGTTCGGGAGTCACGACGCCAACCCGTCCGGAAGCGATGCACGCGGATGCGCGACTGCGTGGAAGTCGATGAAATGGACCCCGCTCGGCAGCGCGACACCACCTTCCGGCATTTCGTATCGGTCGATGAACTCTTCCACGGCCCGCCCGAGTTCGAGGTCGTCGAGCAGTTGGGGGTGGTGCTTGAAATGGACGCCGAAGAACCATTCCCGGGCAAATTCACGTGTGGGAGCCCACGCCACTCCCCCGAGCCGCGTGTGGGTCAGTGTGCCGTCGCCGCGGTTCTCGGCCTCGCGAAGCGCATCGATCAGGACGTGCCGGGTGTAAGCGCGGCCACCGCCGGGGAATGGCGCGACTGTTTCCCAGGCCTGCGTCACCAACTGCTGTTCGGGGCTTTCAGCGTCGAACAACATCGCCAGCAAGTGCCCACCCGGTGCAGTCAGCCCAACCAGGTCGAGCACGAACTTCCGCGCGTGCTCAGCCGCGACGGCCTGGTCACCCCGTGGCTGCACGCCCGCCGACGACAGCTGCTCGAAGAACTCGCCGATCGGGTAGCTCAACGACCAGAACGCCGTTACCAGGTCGAAGGTCGCCGCTCGGTCGGCCGCGAGCAGGGAGGTCACGGCGTCGCTGGTGTCCGCGCAGATCGTTTGGGCGTCGGGGAACTTCTGCGCGACCGCGGCCACCATCGTTTCGCTGTAATCGGCCAGCACGAGATCTCGGGCGTAGGGTGCGATCGCGTCAGTGATTAGGCCTGTGCCGCAGCCGAATTCGACGACGTTCAACGCTGCACGCGGTGCCGCATGGTGTTCGGTGAGCCAGTCCGCGACCAGGTCGATGTCTTCGGTGCCGCCGTAGAAATGCTGCAACAGCAGCTTGTCGTAGGTGCCTGCCGTCTCGTACACCGCGCGAAAACTCGAGTTCGTCATGCTGCTTGTTCCTCCAGATCCGAGGCGAGATTGTCGAGGTAGGCGAGAACTTCGTGCATATGGGATTCGGTGAGCCCAGGGTTGTTGGCCATGAACCTCAGCGGATACACGACCGATCCTTTTCGTAGGCGCCCCAGGTCATCCGGCAACGTGAATTGGTGCAGGTGCCAGCGGCCTTCGGCGAGGATCCGCTCATGGAGGGCGATGTTGAGCTGATTGACGCGGTCCAGCGCAGGCTCGTCGATACGGCCGAGCATGCTTCCCGCCGGTAGGTAGGCGAAGACAACCGCCGCCAGGTCTGGGTCGTTGAGCCGAACCAGCCGTGGGTGCGCGTCGACCAACTCAGCGAATCGTCGAGTCAGCTTCTGTCGATGGTCGGCAAGTTCCGCGAGTCCCGCTCGGCCGCGGCCGAGCATCATCATCCACAGCTTCAGCGACATCCATCCCTTGGTGCCGATGAACGGAGTGACCTGTCCGAAGGCGAAGTCTTCCTGCATGATCAGATCCGAGTAGGTCGAGATCGTCCGCAGCACAGCAGGTTTACGCACCAGCAGTGCGCTCAGCCCGTAGGGCACGGCCATGATCTTGTGCGGATCCACGGTGATGCTGTCGAACTCGGCGATGCCGTCGATCTTGGCCCGCAACTTCGGGCTGAATGCCGCGAGCAGCCCCCAGCACGCGTCCGCGTGCAACCAAATACTCGGGTCAACTGCCCGCACGAGATCGTGCACGGCTCTCAAATCCTCGACCGTCTGAGTTCGGCTGTCACCGGCATAAGCGACCACTGCCATGACGCGATCACCGTCTTCCCGCAAAATTCGGGCGAGTTCGTTTCTGTCGTAACGGAATCCTCGAGTGGGGACTTCGATCACCTGCGCCCCGCACCCGATCCACGTCAACGCCGCCTTCACGCTGTAGTGTCCGATCCCTTTCGGAACCACCACTGCCATCCGGCCGGGGTTGGTGACACCTGTATGCATCGTGCCCGGCGCTTTCGCTTCCCTGGCCAGCATCATCGCGACGGTATTGCTGGTGGTCCCGCCGGGAGTGACCATGCCGCCCACATCCCACACCGTGTGCACCGCATCGACCGGTGGATTCGCGTAACCGAGCAGGTCTCGCAGCCATCGCAGCACGGCGATCTCGACAAATGTGGCGCTCGGGCAGTCGAACGACTGGTTGATCATGTTCTGCTGCGTCAGTACTGCCAGCGCGCTGCCCATCAGAGCGAGCTGGTCATCGCCGGTGTCACCGAAACCCATGAACCGTGGCGATGCCTCGTTCTTGCACAGTGGCAGCACATGATTCACAAACTCGGCCAGGACCTCCTCACCAGTCATGGACTGCACCGGGAGCTCAGTGACCAGCAGGTCTCGGATCTCGCGTGCTGTGCTTCGCCGACCGAATATCTCGGGGCGGGCCTTGAACTGCAAACCGATATCGACCGCGCGGTACAACAAGCCGGTCGTTGTTGTCTCTGAATTCTTCACTGCTCCAGCGTCTCTCCGACCAGAGCTGGGGTTCCAACAACAGGCTGCTGTACAACAGCCTGTTGTATCGGGTCAGGGCAGGTCAGCGATCGCCAACCGAAGGGCTGCGGCACCTGCGGCTTGGATCGGATGCTCCGCGATGACCTGCTCGACCCGCTCAGAAGTGAAGGGCTGCAACTCGAGCACACGCCCCTCGTCGTTGTCGGCCACGATCTCGCCGAACAGTTCATCGAAGACCGGTCCGTCGATGATCACGGCAGTCAACAGGTCCGTGGCGAAGCTCAGCGGATCGACGCCAAGGCCTAAGCAGTAGGCCTCGACCGATCCGTCGTCGAGGCCCTCCGTGAGCTTGGAGGCGAATTCCCATGACTCGTAGCCGATCGGGGCTTGCTCGCTGCCGTGGTCCTCATCGGCGCCACACAGTTCCTCGGAGAACTCACGGATCATGTTGCGCCAAAGGGAGAAGTCGTTTCCCGTGTTCCACTCGGCGTACCCCGAGGGCTGGAAGATGCCGACCGGAACTACCTGATACATCCCGCCGGCGTGTCCGACCTTTCGTGGGTCACGCCAGTGCAGGAGGAACGACCGGTTGCCGGTGTCGACATCGCGCCGGATTGTGAGCGTGCTGATCGCGAGGTTCGCGCGACGCTGCCCGAGGTCGCATGGGTCGGTGATCGCAGCGCGTACGCCTGGTGCGACCTGTCCGTCGCGGTAGGCAACCGCGAACTCGTGAGCAGCCGCTTCTCCCACATCCACACTGTCGAAGTAGTGCCCCAAGCTAAATCGCAGAGTTGGCGATTGACCAGCCAGCTCCGCATGGAGCAACCGGTAAGTCGGCCGATTCTCGAAGACTGTCGGTGCCGCGACATCGCCGACGACTGCGGAATATGTCTCATACTCTCCATCGTCGGCGCGCACAGGAAGGACAGAACTTCGCGGTGGCTGGGCTGGGAACGACAGAGCTTCCGTGGGGGACCAATCCAACCTGATGTCGTTCACCGGAATTGGCGAGGTCGGCAGCCACTCGCGTCGTGCGAGTAGCGCGGAATCGGCCACACGGTGCGCGTCTGGGTATTCCCCCGCCGCGGCAAGGTCCAGTTCGGTACGGTGTTCACGCAGATAGGAGCGGGTTCGGGCCCACGCCTGCTCGCTGTCGGTCAGGGTGCGCGATTGCGTGGGCATGTGATCTCCAGATTCCTCAGCTGATCAAGCTGTGTCGATGCTGCCATGCCAGCGCCAAGCACGCTGCTCCCGGCGCGGCCATGGGTTCGGCTTCCAGCATCCGCGTCACCGACTCCTCGGTGAACGGCACTCCATCGGCGGCTCGTCCATCACCGATGCTGACTACCTCACCTTCCTCGTTGAACTGCACCATCGTGCCGAAGATTTCGTCGAATACGTCGTCGTCGATGACGACGACAGTGAGCAACGTGGCAGCCAATGTCAGCGCGTCGAGCCCGAACCCGAGTAGATGCGCGGTGACCTTTCCTTGCGCACGAGCCGCACTGAGCTGCTGATAGAACGACCAATTCGCGTAGTCGATCGGAACACTTCGTGTCCCGTCATGTTCTGGATGGCCGAGCACCTCTTCGGAATACTCCCGAACCATGTTGCGCCACAGGGAGAAATCGTTGCGGCGGTCCCACAACCCCATACTCGACGGCTGGAATTCACCTGCCGGAATCACGTCATAGACCCCGGCCGCGGTCGCGACACGAGAAGGGTCACGCCAGTGCAGCAGGAACGACGGCGGTGCTGGGAACCTGCGAAGCCGGATCGTCAACGTGGTGATCGCGGGGATGATCGCGCGCCGTGCCGGATCGAACGGATCTCCGATGAGCTCACGGAAAGGCAACCTGCCCCTCAAGTCCGAAACGTCGGCGGTCGGATGAGCCAGACAAGCCGCAGCCAACTCGTGCGCGAGTGCCTCGCTGACATCGAGTTTGTCGAAGTAGCTGGCCAATCCGAAGCCCAATGCACCGGATGTGACGGTGCCACCGAGATACCGGTAGCTCGGTCTCGACTCGAAGAGTTGAGGCGGGTCAAGATGTTTCACCGCTGCGGAATACGTCTCGAAGGCGAGCCCTGGAACGCGAAGCGGGCGCACGGGCGCGGTCTCTCCCTCGGCTCCGGTGATCTCGGCGAGTTGCGGTCCCTCATCGAGTTCGAGACGAATCGAATCCAAGTCCATTGGGGCAGCAGGCATCCAACCGTCGCGAGTGATCAGCGATGTCCTCGGAAGCCGGTACTCGTCCGGATACCACGCGGTCGCCAGTCTCGCCAGGTCGTCGCGGTGGTGATTCAACCAGTTGCGTTGAACTCGCCACCGACCTCGACTGGTGGCCACCGCAGGAGTGTCATCGGCGCCCGCACGGCGGTGAGCGCGGCCCACGATTCCGAGCTCCTCGGGAGGAATCCCCAGAACTCGAGCGAACCCTTGCCGTTGCTCCAGCGTGGCCTTGCGCGTTCCCTTCTCGACCTGACTCAGGAACTGCTGAGTGATCCCCAACGCATCAGCGACCGCGGCCTGATTGGTCCCACCCGCAAGCCGGTACTCACGAACAACCTGGCCGACCGTCGGCGCGGCAACGCCGTCCCCGTCGCGCCGCAACCACCCGGACGTCTGCATCCCATCCACGATCGGCTCCTACCCAGCCAGTTCGTGACCGTTGAGATTCCGGTCGATGACCATTCGAGCAGATAAAGGGAATCCTGTCACTGCTTTTCGGGGCTGAGCACCCGTTCGTTTTGCAGGGCAGCCATAGTTTCCGGTCACACCGATTCCGCTTCTTGTCGATGCCGATCTGTAGCTTGCCCATCAGCCAGCACCGGCAGCAAGCAGATGCAGTGTGGGCGACCGGTGCCACGAGCGGCCGCGGTTCATCATCAACTACCCGACAAAACGGCACTGGCGCTCCCCCAGTCGCCTGGCCGATGTGGTCGCGGGCCTTCCTACCCTTGTCGAGACCATCGAACGGAACGAGATCCGATCCGCGGCCATCTCGGCACTCGGTTGCGGGTATGGCGGTCTCAACTGGGCAGACGTCGAGCCACTGACCCGCGAGGCTTTGCAACCGCTGTCCGGCGTGGTCGATGTTCGGCTCTCTTCACCAGTCAGCAATGAGCGACCGGTGGGGTGAAGCAGACTCTCGAATTAATATAAAGATGGCAGACTTCCGCGGATCGTCTCGAGCTGCGGACGTGTCGGTTTCTCCCTGAAAGTAGCCACACCGTGATACGAAGCGCCATAACGACATTGACGATCCTCAGCGCCACCGCTCTTTCGAGCACTGCCTGCGGAATGATCACGGCATCCGGAGGCAGCGCTGAGAGCGTTTCCTGCACAACTGAGTTCCGGTTCGGCACTGCAGAACCTCTCGGCCTCATCAGCCGGTTCGCTGACCAGTCCAATGCCGCCGCCGAAACTGGGGACCCAACTACCCTGCGCGCCATCGCCGATAGCGCGGGGTGGCAAGGCGGCTGGGATCGCCTGGTCGAGGTGCCGCAGGACATTACGACCGACGAGCTGAATCGTCGAACCGGCACTACTTCCGCATGCTGGGAAAACATGCCGACGAAGTCGGATGCCGGGGGCCCGACGAAGGGCTACTACTTGTTCCTCAACGGAACTCAGCCCATTCAGACGACGTCCTGGTATGGAAAGGCCGATCACGCTATCAGTTTCGAGGGGGCCGAACAGATCCTTGCGGACACGCCTCTCATTGGGACCGGGCAAGGCGCCTTGCGGCCTGCGTAGCAACGACGCGCTCTTTCGCCGCCACCCGATCGCGCAGCAGTCCCACCGGCTGTCCGGTGCGCGCTGTCGGACCGGACAGCTACAGTCCGGGCCCATGAAGGACCACGGTTCGTTCGATCTGCTCGTGGATGCGGTCAGGGCATTAGATCCTCGACCACGGGAGCGGCAGTGGGTAAGCCTGAGTTTCTGTGTCCTCGACGCGGTGTACAGCATCGGCGCCAACTACGACAAGCACGTGGTGCCGGTCGTACGCCGGATAGCCGACGACTTCGGGATCAAGGTGCGAGCCGCCACGCCGGCCGCTGCGAAGTCGATCGCCGACCCCGTGCCTCTCGATGCGCTACTTGAGCGCTACCCGGACACGGATTCACTCCTGGCAGTGGCAAACAATCGTCAAAACACCTCTCCGCGCGGCGGAATTCACAAGGCGGACGCAGTGATTCGCTACGCGAAGATCCTCGACCACCACGGTGTTCAAACACTGGCGGATGGCCGCGCCGCGATATTCGACAACCCGCTGATCGATCAAATTGACAACGAGTTGCGCAGCGTGCCGGGCGAAGGTGCATCGGGTGTCAGGCGTGGGCATTTGTGGATGCTCATCGGTGACGAAAACCTGATCAAACCCGACAGAATGGTCCTCTGGTGGTTGGCGCGCAACGGATTCGATGTCGATGCACCGACAGCACGGACGCTGCTCGCCGAAGTGGCCGCAGCATTGAGCGTGCAATGCGGTCGCGTCGTGACGCCGTGGGAAGTGGACCACGGAATCTGGCTGGCAGCCCGCCTCCGGTGAGGAGCACCAGCACCTCCGTCGTGGAATTGCTGGTAGCTGCGCGGGTCGATGGAGATGTCTTCGCCACGATGGGAGTAATTATTGAGGCTGTCGTCGCGAGCATCGAACCAGCTCACATACCTCGGAGGCGGCGGCGCGACGGGCTGATCGAGGTGAGCCAGGACGGTAGCGGTTCGCGGGCTGCGAGCCACTCCTGGGGCACCCCGGTTCCAGTGGCGGTGCCGGTGTAGGCGGCGACGATTCCCCCTGCGATAGCGCACGTGGTATCGATATCGCCGTCCGCTTCGATGCAGGCGGTGACTGCTGCCGGGTAGTCGTCCAAATGCGTTGCCGCGGCCCACAATGCGAACGGCACCGTGTCCTGCGCCTTCACTCGGGATCCGTTGCCCAGTTCGTGTGCGGCCTCGGCGATGGTTGCGTCGAGCAGGGCACGAGCGCGACGGACGCCACGCGTTGTCTCACCGGGTTCGAGACGGTCCAGGACGGCGGTGAGGAATTCCGTTGCAGTGGGGACCTTTTGGGTGCGGCGGGCATGAGCCGCCTGCCCAGCGGCAACTGCCACCGCGACCGCGCCGGTCACTCCGTCAGGGTGCATATGGGTGACCTGCGCTGACCGAACTGCTTCGGTGACAACCCGTTGTGGATCGTCGAAGTAGTAGGCCCCCAGCGGGGCGACCCGCATAGCCGCACCGTTGCCGCAGGAACCCTGACCTTCGAACGCCGCTGCTGCTACTTCTCGCCAGTGCGCACCATTTTGAATACGTCGAAGGGTCGTGACTGTCGCATGCCCGTAGTCGCGCTCCGGGGAGAAGCGGCGCGCGAAACCCGCGGCCAGCCGATCCTGGTCGGTGCACTGGTGGCGGCGTAGTTCGGCGACGAGGCTGCAGGCCATCTCGGTGTCATCGGTCCAATCCCACGGTGCTGGTGGAGGGTTGCCCGACCGAAGATCCGCAAGTGACCTGCCCATGATGAAGAACTGTGCACCCAGCGCATCGCCGGCGGAGAGCCCATCGAGCGAATCGAGCATCAGTTCGAGACGACCGATAGTGGGATCCGACCGCCGTCTCCATCCGATCACGGTATCGACCGCCTTCCTGGCTCGGGTGCGCAGACCGGCTGAACTGCATTTACCGCGGTGTGAGCGCCCACGATGTTGTCAGGGGTTGATCGGATTGCCGATGGGATCGAACACTCGGCGTCCATCGGGGGCGAGCCAGAAGCATTCACTATCGCGGCGATAGACCAGCGCACCGTTCTCGTCGCGCCATTCACGTCCGTCGTGTGAGACCGTCTAATTCTCTTGGGGTGTGCCGGACCTGCCGTCATCTTTGATGTAGGTGACGTCGCGTGGGGCCGTGGGATCCATCGCACGCAGGCGCACCTGGGCGCGCATCTCCTCGAACGCTTCAAGTTGCCGTACTGCCCGCTCGTACTCTTCGTCGTGGGGGGGTCGTCATGACTACCGGTTCCCTCTCGACCATCTGGATCACGACCCGGCCCGTCGCAGGGTCGAAATACTTGTTGTGCACGGTGAATTGGCTGTTCGCCAGTTCCACCGCCGGTTGGGCCAACGCTGTAGCCCTCGCGCGCCTAGCCTGAGCCGCCACAGTGGGGGATCAAATTGGCAACCAAGTAGGCCACCATGGCGGGATGTTGCCCGGCGGGCACACCGGAATCCGGGCAGCCTGACCGGGATCATGAAGCCAGAACATCATGAACCATAGAATCGCGAATGAGCCGAGCAGGCAAACCACGAAGGTCAAGCAAACCCGAAGAATTTCAGGGGTGCTACCGCTAAAGCGCCTACTGACCGTCAGGGTGGCCCCCCACCAAAGAGCGACCACGATAATGTTCGGCACCAAGAGCAGCAGCAAGGTGATACCTTCCCCAGCTCCAGCCACCCCGCAATCACGCCAGGAACGCGTGACCGTGCTGTGGACCGTTTTAGAGGTGATTACACCTGCCACGAGGCTGACCACGACATAGATCGCTAGGGCTCGACCGGTCGGCCTCGCTGACCGATCTACAAAGTTGGAACTATCCACCATTGGTCACTCCGAACCGACTACGGACACGCTATCTAGCGCCGAAAGGAAAAAGTGGGGCATAGCTATCGACCTCGGTAGGATCACTGAGTCACCCTGATCTGGGTAACGCTCTCGCCTTCACTCATCGCTTGATCCATTTCCTGCATGGCCTGTTCAATTCCCTCGTGGAGTTGGGCTTGGGTCATATCATTTCCATACTTTTCGTACAACTCGGAACCGATTCGCATCGAGATGTCATCGCCCACATCGTTGGCGCCAGTCGACCCACCCTGATTCGCCGCCCATATCAAGGTATCCTCGGGGAATCCGGCGGCTCGGCCAACATATCCGTAATGAATATTTGAGTACAGGTCGTAATAGACTGCTCGGTCTTGGGAGGGATCCTTGAAGTAGTAATCGTCTTCGGCGGAGAGATCGAAACGATCTTCCAATTGGGGCTTATGATCCCACTCCGCGCCTACTTCTACCTTTTCTTTGAACGCAAGCAGGGCTGCGGCCGGGTCGTTCGTGGATGACGACGCAACTTCCCACCAATCAGCATCGTTCAGTTCAGCCATCCGGGCAACGTCAGCAGAATTTACATTCCTCTTCATCTCGTCGAAAATGAAGGACTCCGCTTCGATGAAGCGCTCCTCACTCATAGTGTAATCATCCAAATTCATCTGCGTGTCCGCGAGCTGTTTCCACTTATTGTATTCGTTCTTCGCCTCGTCGATCGCCGTGTCCACCGATGCACCGGTAACTGGATCCACACGCACACCCATATACTTCAGTTCAATGAGCCGGTCCAGCTCCGCCTTGGCATCTTGCAGGCGTTGAGAAGTAATCGGTGAAGCCGCTGACTCGCGCGAGTTACCGTCACCGAACTGATTGCCCCGGGTTCGGATTTCCTGCGCATTTGTAGTGATAGCAGTATTGAATTCACTGATCGCAGAGAGAAGGCTGGCGACGGCCGTATTGATCGCATCCTGATGCGCTTGCTTCTGCGTGGGGATCGCCTTGTAACGAGGACCATCCTCGTTGATCGGAACCTCAACGGTATCAATTTCGACCAGCCACTCGTTACTGACCTTGAAGGTAGCGGCGGCAGTTACGTCACTCTCGGCCTCCTGGACCTTGGTGCGCACGGTGCTACGTTCACTATCGAGTCGTGATGCGCCCGCGTCGAGCGCGTCAGCGAATTCGCTATTTTCGATGGCGAGTTTGCGACCTTCGTCCACATGTTCAGCAACCCGGTCCCCCGCTGCATCTTTCGCTTTCCCTGACCATCCGATATCAGCGAAGTGAGTATTCATGCGATACAGCTGTGCCTCGTAATCTGCACTGTCGCGGCGTATCTCGGTTGCCCACACCCGCAGTTTGTTGATGTCCCACCGGTCGAGCTCAGCGCGAGTCGGCATCAGCGATCAGCCCCTGAAGTGCCGAAGGTCAGGCTAGCGAGTTGCTGCTCGAACTGTTGGTCGGTCATCGCGTAGTTGTCTGCACACGAGGTGATCAGCGTGGACATGCTCGCCAAGCGCCACGCGACCCGGAGCCATGCGCCTTCTATGTACTCTCCTGCCGTTGCGCACCTGGAACCGATGTCGCAGCCGGGCAGTGCGACACTGATTGCATCACCGGTAGTGCGAACATCGATCTCGTCGATCTTGGTGCCGACGTCCTTGATTGTGGTCGAAAGTTGACGTAGCTGTTCGATATCGGCGTCGAGCATGACGAAGACCTCCCCCTCAGTGTTTCTAGATCGAATAGTAGTCGTCTGCCTGGAACTGGTCAGATCGATCGGACATGTTGCAGGTAGCACGGAGTAGCGTCACGGGAGTCGACGTTTTCGGTGCCTACTCGGAGGTCTGAGATGGACGTGCTGCTCGGGATCGGAACACGTAAGGGCTTGTTTCTGGCTCGGAGCCGGGATGGGCGGGCGAGTTGGACGGTGTCGCCGCCGCAGTTCCCGGTGGCGGATGTCAAAGCGTTGGCGATCGATACTCGGCGGGGGACGCCGCGGGTGCTTGCCGGGGTGTTGAACAGTCATTTCGGGCCGACGTTGGTGGTCAGTGATGATCTCGGGGAGGCGTGGAGCGAGCCGGATGATGCGCCGCTGGCGTTCCCCGAGGACACCGGGGCTGCGCTGGGAGGTGTTTGGCAGATCACGCCGGCTACCGATGCCGAGCCGGATGTTGTGTACGCGGGCGTCGAACCGTCGGCGTTGTTCCGGTCGACCGATCGGGGTCGGACGTTCGAGCTGGTCCGGGGATTGTGGGAGCATCCGCATCGGCCGCAGTGGGAGCCGGGCGGTGGTGGGTTGGCTTTGCACACTGTGCTGCCGCATCCAGTTGATACGCAGCGGATGGCGGTGGCCATGTCCACCGGTGGGGTTTATCAGACTGCCGACGGTGGGGAGTCGTGGACGCCGACGAACAAGGGGGTTACCGCGGACTTCATGCCCGGCGAGTTGCCGGAGTGGGGGCAGTGCGTGCACAAGGTTGCCGTTGATGCAGAGTCGCCCAGCACCATGTATCTGCAGAACCATGGTGGTGTGTTTCGCAGTGCCGATGCGGGGGTGAGTTGGCAGTCGATCGATGGTGGGTTACCACCGTCGAACTTCGGCTTCCCGATCGTCGCGCATCCGCGCCGACCCGGCGTGATCTACACCTTCCCGCTGGTGGCGGACATGGAACGCTTTCGCTTTCCGCCTGAAGCCACCTGCGCGGTGTATCGCAGTGAAGACGGCGGCGAGACGTGGTCCAAGCAGAACGTGGGGCTGCCGCAGGTGCCGTTCTGGGCTGCGGTCATGCGTGATGCGATGTGCGCCGACGACGCCGACCCGACCGGGATCTACTTCGGCACTCGCAACGGCGAAGTGTATTGCAGCGCGGATGAAGGCGATCATTGGCAGCTCGTGGCCGACAAGCTGCCCGACGTGCTGTGCGTGCGCGCCGCGGTTATCGGGTGACGCGATGGCTCGCGTGTGCTTGCCCTCCATGCTTCGCACCTACGTCGATGGCGCGAAGGAACTCGATATCGACGGTGCGACGCTGCAGCAGGTCCTCGATAGGCTGCGCGAACGATCGCCTGGTTTAGAGCGCCGTCTCCGCGATGAACGTGGTGTATTACGCCGGTACGTGAACTTCTATATCGACGGTGACGAGTGCCGTCTGCTCGACGGCCAGGACACCGCCGTCGGCGCACGCACCGAGGTAATGATCATACCGTCGGTCGCCGGCGGGTGAACCATATTCCGTTGGGACACAAATGATTACCGATAGTAAGGCGTGGCCTGCACCCAGTGGAACCCCCGCGAGACCGCCGGGTACTGCGCGAGGTCGACCTGGTCCAATTGCATCCGTACCGGACGTCCGCCGAGCGTGCCCTCCAGGATCAGCCGATCCGGTTCTGGCTGAACGTAACTGAATGTCGCGATCTTCCACTGGTGTGCGGTGTCTTTCGACAGCGTGATGGTGTGCTGGTCGGTATCGATCCGTGCAGGGAACGAGACGAGTGAGTCGTCGAGCCGCTGCACGGTCATGCCCTGCGGTATGTCGAATATGATGCGGCGAAATCGTTGGGTGGCGCTGGGTATTCCGCTGTTGGCGAGGGGCTCGCGGAAGTCAACCAGTGCGGGCACCTGCTCGCCCGCGACCGAGTATTCGGTGACGTTCCAGATGCCGTAGAGCGGGGACTTGGGCCGGGCATTGCCGTAGGTGTGCCAGCCGTCGTACGCCTCGACGGTCGTGGCGCAGAGCAGCCAAACACCCACCAGCACCTGAGCTGCCAACAGAATTCGGTTGCCACGCGGTGTGGTGAGCAAAGGTGTCGATGTTCGCGCGTCGACGGCGCGGCCGAGCAAAGTCCGAACGATTCGAGCAATATCGGGTGCCGCCAAAACTGTTGCAAACAAGAACAATTGCAGTGCGAACAGCTTCACCGGAACATCGAAGCTGAGATTCATCAGGAGCACCTGCAGCGCAACGACAACGGCGAGCACAGAGCCGATCGCCGAGGTTACCGGAAGGATAAGCAAAGCCCCTGCAACAACTTCCGCCGCACCCAGGGCCATCTCGTACGGCTCCGACAGCGACGACTGCGCCCACAACACCGCCATCGGACTCATGTGGCCGAACGGTTCGACCAACCGCTCGAGGTTGAACGACATCTGAGTCGGCAGTACTTTGATCATCCCGTACAGCAACAGTGCGCTGGCCAGGGAAATGCGCAACAGCAGCCGGAACCACTCGTACAGGCGCGCGTAGTTGGGGCGGCGGCGATCGAGCACCGACCACGCGGCGGTAACCGGCACGGCAACCAGGACCAGGGTGAAAACAGACACCCATTTCGCCGCGGTATCTCCACTGCCGGTCACCGCGTAGTCGATGGGTACGTCGAAGACGCGCGTGCTGAGCCAGTCGGTGAGCGGATGTAGCGCCGTCCATTTGGCGACCTCGGTCACCGCCCCCTGCGGAACACCGAGGGTGCGCAGCAACATGTGCAGCAGCCACACCCCCGCCATCCCGACACCGACAACAACGAACCCGAACCGGAAGAGCACGCGAACCGCCGGATGCCACCGCTCCACGGCTTCCCGCCCGACGCCAACGACCTCGGGCTCCCGCTGCGCCAACACCCCTGTAACCATCCATCACTCCTGCGGTCGAAAGCCGTCGGGTGAAACGCTATGGCAGCGGGGACAGCCGGGAAATCCGGCAAAACCGCTGCCCCGAGCACTCGGGCCATATCTTCTCGGGGGTCGGCCGCCCGAAGTGCCTGCCATCTGCGACCAAGTCAACTATGTTGTTACTCAACGCATTACGGCTCCACCTGCTGTACGGAGCTGGTATCCGGAGGGGGATCGATGCCGAATATTCATCGCGAGCGGGTAGCACGGTGGGCGGAGCGCACACTCGCAGAACAGCGACAGTTGACACCCGACCAGAGGCGGTTCCTGGCAGGTCTACTCACCGTGCGCGGCTGGCACGTGCTCGTGGATCGCGGTTCGCCCGTACCCGATCGGATCGCGGCGTTCGCGCTGGGACGCACGGGCGTTTTCGCACTCGTCTTCTGCGATACGCTGCCCAGCTCGACCGAAGTGCTGAAGATCCGCGGCGATGCCGAGCAGGCGTTCGCCAGGTTCGCTGTCGGCGGCGCCCAGTTCGTACCGCATTCGGTCGACATCGTGCTGCTCATGCCGCGAGGCTCGCGAGCAGCCGCAGATGGTCGCTATCTCGTCGTCGATGAGACCAGCTTCGTCGAGACTCTGACGCATCGTGCGAAGCGGATGCGTGCGGAGCGAGTCAGTGAGCTCGCCGCGACCGCCGCGGAGAAGCTGAACACGCACAGCTACCTCTGCGCCGACGATGCGCCGCAAGCCGAAACAGTCGATGCCGGCGGGCTGTTCGACCAGGACGACCTGCGCGTTGACGCAAGGACGGCAGCACTCGCCCGACCGTTCAGTGATTGGATGACGTTCCTCGACCCAGATCAGCTCTCGCTCGTTCACACTACATTTACCGGGCCTGCTCGGTTCAGCGGCCCTGCGGGCACCGGCAAGTCGGTCGTCGCGCTGCACCGCATGGCGCACTTCGCCAAGCGAAGTCCGGGACGACTGCTGTTCACGACGTTCGTCAGAAGCCTGCCTGCCTACCACGAGCGAGGCTTCGCGCAATTGGCGCCACACGCCGTGGATCGTGCCCAGTTCAAGGGCCTGCATGCCTGGGCGACCGCGTTCCTCCGCCGTCGCAGAGTCGAGTTCGACCTCGACAACGCCGCGATCAAGGAGGCGTTCAGCAAGGCTTGGCGGGGCGCCGGTGGGGTGTTGAACCGGGTCGAGGGTACCGATCGCGGCTACTGGAAGGACGAGATCGATAGGGTGATCAAGGGCCGTAGGGTCACTGACCTTGCGGGATACAAGCGCGTAAAGAGGGTAGGCCGCGAAGGTATCAGCCTCCGGTCCTCCCGTCGTCAATTCGTCTGGGAGAACCTGTATCTGCCCTATCAGGAAGTCCTGGACGCCCAGCAGGTCCACGACTTCAACGACGTCATCTCACTGGCCGTCGACGAACTTCGAGCACGACCGCTCGACAGTGCTGAGGCGTACTCTATGGTCGTCGTCGACGAAGTGCAGGACTTCACTCTCACGCAGTTGCAGTTGGTGCACCAGATAGCGGGCGGCGATTTCGACGCTCAACTTCTCCTGGTCGGTGACGGACAGCAGCAGGTCTATGCCGGCGGCTGCACGCTGTCCGAGGCCGGGATCCCCCTCGCCGGTGGTCGTGGTCGCGTACTGCGCACGAATTACCGTAATCGTGAGGCGGTGCTGCGATATTCACAGCGCATCGACGCGGGCAACACCGTCGACGATCTCGACGGCGGCGCCGGCATCATTCTCCGTGACAGCGATCCGACCTTGTCGGACGGTCATGCGGAAGACGTGCACATCTTGCGCCGCGATATCGACCGTCTCCTCCCCCTTGCGATCCGCGAGGCAGAGATACAGCCGGATTCCGAGGTCGCCGTGATCGTGAACTGGCCGAACGAGGTCTTTCGATACCTGCGAGTGCTGCGCAGGGCAGGCATCGACGCCATCGCGCTGGAGAACGACGACGGCTCGCAAGTCGGACCGGTCAAGGTGGGCACGGTGCGCCGCGCGAAGGGGATGGATTTCGCGGCGGTCTTTCATATCACCGAGGAACCGCCATCCGATCTCGCCGAGCTGTCCGGGGGTGCCAGGGACCACGCCGAGATGCTCGCACGGCAGCTGCTCGTCGCCACCAGCCGCGCCCGTGACTATCTCTGGGTCGCCTACCTGTCGGACTGAATTGGAAGGTCGGGGCTGCGCACGACGACCCGCGCACATGGCTCTTCCGACCGCGAATGCTGCAGTCCGACAACTGGATTCCAGCGGTGGAGAACGTGATGTAGCTTGGCCGCATGCAGGTTCGGAGATTCGAGGACAGTGATCGGGCGGAGTTGCGTCTGCTGTTCGAGCGCGCGGGGCAGGGGTCACCGACTGAGGCCTTGTGGGGCCACGCCGACTCCGAAGCAGCGGTATACCTCGATCCCTATATGGAGTTGGAGCCCGAGTCTCTGTTCGTGGCCGAGGAGGGTGGACAGCTCGTCGGGTACCTCACCGGGTGCGTGTATACCGTGGCTTTTCCGAGTGAGGACACACGTATTGCCGAGGCGCTCCGTCGGTATCGGCCGTTTCGGACCAGGCAGGCTGTGGTGTTCTTCGGGCGCAGTACGGTCGATGCGCTGGGGGCGACGATACGGAGGAAGGCGACGGCTGGTGAGTTCGACAATTCACGGTGGCCTGCGCATCTGCATATCAACGTCGCGCCGGAAGCGCGGGGAACCGGGGCCGCCGCGGGGTTGATGAACCTGTGGTTCGACCGTCTGCTGACCGAACAGGTGCCGGGGTGCCATCTGCAGACGTTGGTCGAAAATGTCAGGGCGGTGCGATTCTTCGAACGAATGGGTTTTACGGCGCACGGTGAAACTCCGGCGGTGCCGGGACTTCGTTACCGGGGCGCTCGCGTTCATCAGTTGACGATGGTCCGATCGCTCTGAGCGACTCCGCGTGGGTGTCGTGGCTACTGGCCTGACCCCATAGGTGAGCCACCCGGTATTAAAGCCCTGTAGGCCCTACGCGGGCTGGAAGGGACACTGAGAGTTATGGCTGGTCAGAAGTGGCATTCCGCGGAGGATATCGCGCGCAACTTGCGTCGCGCGGGCGAGGTAGCCGCGGAAGGCAAACAGGCGAGCAGATCACCGCTGAGCTTGGCGTATCCGCACCGATTTCCCGCTACCTGATCCTCGACCCGCCCTGGAAGTTCAACGAGGACTGCCCGACCCTGCTGGTCTACGTCAGCGATGACCACGGCGGCGGCTATCTCGCCATGGGCAGCCGCAGTCCTGGTCCATCCCAGGGCAATTGCGGCCAATGAGCGCGACCTTCTGGACCGTCTCTGCCGCCGTGCCGGATCCCAGGCACGGCGCTCGGGGCCGGCCAGCCGCTCGTCCGTGACGTGCTCGGCGATCCCGGCCGCGCGCAGCGTTCGCACGGAGTTCCGCCGTTGCCGCGAGATGGATGGCCGCCTGGGCTTCCCGGCGGTCGTGCATCGCACCGTTGGCACCGGTTGGGGCCGGCAGTCGAGCGGGCAGCAGTACGGGACCTGAGCGCTTACCACGGCAACGCTAGCCGCGGTAAGCGGAATTACCGCGGCATGGTTGTTGTCGTAGGGCGGGTGCGGTTCGAGTCGATCTTTCCTCGGATCTACGCGCGGCAAATGCGCCTACCCACAGCACGGTATGAGTCAGGCGTGTTTCGAGCTCGCCAGCGCACGCTCTGTCGCTGCGGCACGTGCGCTGAACGGACACTGCCAATCCGCGGGCTTGGGTCGACCTGAGTATCGGCGCGCTTCCGACAGTGTCTCGTACTCCATCAGGTTCGGGTTGATGTCGCCCTGCAGCATGATGTCCTGCTTTCGGATCTTATCCGCCAAACGGTCCCACATGCCGTCGGCCTTGATCCGGGTGAACTGCTCGTGGGAGTTGAACGCGAGCATCGGAAAGGGCGGACGACGGCCGAACCGCCGATGCGTCTCGTGTAGCCCGATCACGAAGAATGGATGGCCCGCCACGCTGTATCTGAACTCCCCGGACTGCGGATCCGACGAGCACCCGGGAGCCCAGGCGAACCGATCCACATCCGCCTCGTGCAGCAGCTGCAGGTGCTCCCATAGCAATTCCTCGAATCGCAGCTCATCCACTCCACGCGGCTGCTCGAACGTCGCTATGAAACTGGTGAACTTCCGCGAGCTCCAGTCCGCCCAACCGACGAACTCCGCCAGATCCGCCGCCATCAGCCGCGCCGACTCTTCGCTACCCATCACCTCATAGTGACAATGGGTGATCCCGCCCTGGCGCAAGGCGGAACGACCCGCCAAACAGGCGAACTGATCTCCGAGCAAGAATTTTTCCAGCTCGTCTCGCGCATCCGTGGTCAATCCCGGCGTTCCTTTCCAAACCAGATCTCAACACCGAGCTGGTGCGCGCCGATCCACTCGGCCAACGCCGCCACCTCGCCATACTCGAACTGATCCTGTCAGTCGACCAGGCGGATACGCGAATCGTTCGAATCGCCACCTACCACTGTTTGCGCCGCTCGAGGAGGTAATACCGGTGCGCCGCGTGTCCCGGATCACGATGTCGTTGTAGATCCCACCGTCGGCTCGGGAACGCAAAAAGGCCCCCCAACCGAAGTTGGAGGGCCTTTCGCAATGATGTTCCGGCAGTGTCCTACTCTCCCACACCCTGTCGAGTGCAGTACCA
>NZ_JBHXRA010000026.1:0-52929 GCF_042717045.1 Nocardia sp. NPDC058633
CGAATCCCGACGAACCGCAGGACATGAGCGCAACGGCCACCGTTGTCGCAGGTAGAAAGGGTGCCGGACTGGGGTTCGATTCCCCTAGGCTCCACATCTGTGAATTCCTCGGTATTCGATTTTCTTCTCACCGCCGCACCCGCCGACGCTGATTCGGCTGATTTCGCCGCGGTGTGGGCACGTCACCGCGCCCGGTCCCACGATTTCGCGAGTTCGGTCGATCGGGCGGCGATCGCCGGATTCGACAGTGCGGGCACAGGTCCCGCGTTTCTCGGTGGTTATCAGGAAGCGCTGCACGCGCTGGTGCCCTCGCTCGAACCCGCTGAGCTCTCCTCGATGTGTGCCACCGAGGCCGCGGGGGCGCGGCCCTCGACGATGACCACCACGGTGAACGAGGACGGTGTCGTCAGCGGAACC
This sequence comes from Nocardia sp. NPDC058633, assembly GCF_042717045.1. Lineage (NCBI taxonomy): Bacteria > Bacillati > Actinomycetota > Actinomycetes > Mycobacteriales > Nocardiaceae > Nocardia > Nocardia sp. NPDC058633. Next base: position 418 of record NZ_JBHXRA010000026.1, read on the forward strand.
AAATCCTTCGCCACGCTCGGTGCGTTCGCCGATCGGTTCGTGGTGATCGCCCGAGCCGGTACGCGGCCCGACGGCAGGCCGATCCTGCGAGCCGTGCTGGTGCCCGCGGGCGCCCGCGCCGCGGTGACCCCGCTGCCCGCGCTGCCGTTCGCACCCGAGATCCCGCACGCGGAAGTCACCTTCGATGCCGCACCGGGCCAATTGCTGCCCGGTGACGGCTACGCCGACTATCTCAAGCCGTTCCGGACGGTCGAAGACCTCCATGTGGTGGCCGCTGTGCTCGGACAGCTCGTTCGGGTTGCCCGGCTGGCACAGTGGCCCGCGGAGTCGGTAGAGCAGCTGCTGGCGCTGCTTGCGACGGTCCGTGGTGTCGGTGCCGAGGACCCGAACTCCCCGGGTGTGCACATCGCTCTCGGCGGCCTCTTCGCCCGGCTGACCGGTCTGCGAACCGAACTGGAGCCGCTGTGGGCGCAGGTAGATCCCGAGGTAAGCAAGCGGTGGGAGCGTGACGAGCCGCTGCTCGGGGTCGCGGGCAAGGTCAGGGCGGCGCGGCTGGCGACCGCATGGCGCGCGCTCGCCTGATCAACCGCCGCGGGTGAAGGTGCCGAGGCCGTTCTCGTCGAAGTAGTCGATGGTCAGCGTGCCGTCGTCGAACCGGACCGAGGAGACGCTGCCCGGCGGGGCGTTCTCGCCGCTGGGCTCGAAGGCGAAGGTGTCACCGTCCCAATGCCGCAGCGGATACTCCCGGCGCGCGGGTCCGATGGTGAGGACCAAGCCCGTGTCGGTGGCCGAGATCGTCGCGGGGCCCCAATACTCGCTGTCATAGGTGTCCGCGTAGGTCGACAGTGGCTGTGCGGGTGCCGGATTCGCCGGGGCCGGCTTGCCGGACAGGTCGCCTTCGGGCTCGTTGACCCCGGTGAACGCGTCGCGATACAGCCCGCGCCAGTCCTCGCGTATCTCGCCGAACTGCACCAGATCGCCGAACTCGGCGGTCAGCGTCTCCGGGATGCCGAGTGGCGCCGCGTTCGTCAGCGCGACGATGGCCACGTCGGCGGACGGGATCACCAGGAAGGTGGTCGCCGCGCCGAGGGTGAAGGCGCCGGAATGGCTGTTGGCGGTACGACCCGCCGAGGAGACCGACACGTTGAAGCCGTACCCGTAGCTGCCTGCCCGCGCGGCGGGGCTGGTCGGCGGCGCCGAGACGATCTGGGGCGTCACGGCGGGCAGCAGCGCTTCGGCCGGGGCGATGGTGGTCGCGCCCGCGGTGCCGTTACCGAGCAGCATCGTCAGCCAGCGGGCCATGTCGTTCACCGACGAGCTCGCCCCGCCCGCGGGGGATTGCGGGTCGGGGTCGCGCACATAGCGGGCAACCCATTCGCCGTCGATGTTCACATGCCCCACAGCATGATTGGGCCGAGCGTGGAAGTCGTCGAAGCGAGAGCTGGTGTCGCGCATGCCCAGTGGTGTGTAGAGCACATCGGACGACAGCTGAGCCCAGTCCTTACCGGCGGCCGCGGCCACGGCTTCGGCGCCGGCGGTGAAGCCGAAGTTGGTGTAGTGGTAGGTGATCCGGAACGGGTCGAGGGGTTCCATGCGCAGCTTGTCGAAGATCGCGGCCTGGTCGTAGCCGAGGTCTTCGAGCCGGTCGCCCGCGTGGTCGGGCAGGCCGCTGCGGTGTGCGAGCAGGTCGCCGACGGTGAGCTGGGCGGTGGTGGCGGGGTCGGCGAGCGCGAACGACGGAAGGTGGGTGATGACCGGGGTCGTCCACTCGACCGCCTGCGCACCGACCTGGTTGGCCACCACGGTCGCGGCGAGCGACTTCGACACCGAGGCCAGTTGGAAGACGGTGTCGGCGTCGACCTTGTCCGGCGCGCCGGCGGCGCGAACACCGAAACCCTTGGCATACACGGTTTTTCCGCCGTGAACGACGGCGACAGCCATGCCGGGGATGCCGCTGGTGTCCATCAGCGAACCCGCCAGCTCATCGAGCTTTCCGACTGCTTTGTCGACCGCGTCGGCGGGCAGGGCGACTCCGGCGACTTGATTCGGGGGGAGTTCAGCCGTGGTCGTGGCCATGGCCGTGGCTGTGGCCGAAGGGCGCTCTTCGTCGGTGGATCCGGCGCAACCGACCAGGATCGTCATCGAGAGGACGACCCCGGCGATCGCACCGCGACCAGGCACCATGGGCCGACGATAACCCCGGTAGCCGGGTGATCGCCGGAACGTGGCCGGACTGTGACGCTCGGCGTGGCGGTGCGCGTCGGCTGATCTGCCGAGCTGCGACCTTGCCGGAAAATGGGGAGCGGGCCTCGGCGAAGGGGGGGAGTTAGCCGAGGCCCGCGTAGGGTCGGCCCGGGGGGGAGGGGCCGACCTGAACGATCCTACGCGATACGCGCGGAATTCGTGTACGCGCACTGTACGAGTTCGTGAGATTTTTCGAACGTCGACGCGTGGGCCGGTGGCCGTCTGGGGCGCGCTGACCGCGCGGTACCCGCGCCCAGACCTTGCCAGGTGTCTTACATCGAGTGGAATTGCCTGGTACGCAGGGTTTTACGAAGGATTGCCGGTGAACATGTTCTCGTCGCGCGCTTGGCTATCATCCAGGGAACAGGTGATCTTGTTCGTGTCGTGCGACAGAAAATCAGTCCGATTCGCCGCGTGTCGCAGCGTCTCGGCATGTCGAACATCTGTGTACATCTGATGGGGAGTCACGCCGAATTGGGGATGCGACTTGTCGGTGGGTAGGGCAATACTGGGCAAAACATCGCCAACCACGACTTCAGGAGAATCATGCCCGACGCAATCGTCGCCGAGGGTCTGGTCAAACGGTATGGGCAGCTCGTCGCCCTGGACGGGCTCGACCTGTCCGTGCCGGAAGGTACCGTTACCGCGCTTCTCGGCCCCAATGGCGCGGGAAAGACCACGACTGTTCGCGTGCTCACCACACTGCTGATCCCCGACGAAGGCACCGCCACCGTCGCCGGAATCGACGTGCTCAACGATCCACAGGCCCTGCGTTCGCGCATCGGCGCCTCCGGCCAGTACTCCGCGGTCGACGAATACCTCACCGGTTTCGAGAACCTGGAGATGGTTGGCAGGCTCTACCACCTCGGTACCCAGCGCAGTAAGGAGCGGGCCCGCGAACTGCTCGACCGCTTCCGGCTCAGCGACGCCGCCGACCGGCCGGTGAAGGGCTACTCGGGCGGAATGCGCAGGCGATTGGACCTGGCGGGCGCGCTGGTGGCCAACCCACCGGTGCTGTTCCTCGACGAGCCGACCACGGGTCTGGACCCGCGTGCCCGGCTCGATCTGTGGGACGTCATCGAGGAGTTGGTCGCGGGCGGCACCACGCTGCTGCTCACCACCCAGTACATGGAAGAGGCCGACCGCCTCGCCGATTCGATCGCGGTGATCGACCGCGGCAAGGTGATCGCGCGCGGCACAGCCGACGAACTGAAGGCTCTCGTCGGCGGCGACCGGATCGAACTCACTGTCGGCGCCGTCGACCAACTGGCCGTCGCGCAGCAGGTGCTCGGCGGGCTCGCCGATGGCGAGATCCATCTCGAACCCGGCCTGCGCAAGCTCACCGTGCCGGTGGCCGACGGATCACAGGATCTGGTCACCGCCATCGGCAGGCTCACCGAGCACAAGGTGACCATCAACGACGTCGCCCTGCGCCGACCCTCGCTCGACGACGTCTTCCTGACGCTCACCGGGCACGAAGCCGAAGAACTCGTCAACGGCGATCGCGAGTCGGAGACCGTGGGCGCCGCGAAAGGACAGAACCGATGAGCGTCACGCTCGACAAGCCGGCAGTGGCGTATCCCAGCTTCGGTGAACGAATGTCGATGGTGGCCAGCGACAGCATCACCATCGCCAAACGCAATGTCATCAAGATCAAGCGCGTGCCCGACGTGCTGATCTTCACGACGATGTCGCCGATCATGTTCGTGCTCATGTTCGCCTACGTCTTCGGCTCGGCGATCAAGGTCCCCGGCATGGAAGGCGGCTATCGCGAATTCCTGATCGCGGGCATCTTCGTCCAGACCGTGGTGTTCGGCGCCTCGTTCACCGGCGCGGGACTGGCCGAGGATATGCAGAAGGGCATCATCGACCGATTCCGATCACTGCCGATGGCGTCGTCGGCAGTGCTGGTCGGGCGCACCATCAGCGATGTGGTGATCAACATCGTCAGCCTGGTGGTGATGTCGCTGACCGGTTTGGTCGTCGGCTGGCGCATCCGCGGGTCGTTCCTCGACGCGGTGCTGGCCTACGCGTTGATGTTGCTCTTCGCGTACGCGCTGTCGTGGATGATGGCCGTGGTCGGCCTGCTGGTACGGGCACCGGAAGTGTTCAACAACGCCAGCTTCATGGTGATCTTCCCGCTGACCTTCCTGTCGAACGCGTTCGTGCCGATCAACGATCTGCCGACGCCGTTGCGGATATTCGCCGAGTGGAACCCGATGTCGGCGGTCACCCAGTCGGTGCGTGAACTGTTCGGCAACACCAGCCCGCTGGCGCCGCCATCGGATGCCTGGTCGATGCAGAATCCGGTGGCGACGTCGCTGATCTGGGTCGTGGTGATCCTGGTCGTGTTCGTGCCGCTGGCGCAGATCCAGTACAAGAAGTCGGTCAGCCGCTGACCGGAGCTAGTGCGCCGAGCCGTTGCGGGAGTACCCCAGACGCGGCGGCTCGGCGGCTGGTTCGGGCAGTTGTGGGCGCTTGGCGCGGGCCAGGTAGGCCAGGGCGCCCGCCCCGGCGAGCGCGATCGACGCGAGAAGTGGGTTACGAAGCTTCATTCGACCACTGTGCTTCATTCGACCACGTGGCACAAACAGATTCGGCGTGCCGCGTGGCACCATAACTGCGTGACCTCACCCAACCAGACGGCCGTGGCGACTCTGCACACCAACCACGGCGACATCAGGATCGCGCTTTTCGGTAATCACGCCCCGAAGACGGTGCGCAACTTCGTGGGTCTCGCCGACGGCAGTGCGCCGTACTCCACCGTCAACGCCGGGGGTACCGACAGCGGCCCGTTCTACGACGGCGCCGTCTTCCATCGGATCATCCCGGGGTTCATGATCCAGGGCGGCGATCCCACCGGCACCGGTCGCGGTGGGCCGGGCTTCGAGTTCGCCGACGAGTTCCACCCGGATCTGCGCTTCGATCGCGGCTATCTGCTCGCGATGGCCAATGCGGGCGCGGGCACCGAGACCAATGGTTCGCAGTTCTTCATCACCGTCGGCGCGCAGCCGCACCTGAACCGCAAGCACTCGATCTTCGGCGAGGTGGTCGACCCCGATTCGCGCAAGGTGGTCGACGCGATCGCCTCGGTGAAGACCGATCGCAATGATCGTCCCACCGAGCCGGTCATCATCTCGGCCGTGAGTATCGACTGATCAAGGCCACACACACAGAACTCCCCGCCGCAGATCATCGCGGCTGGGAGTTCTTTGCTTCACGTGAAACAACGTCAGGCGGAGTCGAGCGCCGAGAACAGCGGCGCCGGCCGCCTATGACACAGTGAAACCGTTCACGACCAGCGCGTCGTACACATCGTGGGGGTTGGTGCCGAGGTCCCAGCGGCCGAAGATCAGCAAACGCTCGGTGTCGTCATGACGGACATCGACCTCGAGCATCGCGGTTTTGCGGCCGATGCGGCGGTAGGACACCATCCGGATCCGGTCGATGCGGTCGAGCGGGTATTCCTTCGGGCCGGTGAGGGTGCCGACCACCAGGCGCGGCGCGGAGCCGGGAACCATGGTGAGCCGGGGTCGCTGCCGGATACCCAGTGCCGCCATGGCCAGCACCGCGACCGCGGCGATGCCGACGAGCAGCCTGCTCGGCCCGTCCTGGGCGAGGATCGCGGCCACGACCAGCAGGATTCCGCCACCGGTGACAGCGAGCAAGCCCGCGACCGGGGTCGACCACGAGACGGGTTGTGCGTCGTTCACGCGGCTGCTCGCCCCTCTATCCTCGAGTTGTGCACAGGGTTATCCACAGGTGTGCATGAATAACACCGGTGTAATCCGCTGTGATCAGCGCCAACGCATGGTCATGATCAGGCCGACGACCATCAGGCCGAACCCGATCAGGAAGTTCCACGCGTTCAGGTCGTTCATGAAGCCGATGTGCTCGGCTGCCAGGTAATAGACGATCAGCCACACCAGGCCGGCGAGCATGAAGCCCAGCATGATCGCGACGTACCAGACCGGCGACGGCCCCGCTTTCACCTTCACCGGCGTGCGGCTGGCGGGGCTCGGGGTGTAGTCGGCCTTCTTGCGGACCTTGGACTTGGGCATGACGTCCTCGAATTCGACAGTACTGGAACTCCTAGGCTATCCCACCAGGCAATGGATGCGACGACCTACCAGGCCGCCACGTACCCTCGACGCATGCGTGTATTGGTCGTCGACAACTACGACAGCTTCGTGTTCAACCTGGTGCAGTACCTCGGCCAGCTTGGTGCCGACGTCGTGGTGTGGCGCAACGACGACCCCCGCCTCGACGACCTGGACACCCTGCTCACCCTCGGCGACTCCGGCGGCACCTTCGACGGCGTGTTGGTGAGTCCCGGCCCGGGCAGCCCCGACCGCGCGGGCGCGAGCATCCCGCTCGTGCACGCGGCCGCGAAGCACACTGTGCCGCTGCTCGGTGTGTGCCTCGGGCATCAGGCGATCGGCGAGGCGTTCGGCGGCACCGTCGACCGGGCGCCCGAACTTCTGCACGGTAAAACCAGCGAGGTGTTCCATCTCGGGTCGGGCGTGTTGGCCGGCTTGCCCGACCCCTTCACCGCCACCCGCTACCACTCGCTGACGGTTCTGCCGGAGACCGTGCCCGAAGAACTGGTGGTCGTCGGCCACACCGAGAGCGGCATCGTGATGGCGATGCGCCACCGCACCCTGCCCATCCACGGCGTGCAGTTCCACCCCGAGTCCGTACTCACCCAGGGCGGGCACCGGATGCTCGCCAACTGGCTCGAGGTCTGCGGCGAACGCCCGTCGGAGGCGCTGGTCTGCGCGCTCGAGGCGGAGGTCGCCGCGCTCGTGACTCGGTAGGTGCCCGTCTCGACGCTGGACCGACAGAAGGAGCGAAGCTGAACACCGGAGGGTCACAGTGAGGGTTCTGCTTTCGGTCGCGGCCAGCCTCGACGGCTATATCGATGACGCGAGCGCGCAGCGACTGCTGCTGTCGAACACCGCCGATTTCGATCAGGTCGACCGGATTCGCGCCGAATCCGACGCCATCCTGATCGGTGCGCAGACACTGCGCACCGACAATCCGCGGCTGCTGGTGAACAGTGCCGAGCGCCGGGCAGCGCGGGTGGCGGCGGGCAAGCCGGAGTATCCGATGAAAGTGACCGTCACCGAGTCCGGAGACCTCGATCCGCGGTTGCGGTTCTGGCACACCGGTGGCGACAAACTCGTCTACACCGGTGACGCGGGCGCCGCGAAGCTGGGCAGCCGCCTCGACGGACTCGCGCGGGTGATCAGCCTCGGCGAGCGGCTCGCGCTCCCCGCTCTCGTCGACGACCTCCGGGCGCGAGGTATCCACAGGCTCATGGTCGAAGGCGGCACCGGCATGCACACCGGCTTCCTCGCCGCCGGTCTGGTCGACGAGATCCGCCTGGCGATCGCCCCGATCCTGGTCGGTGACCCGGCGGCCCCACGCTTCGTCGGCCCCGCCGATTTCCCGGGCGGCGCCGGTCGCAGGCTGCACCTGGCGGGTGTGGAACAACTTGGGGATGTCGCTGTGCTGAACTACCTGGTCAGACCCGACACCGAACCCGTCAAATAACTGGTACCGCGAACAAGTTCATGACACTGACCTGGGAAAATGCGGCTGTTCACAGTTCGCGGACAACTTTGCTCCACACCTGAACATGACCGATTCCACATCACGCCGGGGTTGTGGATAACTCGCCGACCACAGGGAAACGACATGAGCCACGAAGACACCGACCACCGGTTCATGCACAGGGCGATAGAGCTCGCCAGGAACTGTCCGCCCAGCGAGACGGCCTATTCGGTAGGCGCGGTGATCGTCGCCGACGGTGTGGAGATCGCGACCGGCTTCTCCCGGGAAACCGACGAGAAAGTGCACGCCGAGGAGGCCGCGCTGAACAAGCTCGACCCCGACGACCCGCGGCTCACCAGGGCGACGATCTACAGCACCCTCGAACCGTGCTCCACCCGCGCCACCGTCACGCGGCTGCCGTGCACCGACCGCATCCTGGACGCGGGCATTCCCACGGTGGTCATCGCCTGGCGCGAGCCGAGCCTGTTCGTCGCCGCCTGCGAGGGTGTGGACAAACTCCGCACCCACGGTGTGCGCGTGGTGGAACTCACCGACCTGGCCGCGGCGGCCAGGTCGATGAACACCCACCTGGATCTGAGCTAGTTCAGGGCCGCCCGTAGATGGCGGTCACGAATTCGCCGAGCTGATTGTCGTCGAGGTGGCGAGCCAGATCGGCCTCGCTGATCATCCCGACCAGGCGCTTGTTCTCGATCACCGGCATCCGCTTCACCCGGTGCGATTCCATCTGGTCGAGCACATCCTCCACATCGGCGTCGGCGCTGACCCACCGCGGCGTCGACTCACAGAGTTCGGCCGCCGTCGTCAGATCCGGGGACAGCCCGAGCGCGACGCACTTCACCACGATGTCGCGGTCGGTGATGATGCCGCACATGCGCTCGTCGTCATCGGCGACGACGATCGATCCGACGCCGAGATCGGCCATCGCCGTGGCCGCGGTCGTCACGGTGTCACCTCGGGTGATCCACTGCGCACCGGGCTTCATGATGTCCCTGGCTGTCGTCATAGGGTCTGCCTCCTCGTCAGCAACGCTGGATGGATGAAAGCAGCCTCATTCTGCGCCCGCGTAGCCGCCGCAGGCGCGTTCGCCATCCAATCGAGACCTCAACGCGGAATCGGCGAAGCTCCCACGTGCAGCACCACGTTGCTGTTGATCGTCACCGACGAACCGCCCGCCGGATTCTGCCCGACGATCCTGCCCGAGGCATTGCCGTCGAGTGTGATCACCGTGGTCTGGCTGAGCTGACCGGTCCAGCCGAGCCCGCGCAACGTCTCCTGCGCCTGCACCGGGGTGAGCCCGGTCAGATCGGGGATGGTGATCCGGTCACCGGCGGAGACCTGGACGGTGATGGTCGAGCCCTTCTCCGCGTTGGTGCCGCCTGCCGGGCTGGTGGACAGCACCTGTCCCTTCGGCTGCGAGGACTTCACTTCCTGGATCTCGACCTTGAAGCCGGCGGAGTCGACCAGATTGGGCTGGGCGACGGAGATGTCCTGGCCGACCACGGTCGGCACACGGACTTCCTCGGGACCGGACCCGATGGTGATCACGATCGGACGGTCGATGTCGACGCGCACGCCCGCGCTCGGATCCTGCGCGATCACCTTGTCGGTGTCGGCCGTACTCGACGGCTCGCGCGCCACCTTCGGATCCAGTTGCAGGCCCAGCGCGTTCAGCTGCCGCTCGGCGTCGGCCTGGCTCATGCCGATCAGCCGCGGCAGCTGCACCTGTGTCGGTCCGGTCGAGACCTGCAACGTCACCGTGCTGCCCTTGTCGATGCGCGAACCGCCGAGCGGCTGGGTGGCGATCACATTGCCGGGCGCCACCTTGCCGTCGGGCTTCTCCTGCACGGCCACATGGAAACCGGCGCTGCGCAGGTCGGTCTGCGCCTGCTGGGCGGGCCTGCCCGACAGATCGGGAATCGCCACCTGATCGGCCTTGCTACCGGGACCCACCAGCACCCAGAACAGCCCGAACGCGACCGCCAGCGCCGCCGCGACACCGAGGGCGATCAGCCCGGTGCGGTTGCGCTCCTCGCCGGGCGGCCCGATGGCGGCATGTTCGGACGTGTCGTCGCGGCGGTCGTGGAAGGTCCGCGCGCCGGGCTCGTCGTCGTAGTCCATGTCGGTGCGGTCTTCGTCGTTCATCACCATCGGCGCGCTCGGCCGCTGCCCGCCGAGTACCCGGATCAGATCGGCCCGCATCTCCGCGGCCGTCTGGTACCGGTTGGCCGGGTTCTTGGCCATCGCCTTGAGGATCACCGAATCGAGCTCGCGCGGCACGCCGGGATTGACCGACGACGGCAGCGGCGGATCTTCCTTCACGTGCTGGTAGGCGACCGCGACCGGCGAATCACCGGTGAACGGCGGCTGCCCGGTGAGGATCTCGAACAGCACGCAGCCGACCGAGTACACATCCGACCGGGCGTCGACGGTCTCGCCGCGCGCCTGCTCGGGCGAGAGGTACTGCGCGGTGCCGATCACCGCGGCGGTCTGGGTCATCGGGTTGGCGCTGTCGGCGATCGCCCGGGCGATGCCGAAGTCCATCACCTTCACGGCACCGGCGCGGTTGATCATGATGTTGGCCGGCTTCATATCGCGGTGCACGATCCCGGCCTTGTGGCTGAAATCGAGCGCGGCGCACACGTCGGCCACGACTTCCATCGCCTTGCGCGGCGCCAGGGGACCCTTGCCGCGCACGATGTCGCGCAGGGTGTCGCCCTCGACGTACTCCATGACGATGTAGGGCAGCGGCCCGCCGTCGACGGTGGCCTCGCCGGTGTCGTACACGGCCACGATGGCCGGGTGGTTCAGCGCGGCGGCGTTCTGGGCTTCGCGCTTGAACCGCAGGTAGAACGTGGGATCGCGGGCCAGATCGGCGCGTAGCACTTTGATCGCGACGTCGCGGGACAGGCGTACGTCGCGGGCGCGGTGCACCTCCGACATGCCGCCGAACCCGATGATCTCGCCCAGCTCGTACCGCGAGGAGAGATTCTTCGGGGTTGTCATCGTCGTCCTATGTTCGGGCCTACGGCCGTGTCGCCATCGGGGAACGGCAGGTCGAAGGTGGGCAGCCGGGGCCGACCCACGGTGGTGGTGCCCACGGCGGGCGCCGTGGTGGTCGACTCCGGTTTGGTCGTCTTGGCCGTGGTGGTCGGCGTGGGCTTGGTCGTGGTGGTCGGCGGCACCGTGGTGGTCGGCGGCACCGTGGTGGTGGGCGGCACCTCGGTGGTGGTCGTCGGGCGCGGCGGTTCCGTGGTGGGCTGTTCCTCGGTGGTGACGACCGGCGGCGGCAGGGGCCGGGTGGTGGTCACCGGCGGCGGCACCGGCCTCGTGGTCTGCACGGTGGTGGTCGTCGGCCCCGTACCGCGGTTGGGTTCACCGCCGAACAACAGCCACAGCACACCGCCACCGAGCAGCAGTGCGCCGACACCGAGCGCGATCAGCCACTTCTGGTTGTTCTTGGCGTTGCTCGCCGGAACCGGCGCGGGCGCCGCGGCCTGGGTGGCCGGGCCGCTGTAGCCGCCGGTGGGCGGACCGACCGGGCCACCGGGCTGATGGCCGAAACGCATGGTCGCGCCGTCGTAGTCGGCCGCAGCCCCAGCCGTGGCCGCGGCCGGAATCGCCACGGTCGGTCCGGGCGGAAGGACCCTGGTCGCGCCCGTCATCGGCGTGCCGGCGGCGCCGCCGGGGACGGGCGGCATATGCCCGGCGCGCACCGCGGCCACGGCATCGGCGAACTCGCCGCCGCTGCTGTAGCGCTGCAGCGGATCCTTGGCCATCGTGATCGCGATCAGCTCGTGCACGTTCGCGGGCAGATCGTCGGGCATCGGCGGCGGCGCGTCACGCACGTGCTTCATCGCGACCGTGATCGCGCCCTCGCCGGTGAACGGGCGGACTCCGGCCAGTGCTTCGTAGCCGACGATCCCCAGTGAGTACACGTCCGAGGCCGCGGTGGCGTCCTCGCCGACGGCCTGTTCGGGCGCGATGTACTGGGCGGTGCCCATCACCATGCCGGTCTTGGTCACCGGCGAGGCGTCGACCGCCTTGGCGATGCCGAAGTCGGTGATCTTCACCTGACCGGTCGGCGTGACCAGGATGTTGCCCGGCTTCACGTCACGGTGCACCACGCCCGCCGCGTGCGCGACCTCGAGCGCGCGCCCGGTCTGCTCGAGCATGTCGAGGCCCTGGATGACCGAGAGCCTGCCCATCCGGTTGAGCACCGCGTTGAGCGGTTCGCCCTGCACGAGCTCCATCACCAGGTAGGCGGTCTCGCCGCCCGACGGGTCGGTGGTCTCGCCGTAGTCGTAGATGCCCGCGATCCCGGGCGCGTTGAGCTGCGCGGTGGTGCGCGCCTCGACGCGGAACCGCGCACGGAAGGTCGGGTCGGCGGAGAACTCGGTCTTGAGGACCTTGACCGCCACCCGGCGGTCGAGCCGAGTGTCCATCGCCTCCCACACCTGACCCATACCGCCCGTGGCGATGAGCCGCTGCAGGCGGTAGCGGTCGGCGATCATGGCGCCGTTGTTCAGCATCGGGGCCCCCGTGTTGTCACTCGCACACTCATTTCGTTCAGCCCCCTGCCAGGCCCGCGTCCAGTACCGCCCTGGCGACCGGCGCGGCTACCGAACCGCCGGTGGCCGCGAGCGCCCGATTGCCGCCGTTCTCGACGATCACCGCGATGGCGATCTTCGGGTTCTGCGCGGGCGCGAAGGCCATATACCAGGCGTGTGGCGGGGTGTTACGGGGATTGCTGCCGTGTTCGGCGGTTCCGGTCTTGGACGCGATCTGGTACGGCGACCGGCCACCGCCCGCGGTATTGGCCTCCGAGGCGACCATCAGATCCGTCAGCGTCGACGCTACCTGGGGGCTCACCGCCTGCCCGACGCTGACCGGCTTGGTCTTGCTGAGCTCGGACAGATCGGGCGCCTGGGTCTGGTCGACCAGGTACGGCTGCATCCTGGTGCCGCCGTTGGCGATGGTCGCCGCGACCACCGCGATGTTGAGCGGGGTCACCGCCACATCGCGCTGACCGATGCTCGACTGGCCGAGCGCGGCGTTGTCCGGGATCGGGCCGACCGTCGATTCGGCGACCGGGATCGGCACACCGGGCGGATCCTCGACCCCGATGCCGAACGCGGCGGCCTCGTCCTTGAGCTTGGCCGCGCCGACCTTCACCCCGAGTTCGACGAACGCGGTGTTGCACGAACGCCGGAACGCCTCGTAGAGACTGGCGGTCGGCTGGTCACCGCAGGTGCTGCCGTTGTAGTTCTCCAGCGTGGTGCTGGTACCGGGCAGGGTGATGTTGGGCGCCGCGGTGAACTGGTCGTTCGGGCCGGCGACGCCGTTCGACAACGCGGCCGCGGTGACGACGGTCTTGAACGTCGAACCGGGCGGATAGGTCTGCGAGACAGCGCGATTGAGCATCGGCTGGGCCGGATCGGTGCTGAGCCGCTCCCAGGCCGCGCGCCCCGCCGCCCCGTCGTGGGCCGACAGCTCGTTGGGGTCGTAGCTCGGCGTGGAGACCATGGTCAAGATCTTGCCGGTGCTCGGCTCGATCGCCACGACCGCGCCGGTGTAGCCCTTCGACGTCATCTCGTCGTAGGCGACCTGCTGCATCACCGGGTTCAACGTGGTGAGCACGTTGGCCCCGCGCGGATCACGGCCGGAGAACATGTCGACGAGCCGTCGGCCGAACAGGCTCGAATCATTGCCCGACAGCAGCGGATCCTCGGCCAGCTCCAGCCCGGTCTTGGCGTACTGCATCGAGTAGAAGCCGGTGACCGGCGCGTAGGCCGGTGGGGTGGAGGGATATTGGCGCAGGTACTTGTACCGGTCATCGGTGGCGACCGAGCCGGCGAGCACGGTGCCGCCCGCGGAGATCTGGCCGCGCTGGCGGGAGTACTCGTCGAGCAGCACCCGCGAGTTACGCGGATCGCTGCGCAGGTCGTCGGCCTTGACCACCTGCAGATAGGTCGCGTTCACGAGCAACGCCACCACCATCACCATGACGGCGACGGCGACGCGACGCAGTGGTGTGTTCATTCGCTCACCCTGCTTTCCGGCCTGCGGACCAGCTCGGTCGCCGCGTCGGCGATCGGTGCCGGCGCGCGCTTACGCGCCGGAGCCGGTGCGCGGGCCGCGTCGGAGATCTTCATCAGCAGTCCGAGCAGCGCGTAGTTCGCCAGCAACGACGAACCGCCGTAGGAGATGAACGGCGTGGTCAGACCGGTGAGTGGAATCAGTTTGGTGACACCGCCGACGACCACGAACACCTGGATCGCGATGGTGAAGGCCAGGCCCGCCGCGAGCAGCTTGCCGAAACTGTCCCGCACGGCCAGCGCGGTGCGCAGCCCACGGACGATGAAGATCAGGAACAGCATCAGCACCGCGGTGAGCCCGATCAGCCCGAGTTCCTCGCCGATGGTGGTGACGACGAAGTCGGTCTTGGCGAACGGCACCTGATCGGGACGTCCACTGCCGAGGCCCGTACCGGCCAGCCCGCCGGTGGCGAAACCGAACATCGACTGCGAGATCTGGTAGCCGGTGTTGTGGTAGTCGTCGAACGGGTGCAGCCAGGTGTCCACGCGCACGCGCACGTGCCCGAACAGCTGATAGGCGAACACGAATCCGAGCGCGAGCAGCCCGCCGCCGATGATCAGCCAGCCCACCCGCTCGGTGGCGATGTAGATCATCACCAGCACCGTGCCGAAGATGAGCAGCGAAGTACCCAGGTCTTTCTCGAATACCAGCACGCCGATGCAGACGATCCAGACGATCAGGATCGGACCCATATCGCGCGGGCGCGGAAATTCCATGCCGAGGAAGTGCTTGCCCGCCGCGGTGAACAGATCGCGCTTGGCCACCAGCACGCCCGCGAAGAAGATGATCAGCAGGATCTTCGCGAATTCGCCCGGCTGCATGCTGAATCCGGGCAACCGGATCCAGATCTTGGCGCCGTTGACTTCGGAGAACCGGCTCGGCAACAGTGCCGGAATCGCCAGCGCGATCAGGCCGACCAGGCCTAGGGTGTAGGTGTAACGCGCCAGCGTGCGGTAGTCCCGCAAGACGATGAGCAGGCCGATGAACACCACGATGCCCAAGCCGGTCCACATGATCTGCTGGTTGGCGTCGGGGGAGGGCACCGGCGTGGCGTCGTACGCTGCTTTCTGCGCTTCCGCGAGATCGAGCCGGTGGATCAGCACGAGGCCTAGTCCGTTGAGCAGCGCGACAATCGGTAGCAGCAGGGGATCGGCGAACGGCGCGAACCGGCGCACCGCGAGATGGGCGATCCCGAACAGCGCGAGGAACGCCACACCGTACTTGGCGATGTCCCAGGTGATCGACTGTTCCTGGCTCGCCTCGACAATGAACAACGACACCGTCGTGATCCCCGCCGCCCCCGCGAGCAGCAGCAACTCGTGGTTGCGTCGCGTGGAGGGCGGCGGCGCGGGCGCGAATCCACCAGGGGGGCTGGGGAACGCCCCGGCCGACGGCGGTGGCGGAGCGGACATCAGTCCGTCACCCGGCAGTTCTCCCCTGAGATCTGCGGGGTTGTCGGGGGAACGGTCGTGGTGGTCGGCGCGGGGGTCGTGGTCGGGGTGGCGGGCTGATCAGGACCGGGAGTCGGTGCGCCACCGGGGTTCACCGGGGTCTGCTCGGGCGGCAGTACGCCGGGCTGGGGCACCGATTCCTTCTTCGGGCACGGCGGCAGGAGTTCGTTCTGTGCCAGCACCTTCATGCTGCCGCGCGCCTTGTCCAGCGAATCCGGCGGCAGGCCCTTCTGCACCTGGTCGCGCCCGGTCTGCTTGAGATCGCTGACCATCAGCGATTTGCAACCGGTCGGCGCGGACTTGCCGACCTCGACGAGGGTGAGCTCGCTCTTGTTGTTCACACAACCTGTGAGCTCCACGTCGTGGATCGAGTAGCCGAGGATCGAACCGGGCAGGCCGCGCATCACGACCACCTTGTCGTTGTCGGCGCCCACGTAGTAGTTGCTGCGAATCATCTTGTAGCCCACCACGAGTCCGACGGCGACCGCGGCGATCAACGCCAGCGACAGCAGCAGCCAGCGCAGCTTGTGCGAGGTGGTCTCCGGCGGCGGCGGTGCCGCGGCGGCCCGGCGCGGTTGCGCGCGCGGCGGGCGCATGGCGGCGGCGCGCCCCGCCGCGGTGTTCGGCGGCGGGGAGTCTTCCTCCTCCTCGGTGGAGGCGGCGCCCGCGAGAATCGGGTGGCTCTGGCCGTAGTCGAGGTCGATCACATCGGCGACGACGACGGTCACATTGTCCGGGCCACCGCTGCGCAGGGCCAGCTCGATGAGCCGGTCGGCGCACTCGTCGGTATTGCCCTCGCGCATGGTGTTGCCGATGGTCTCGTCGCTCACCACGTCCGAAAGTCCGTCGGAGCACAGTAGATAACGGTCACCGGCGCGGGATTCGCGCATGATCAACGTCGGCTCGATCTCGTTGCCGGTGAGGGCACGCATGATCAGCGAACGCTGCGGATGGGTGTGCGCCTGCTCCGGGGTGATCCGGCCCTCGTCGACCAGCGACTGCACGAACGTGTCGTCGCGGGTGATCTGGGTCAGTTCGCCGTCTCGCAGCATGTAGGCCCGCGAGTCGCCGATATGGACCAGGCCGAGCTTGCGCCCCGCGAACAGGATGGCGGTGAGCGTGGTGCCCATGCCGTCCAGTTCGGGTTCGGCCTCGACGTGATCGGCGATGGCGGCGTTGCCGGAATGCGTGGCGTGGTCGAGCTTTCCGAGGATGTCGTCGCCGGGCTCGTCGTCGTCGAGATGCGCCAGCGCGGCGATCATCAACTGGGAGGCCACTTCTCCGGCGGCGTGGCCGCCCATGCCGTCGGCCAGCGCTAACAGGCGTGCGCCCGCGTAGACCGAATCTTCGTTGTTGCCCCGGACGAGTCCGCGGTCGCTTCGCGCGGTGTAGCGCAGAACAAGTGTCACGATCGCAGCTCGATCACTGTTTTGCCGACTCGGACAGGGGTGCCGAGCGGAACGCGGACGGCGGTGGTGACTTTCGCGCGGTCGAGATATGTGCCATTGGTGGAACCGAGGTCCTCCACGTACCAGTCGTCACCACGCTGAGACAGTCGCGCGTGCCTGGTCGAGGCGTAGTCGTCGGTGAGTACCAGCGTCGAATCGTCGGCGCGTCCGATGAGAACCGGTTGCGTACCGAGCGTGATTCGAGTGCCGGCGAGTGAACCATGAGTCACCACTAGATACTTGGCGCCCTTCTGGCTTCGGCTGAAGGAGGGCAGACCGATGGACCCGCGGCTACCGCGAGTTGCCCTCGGCTGTATCCGTATGCCGGATGCCGCGTAGATATCGCTGCGCAAGGTCCGCAGTACGGCCCAGACGAACAACCAGAGCAGTAGCAGGAACCCCGCGCGGGTCAGTTGCAGGATCAATCCCTGCACGGCGTTCCACCTCCTGTTCGCCCGGGTACGTCGGTACGGCAGGTGCGGGGCGAACCACCCCCACCAGCGTGCTGGCTTGCGGGCCCCGAGGTCGGGACCGTGCGTGTAATGGCAGCATCATAGAGCCGACAGCGTCGACTCGTGACGTGCACCGCGCAGCTTACGGGATCAGACGATCCGGATCAGGATCTCGGAATGTCCGGCCCGGATGACGTCGCCGTCGGCGAGCTGCCAATCCTGCACGGGGGAGCCGTTGACGAGGGTTCCGTTGGTGGAACCCAGGTCCGAGAGCATGGCCGTCTGGCCGTCCCAGCGGACCTCGATATGGCGACGCGACACACCTGTGTCGGGTAGCCGGAAGTGGGCGTCCTGGCCCCGGCCGATGATGTTGGAACCCTCGCGCAGCGCGTAGGTGCGGCCGCTGCCGTCGTCGAGCTGGAGGGTGGCCGAGTAGCTCGATTGGGCGGCGCCGTAGCCCGCGCCCTGCTGCTGGCCGTAGCCCGGCTGGGCGTAACCGGCGGCGGGCTGGGCGTAACCGCCCTGCTCCTCCTGGCCGTAGGCGGGCTCGGCGTAACCGGGCTGCGCGCCGTAACCCTGCTGGCCGTAGCCCTGCTGCGGTTCGGCGTAGGCCTGCTGGCCGTAGCCGCCCTGCTGGTCGTAGCCCGGTTCGGCGTAGCCCTGCTGGCCGTACCCCTGCTGGCCGTAGCCCTGTTGCGGTTCGGCGTAGGCCTGCTGGCCGTAGCCGCCCTGCTGGTCGTAGCCGGGCTCGGCGTAACCGGGCTGGGCGCCCTGCTGGCCGTAGCCGCCCTGGCTGTAGGCCTGCTGGCCGTAGCCGCCCTGCTGGTCGTAGCCGGGCTCGCCGTAGGCGGGCGGGGCGCCGTAGCCACCCTGCTGGCCGTAGCCCTGCTGCGCGGGCGCGGCGGGGTCGTAGCCGTTCTGGTATTCGCCACCCTGCTGGCCGTAGGCATCGCCGCCGTATCCGGGTTGCGCCTCGGGCGCGCCGTAGCCGCCACCGCGGCCGTAATCGTCGGCCGGGTAGGAAGCCCCTGGCGCGCCGGCGGGCGGCGGTGCGTACCCGCGGTTGCGTGGATCGGACTCCGCGGGCTCTCGGCTTGGCTCGTAGCCTGAGTTATGCGTCATGGGGCCAGCTCCTGGTTGCGGGTGTGCGGGTCGTTGTGGCGGTCCGGGGCGAGGTGGGGCCGTCCCGCGACCGGCGTCGGGGTCGACGCGGCCGCTCGCTCTGAACATTCCGGTGTGCAGCGTAGGTGATGCCTCGAAGGCCACGTGTACTTCGCCGTAGGTCTGCCAGCCCTGCTCGCGGATGTAATCCTGCAGATGTTTGGCGAACGCTTTGGTCGTCAGGTCGTGATCGGCGTCGAGTTTGCCGTGATCGGTTTCGTTGATCGTGATCACGTAACTGTTCGGCGCGAGACGATGTCCGCCCTCCAGATCCTGGATCTGATCTGCGGCTTCCTGCTGCAGCGCGGCCTCCACCTCCTGGGGAACCACGCTGCCGCCGAACACCCTCGCGAACACGTCACCGACAGCGCCCTGCAAGCGACGTTCGAATCTCGACACGATGCCCATCACAGCCCTCCCTTCGGTGCGCGTGTCCGCCCTCCTCGACACGCTGGTTACGGCGTGTCCGGACCCGACCACGTTCCTTGCATGATATCCACGATCCTCTACCTGGGTAACTCCCGGCGCGGCCCCCCGGTTCCCGCGCCGGTTTACGCAGCATCACCGCAGGTCAGGGAATCGATTTTATTTTCGCGCGCGGAGCATGTTAGATTTTTCCAGTCGCTCGGGCGAGTGGCGGAATGGCAGACGCGCTGGCTTCAGGTGCCAGTGTCCGTAAGGACGTGGGGGTTCAAGTCCCCCTTCGCCCACAAAGACTAAAGGCTCGATCCTTCTGGATCGGGCCTTCAGTCGTTTTCAGGGCCGTTCGAGGGCCGTTCGAGGGCTCAGGGGCGCGCGAGGCGAAGCAGGGCTGCGCGCAGATCCGGTCGGGCCGACTGCGCGTCCAGCTCGAGGAGAGCGGTTTCGGCGATCGCCGCCACCAACAGGACGGCGACGGGTTCCGCGTCGGACCAGCCCATCTCCGCGAGATTTCCGGCGACGAGGGCAGCGGCGGCGGTATTGCGGGCGCGCACTTCGGTGGCCAGGCCCGCGTCGGTTCTCGCCTGGACCAACAGGCCCTTCGTCGCGGGAGCGGCCAGGCAGCCGTCGAGGTAAGCCGCGATTCCGGCCGTGAGGCGTTCCTCGCCCGGGGATAGGTCGGCGGTCGCCTTGCTGACCTGGTCGTCGAGTTCGTCGTGAAAGGTGCGGTGGAGGGCGAGTATGTAGGACTCTCGGCTGGGCCAGTGCTGATAGAAGCTGCCCTTGGCCATCTTGGCCTCGGCCGCGATCGCGTTGACCGAGAGCTTGCTCAGGTTCTCGGTGGCCAGTAGCTGCCTGCCCGCGTTCAACAGGGCCCGGCGTCCGGGTTCGGCGGATCTCATGGCCGCATTCCAGCACGGTCGGTGAGGAACTCGCGCACGGCGTCGAGGAACAACTCGGGGGCCTCGGCGAACGGTTCGTGCCGGGTGGGCAGTAGTACGACTCGCGCCTCGGGCAGGGCGCGGGCGATACCGCGCCGGTTCACCAGCCAGGGGTTGGTCGGGTCGTTGCGGCCCCAGACCACCTGAACCCGAATATCGGCAAGCGGCGGGGGCGCGGCGGGCAGATCGACGCGTGGGTCGTCCAAGCTCCGCCAGAGGCTGCGATACACCGCGAGCCGAACCGGGTCGCCGGGTATCTCGCGAGCCCGCGCGAACAGGGGTCGAACACCCTCGTTGCGCGCCGAGCCCAAATACAGCCGTGCGTGCCGAACGACGAATCGTCGGGCCACCGCTGCGCGCGAGACCAAGCGAAACATGGCTCTGGTCAACAGATTCAGCGGTGCGAACCCCGCCGACTGCACCAGCACCAGCCCGCGCACCCGATCCGGTGCGCGTTCGGCCAACCGCACCGCCGCGTATCCGCCGACACTGTTGCCGATCACTGTGAGCGAGCCGAAACCGCGCTCCGCCAACGCCTTCGACACCTGCACGGCGACATCACCGAGCGCGTCGACGGTGATCGCGTTCGGGTCGGAGGCCGTGGACGTGCCGTAGCCCGGCCAATCGACCGCGGCGACGGCCCACGTCCGCCCGAGCGTGGGGACGATCTGATCGAAGTCGCGATGGTCGCCCGGATTCGCATGCAGCAGAAGCAGTCCCGGCGCGTCTTCGGGCGCGCGTCCGCTCAGGTGCACAGCGACCTCGCCGTACCGGGTGGGGACGGTGATCGTTGTGCTCATGCACCGACGGTAGCCATGACCGACCGGTCGGTCAAGAGTCGATCAGTCCTTACGGGCGATCAACAGGTGGTGCGGAACAGGCGTATTGGGCAGGGTGCGTTGCTCCACGATCAGCCCCGCGGAGCTCAGCGCCGCCACCACCTCGGCCACCGGGCGCAAAATGAATCCATAGCGGGTGAACGGCATCGCGGCCATGGCTTCCGGATCGCCGATGCCGATCACCGCGATGCCGCCCGAGCGCAACACCCGGGCGAGTTCGACACAGGCGGCCCCGAGGTCGTCGAGGAAATAGACGGTATTGACGGTGATCGCCGCGTGCAGGCTCGCGTCGGGCAGCCCGAGCGCGGTGAGGGTGCCGTCGGCGAGGACGAGGCGGTCGTGCGCGAGCTCGTCGGCGTAGCGGCCACGGGCGCGCGCGAGCATGTCGGGGGACGGCTCGATGCCGTGCACCACACCTTCGGCGCCGACGCGAGCCAGCAACAACCCCAGTCCCACCCCGCCGCCGAAACCGATATCGGCGACGGTCGCGCCGGCCGGCGGCGACGCCGCGTCGACGGCTGCGGCGATGGCACGCTTGTTCCCGCGATCGAGCACGAACGCCACACCCTTGCCGAGTACGCCGTGCGGATTGCCGAGCTGCCCGGCGATTGTCGTGAGCAGGCGATCTCTGACCCCGGTCATGTCGCCATCGTAGGCCGCGTTCTCGCCGCCGTCGGTCCCGCAGGGTGGTCCGAATACTTTTGCCCGACCCGGAATTCGGGTTCGATACACAGCGTGCCGTCTGTCGCTCGCCGTGTCCTCGCCCACGCCGCCGTCCTCGCCCTCGTCTCGGCGGGTGCCTGGTCGGGTCCCGCGTGGGCCGAGCAGGGGGCGGTCACCGGTCCGCTCGTGACCAATCCCTTCCTCGGCCCACTCGGGACGGCGACCATGCACGGGGACGCGGGGTCCTCGGATGTGACGCCGCTGGCCGGGCCTGCCGTCGGGGCCGCGGTCACGGTGTATCCCCTCGGGGCCGCCTGCCCGACGCTGCTCGAAGGTGCTGACGGATTGGTGGTGGGGCTGTGCACCGCCATCGCGGGGCGGACGCCGACGGTGTTTCTGTTCGACTCGGGTGCGTCGGGACCGGTCGGTGGCGCGCTCGCCGCGTTGCCGTTGGCGAAGGGGAGCCTGCTCGGCGGGGTGTACGCCTATCTGGACAACGAGGATCGGCTGGTGGTCGTCGACGGTGGGCGGCAGCTGTTGCGGGTTGCCCATGTTCGCGGCGACGACGGTGCGTGGCGGTTGGCGGCCACCGTGCAGGCGGATCTGAGCGGTTCGATTCCGCAGGGCGACAACGTGACCGGGCTGGTTCCCGATTGGCAGGGCAACGTCTGGTTCGCGACGGGAGGTGGGGTCGTCGGGTTCGTCGCAGGGGATGGGCGGGTGCGTTCGGTTGGGCTGCCGTCCGGGGAGATGGTGGCCAACAGTATTTCGTCTGCGCCCAATGGTGGTGTGGCCGTGGCCAGTACGCACGCCTTGTACGAGCTGACCGCGAACGACGGTGAGCCCGAGATTCTTTGGCGTTCGGCCTACGATCGCGGGTCCGCGCGGAAACCGGGCCAGCTCAGCTGGGGCACCGGCTCGACGCCGACGTACTTCGGGCCGGTGCGCGGCGACGAATATCTGGCCATCGTCGACAACGCCGATGGCCAGGTGCGGCTGGTCGTGGCGCGCTCCGGTTCGGGCGAACAGGTCTGCTCGGTGCCGGTCCCCGTCGGCGGCAGCGAGAACTCGCCGATCGCGGTCGGTTCGTCGATCTTCGTCGCGAGCACCTATGGCTATCCGTATCCCGCGGTTCCCGAGGATGCGGGCCCGGCCGTTCCGGCGGGCGCGCCGTTTCCCGGTGGCCTGAGCCGGGTCGATCTCACCGCCGACGGATGTGTCCCTGTGTGGGACAGCCGGGTACGCAGCGCGGCCGTCCCCCGCCTGTCTCTCGCCGACGGCGGCATCCACACGCTGCGCCGGATCGGACCCGACGCGACAACCCCCCTCGACGGATTCGACTACGTCGTGATCGACCCGCAAACCGGCGCCGTGCGCAACGCCACCCCGCTGCCGGGGACGGTCGCCGAGGACCCGCTACAGATGGCCGCGCTCATCACCCGCGGCGGCGCGCTCTGGCAGGGAACCATCACCGGGATCGTCCGGGTCGGCTGAGGTCACCTCCGGGGCCGGCGTCGTAGCACCCTGTCTGCGCGCGCCCAACCCGACCTCGGTCCTGTTTCCGCTGCCCGGACGCCGGTGCGGGGTGCCGATCCCGCGCGGCGGCGCTCCCTTGCCCGCACCGGCGTCGAATAGTCCCGATTCTCGCAGGTGAGGCGAAGGTCACACTGTCCGTGCAAGCTTGTATTCCGGATGTTCTTCTGCTGATTTCTGATCGTTCGGCGGACCGTTCGCAACCAGTCGTCCAACCAGTTAGAGGCCGCGAAGGCGGTGATTCACGCTGATTGCTGGGCGTGCGTCTAGTTTGCAACCCCGTTAACAAACTTGAAGTTTCTTTTCGTGTTTCAAGTAGTCGGCAACCGTAATTCCGTTGCCGAAACCCCAGGTGACAGCTATGTGGGCGGCTCGCTGTGATCGGGGGCAACCCAGCTCGACATTCGCGCGCCGATGCTGTCGAGGATGCGTGATTCGTTATCGAAGGTTTGCCCGGGATGAATTCTCGGTGCCGCCGAGCGCTCGGCGAGGGTAGCGCCAGAAGTTTGCTGCGGGGGTGGAAATCAGGGCGTTCACAGGCCTTTGCAGGTTCGCAATTCGTACCCCGGACCTGCGCGTTGGGGGTTGCGCGGGCATAACGATTGTGTACAGTTGACGGTAACGCTGGCCGCAGTTCGAGCCCGACTCGCTGCGGCCAGCGGAACTCAAATGGGGGAGTTCGTCACCGTCTCTTAACCTTCCGTAGCTGCCCGTTGTCCGGTGCTGTCCGTGCGCGGTGTGCTCGAAGTTGTCGGCCTCACAGATGCACGCACAGATGCGAGCTCATGCCCGGTCGAGCGCCTGTGCGGGTGCCATCAGCCATCGTGCGGACGGGTCCGCCGGCGTGACCGGCGCCATCGCCACGGCGTCCTGTTCCTCGGCCACCCGCCTGCCGATCACGAAGACGTAGTAGAGGAACAGCGCCTCGGCCGCGAACCCGAGCGCGATCCGCACCGGGACGGGCAGCGGGCTCGGGGTCACGAAGCCCTCCAGCAGTCCACACACCAGCAGCACGCACACCAACCCGAGCGCCACCGTCGCGGTCGCGCGCCCCTGCCTGGCCATCGCGGCCGCCCTGCTGCGCCGTCCCGGGTCGACCAGCGTCCAGCCCAGCTTCAACCCCACTCCGCCCGCGACGAACAGCGCGGTGAGCTCCAGTGTGCCGTGCGGCAGGATGAAGCCGAAGAACGAATCCAGCCGCCCCGCCTCGGCCATCAATCCACCGGTTATCCCCAGATTCAGCGCGTTCATGAACAGTGCGTACACAGCCGGGAGGATCAGGACACCGGTGAACAACGCGATGGCCGACACCAGCGAATTGTGGGTCCACACTTTCGCGGCGAAGGCTTCGTTGGGGTGCTCGGAGTAGTACGACTCGAACGAACCCCCAGGTCCAGTGATGTTCGACAGGTCGCCCTCGGGTATCCCCAGCGCTTCGCGGGCTCCGGCCGAACGGTCCACGAGCACGCCGATCACGCCCGCGACGGCGAGAAAGATCGCAGTTGTCCCCAACCACCACGGCCAGGCTCTGTACACAGCCGCGGGGAAGTGCCGGGTGAAGAACCGGCCGACTTCGCGCCACGGCTGCGACCGCGCCGCCAACACCCGCCCGCGGGCCCGCGCCACCAGCGCACTCAGCCGGCCGATGAGCTCCGGATCGGGATGGTGGCCCTGCAATCTCGCCAACTGCTGCGACGTGGACCGGTACAACCGGACCAGCTCATCGGCCTCGGCACCCGACAACTTGCGCTGGCGAACCAGCTGATCGAGCCGATACCACGACCGTTGTCTCGCCCAGCTGTAGGCATCGGTGTCCATATCGGGAATGCTAGCCACATGGCTGAATTCACCACCGGCGAAGCGGTGGCGCTCGAACTCCCGATCGCGCGCATCCCCAGCCGTGCGGGCGCTTTTCTGCTCGACCTGATGCTCCAGCTCGCGCTCGCCGCGACGCTGGAGTACGTCTTGATGCTCATGCTGTTCGCCACCCACGCCGACTCCGCCTGGTTCTCGGTGACGGCGGTGGTCACGCTGGTGACCGTGCTCATCGGCTACCCGGTGTGCAGTGAGACCGTCTCGCGCGGACGGTCGCTGGGCAAGCTGGCCTTCGGATTGCGCGTGGTGCGCGCCGACGCCGGGCCGATCGACTTCCGGCACGCGCTCACCCGCGGCCTGACGGGCGCGATCGTGGATTTCTGGATGCTGGGCGCGTTCGGCGCTGTCGCAGTCGTCACGTCGCTGTGTTCGCGCGATGGCAGGCGGGTGGGCGACGTGCTCGCCGGAACGGTGGTTGTGCACACCCGCCAGACGATGCCCGCTCCGTCGCTGGCCGTGGCGCCGCCGTGGTTGGCAGGCTGGTCGGCGCAACTGGATCCGAGCGCGATCTCCGATGAACTGGCCGGTGCGGCACGACGGTATCTGACCAGGCTGCCGACCCTGACGCCGCCCACACAGCACTATCTGGGAACTCAACTGGTGGAGGCGATGTGTGCGGCGCTGCGCTGCCCGGTGCCCGCCGGCTACCCGCCGTATCACGTGCTCGGGGCGATTCTGGCTCGGCGACAGCAGCTTTCACTGGTCTAGATCACCAGCCTGTGGATGAATCGACCTGTGCACGAATCAGGTTGTGCGCGCACCCACCTGTGCACAAGTCAGCCTGTGGATGAATCTGTTGGTGAATCGGTGGATGAACTGTGAGTGCAGGTGGAAACTCAGGTTGTCCACAAGTGCGCACGGTTGTGCACAATTCGCGATGTCCACAGATCACAGCGAGCCGGACTGCTTCAGTTCGAGGTATTCGTCGGCCAGCGCCTCGGGCAGTTGATCGGGTGCCGCGGCCACCACGGCCACCCCGCGCCGCCGCAGTGACTCCTGGACGAGAGCCCGTTCGGCCAGCACTGTTTCGGCGGCGGCCGCTGTGTAGACCGCGGAGCGATCACCGGCCGCCGCGGCGATGTCGGGGTCGGTGACGGACACGATCAACACCCGATGACGCTGTGTGAGCGTCGGTAGCGCGGGCAACAGGTGCTCGGTGACGGTCGGCCCGTCGAGACTGGTGAACCACACGATCAACGCCCGCCTGCGAACCCGCGAGATCACGGTGCGGACCAGCCCGTGGGTGTCGGTGTCCACCAACTGTGGAGACACACCGGCAAGGGTGTGCATAAGTTTCAAGGGCAACTGATTGCCGCCGACACCACTCACTTCCGCCC
The DNA here is from genome assembly GCF_042717045.1 of Nocardia sp. NPDC058633. Lineage (NCBI taxonomy): Bacteria > Bacillati > Actinomycetota > Actinomycetes > Mycobacteriales > Nocardiaceae > Nocardia > Nocardia sp. NPDC058633. The sequence goes on from NZ_JBHXRA010000026.1 coordinate 26,455, forward strand.
GCACTCGCCGGTCGTAGGCCACCAGGTCGACAGTGTCGCCTGCGGCCGCGGCCAGACCACCGAGCAGCAGCGCCGCTTCGATCGCACTGTCGAGCCGGGTCCCCTCGCCGACCCGCCCCGCACTGGCTCGTCCGGTTTCGATGACCATCAGCATGTGCCGGTTGCGTTCCGGCCGCCATGTCCGCACCAATACGTCGTCGGCGCGCGCGGTGGCCCGCCAATCGATGCTGCGCACGTCGTCGCCCGCCACGTACTCGCGGAACGAGTCGAACTCGGTGCCCTGCCCGCGCGAATTCGCCACATTGCGGCCCTCGAGATGATGCAGCCGCTTCACCTTCGAACGCAGCAGTCGCTCACTGCGAAACGCGGGCAGCGCGCGCACCCTGGCGGGCACCTCGATCCGGCTCTGACGTCCGGCCAGGCCCAGCGGTCCGAGCAGCCGGACCGTCACCGGGCCCGCCACCCGATCCCCGCGATAGGTGGGAGTCAGCTTGGTGCGCAGCCGGATTCGGGTATGTGGGGCCAGATCCAGGTGCTGTTCGCGGTATTCGGCGCGTGCGCTGTCGGGCCAGGCGTCCCACAGCCTGCCGCGCACCGTGGCCGTGCCGGTATTGGTGACCACCAACTCCACCTCGGCGCCGCGCCCGAGCCGCACCACCGTCAGTGGATCGCGGGTCAGCGACAGCGAATCCGCCCTGGCGGTGAGCGCGACGTCGACCAGCAGCAGCGCTACCAGCAACGCGCACGTGCCGAGCACCCCGACCCCTGTCGGCACCACGAACATCACCACCGCCGCAGCGACCGTGGCGAGCAGCGCGAACCGGCCTGTGACCACCACGTCGCTAGACCGGAACCGGCACCGAGACCAGCAGCGACGAGAGCACGCCCTCGGCGCTCACCCCGTCGAGCTCGGCCTCCGGTCGCAACTGCAGGCGATGCCGAAGCACCGCCGTCGCCACGGTTTTCACGTCATCGGGCGTCACATACGGGCGCCCGTTGAGCCAGGCGAAGGCACGGGCGGCGGCCAGCAACGCGGTCGCGCCACGGGTAGACGCGCCGTGGGCGACGGCGGGGGAGGAGCGGGTGGCGCGGCACAGATCGACGATGTAGGCCAGCACCTCCGGGCTCACCACCACCTCGCCCACCGCGGCGCGCGCGGCGGCGATGTGCTCGGGTCCGGCGACCGGCCGCAGTCCGGCGGCACCCAGATCGCGCGGATCGAAACCGCTCGCATGGCGTTGCAGAATGCGGAACTCGTCGTCGCGGTCGGGCAGCCGGATGTCGACCTTGAACAGGAACCGGTCCAGCTGTGCCTCGGGCAGCGGATAGGTGCCCTCCTGCTCGATCGGGTTCTGGGTGGCGACCACCACGAACGGATCGGGCAGCGCACGCGGCTGGCCGTCCACCGAAACCTGGCGCTCCTCCATCGATTCCAGCAGCGAGGACTGGGTTTTCGGTGGGGTGCGGTTGATTTCGTCGGCCAGCAGCAGGTTGGTGAAGACCGGGCCCTTGCGGAAGGTGAACTCGGCCGAATGCGGGTCGTAGATCTGCGAACCGGTGACATCACCCGGCATCAGATCGGGGGTGAACTGCACGCGCGCGTGATCGAGCGCCAGCGAGGTGGCCAGCGCGCGCACCAGCAGCGTCTTCGCCACGCCCGGAACACCTTCCAGCAGTACGTGGCCACGGCACAGCAGTGCCAGCACCAGGTACAGCACCGCCTGGTCGTTGCCGACCACCGCTTTGCCGATCTCGGCCCGGAGCGCGGCCAGTGCCGCCGCCGCCTCCTGGGCGTTCGGGGTGTCGAGCACAACGCTGTCCTTGGAAATGTTTGTCATCCGAGCTCCGTCTCGATCCATTCGAGGTGTGCGGCAATGTCATTGAGGGTTTGTTCGTCCGGTACGTCGCCGAACAGGACAGTGCCGACCTGCTGAGCGGGCACGCCGAGCCGGGTCGCCACGGTGGCGACGAGTTGGTCGTCGGTGAACTCACCGCCCAGGCGGCGCTTGATCCGGCGCAGCGTCGCGGTGCGCAGGATGCGCGCCACATGGGCCACGTCGCCGGAACGGCGATACAGCCCCGCTTGCCCCGCGAGCAGTTCGTTCGCGGCGACCTCGACCGGGCGCGGCTCGCCGACCAGCGCGCCGCGCCTGCGGGCTCGCCACCAGATCAGCGCCGCGAAGGCGAGCAGGAACTGCAAGCCGCCGAACGCCAGCCAGCCGGGCAGCCGAGTGAAGATCGAGTCCTTGCCGCCGCCGAACTCGAACGGGTCGTCCTCGCGCGGCTTCTCGGGGGGACTCGGTGGGTCGGGCAGGTCGGGGGTGTCGGGCGCGTTGGGGGCGCCGCACGACTGCATGGTGGCGTAGAGCAACAGGGCGATGGCGAGTCCGGCGGCGAGCGCCGCCCAGAACCGCGGGCTGCGCAGGATCCCGGGCAGCGGGGGAATGGTCCTGCGCTGCTTCGGTTCTCGTTCGACGACCTCGATCTCGAGCGGGTCGAGCACGGGCGGTGGTGCGGACTGGGAGTATCGGTCGGCGTATTCGAGGCGGCGGTACTCGTGCTCGGTGGCCGCGCGCCCGCCGTAGACGACTTCGTCGAAACTGCGGGCCGCCGGATGTAGTTCGGTGGAATGTTGCGGCGCGAGCGCGGTGGTCGCGTCGTCGGCGGTTTCCTGCGCGGTGCGCGATCGGCGCACCGGCAAGCTGCCGTCCTGTTCGAGTCCGCGTAGGACGGCGCGGAAACGTTCGCGCAGCGCCCGGTCGTAATCGCGTCGGCTCGCGGCGTTTTCGGCGGCGGCGCGGTGTTCGGCGGCCGCACCGAGGCGGGGCCGCGGCGGGACTTCGTCGGGAAGGTCGGTCACCGGTGATCACCGGGGATTCGGATGTCCATGCCTTCTCGAACGCACCGCCTGCTGATGTGACAGAGGACGCGGCTGGTCGCCTCGACGATCTCGCTCACCGTCACCACCAGCAAGAAGCCGCCGACCAGCAGGGTGATGACGGCCCAGCGGTGGGTGCCGGAGAAGTCGGACAGGAAGAACGGAATGCCGAACGTGGGCACCGCGAGTACCGCGAAGATGCACCGCTGGGTGAGCCACAGGCCCGCGGTCGGCCAGACCGCACCGTGCACGAGTTCCTTCGAACGGGCAACGCCCACACCGAAACTCGCGTGCTCTGCGATGATCACCGGCTCGGTGAGGAACCGTCGCGACCGCACGTACGAGAGCCAGATGAGCGCGAGCGGATAGGTGATCACCAGAATGCTGCCCAGCAGCAGCACCCCGATACCGGTGAGCGTGAACACGACCTGAGCGAGCACCAGCGGAGCCGCTCTCCGGCCCGCGGCCCGCAAGCCGTCGAGCACGCCGTAGCGCGCTCCGTGGAAATCGGCGAGCGCGATGGCGACGGTGGCGCCGCGCAGCACCAGCCGCGTCGACCACACCGCCGCCGCGGTCGCCAGGATCGCCGCCCACGCGGTGCCCACGTCGGAGCCGTCGGTGAGATGGGAAACCAGCCCCGTGAGTCCGAGCACCGCGAGCACGGCGAGCACGAGCGCACTGCCACCGAGTATCGCGAAGGTCCGAATATGGGCCTGGATCAGGGCGAACGGCTCATCGAGCAATTCGCGGAAACGCAAGGGGCGGATCGGCACCGTCGGTGGTGATGGCGACCCCGGCGCGGGCGCCCGTGCCGGATCGACTCCCGCCCCAACGGCGCCGACCGTGTCAACGGCGGGACGCACGGCCCCGAGTGTAGTCAATCCCACCCGAACCGCCCGGTCGATGCGACGTGCGCCGGAGGACTCGACGCCACCCACCCACACCCCTCGTCGAGCGGCCCTGGCATCTCGCCACCTGCCTACCGCCCCTCGTCCCCGGTGAGACCTGATGTGTCCTACCGAACCTCGGCGGACCCCAGCCCGGCGGACGCGCTCTCGTCAGCCGGCGCCGACACCCTCGGCAGCGCGACCTGCGTCGGCTTCAAACGCCCACGCAGCGTGACCGTCTCGCCGAGAATCCAGTGCGCGGATTCGGAGTCGGCCGCGGCGTCGAGCGTGATCGCCGAGGTGAGCAACCGTTCATCGTGCTGCTTGGACAGCTCACACAGCCGCGCGGCCTCGTTGACGGCATCGCCGATCACCGTGAACTCGTAACGATTGTGCGTGCCCACATTGCCCGCGACGACCCGGCCCGCGGCGACCCCGATGCCCGCGTCGAGATCGGAGGCGTCACGCAATCGGCGCTGGATCGCCCGACCACACGACAACGCCGACCCGGCCAGGTCGTCCAGCGGGACCGGGGTGCCGAACACCGCCAGAGCCGCGTCGCCCTCGAACTTGTTGAGCAGGCCACCGTGCCGTTCCACCTCGTCGACGACGATGTCGAAGAACCGGTTGAGGATGCCGACGATCTCGGGCGCGGGCAGGGTGGCGGCCATCGTGGTCGAGCCGATGATGTCGATGAACAGCGCGGCGGCCTCGGTTTCGGTGCCGCCCAGCACCGGTTGGGACGAGGCGATCGCGGCCATCGCGACATCGTGGCCGACGTGCTTGCCGAACAGGTCCTCGATCATGGCCCGCTCGCGCAGCCCGTGCACCATCGTGTTGAAACCGCTCTGCAGTTCGCCCAGTTCGGTGCCGTCGTAGAGGGTGATCTCGGCGTCGAGGTCGCCCTTCTCCACGCGGCGCAACGCTTGGCGCACACCCTTGATCGGGGCCACCGTCGCCGCGACGACCTGGGCCATCAGGATCAATCCGAACACCAGCGCCGAGCCGCCCAGACTGAGCATGCACACCGCGAGCCTGGCTTTGCTCACCGCGGGATCGGCCAGGGCCCACACCGCCACCGTCATCGTCAGCGCCACCGGCACTCCGACGCCGACGAACCACGACAGCATGGTCCGACCGAACACGCCGATGCCGCGCCGGCGGTGGGGGTCGGCGGCGAGCACGCGCGCGGTCACCGGGCGCAGCGCGAACTCGATGATCAGATAGCTGTTGGCGCACACGACGATCGCCGCGGCACCGATCGCGAGGGCGACCTTGGGAATCAGCGCGGGTTCGAGCACCCCGTAGACGACGGTGAGCACCGTCAATGTCAACGTCCACAGCAGGGCCTGTTGCAGCACCATCCAGCGCGGTGCCGACACGGCGACCTGCTGTTCGGCCGGGGTCGGCACGTGTTCGGGGTCGGTGGCCCAGCGCATCGACCGCACTCCGGCCACGGTGCCCCACACGGCGCCGACCGCCAGCGCGAGCGCCGCGCACAGGGGCGTGAAGAAGCTGTTGACCAGCAGTAGTTCTCGGGTGAACACAGTGGGCCCCGGGAGCACGAACCCCGCCAGCACCACGACCATCGCGATGCCGATCAAGTTGGCGATGAGCAGCGGAACGGTGAGCAGCAATTGCACCCGAACGCGGCGGACCGTCGATTTCTCGTCTTCCGGTCCGAGCAGTGGGGAGCCCCACGGCGCTGATCTTGCCGCGCCTGTCGGTCCCTCGCGGTTGATCACCACTGCACTGTAAACCGGTGGACCGGGTGTCGGCCACCGAGTTGCGCGGGTCACTGTGCGAGTCGAGTGGCTATACCAACTGGTAGTACCTACTTTTGTGACCAATTACCGGTTCACTCACCGGGGTGTTGCCCCGAGCGAGGCTGAGTGAACAAGTGTCCACTCAGTGCTCGGTCAGTCGTTCGACGACGGCGCGGTAGCGCGCGGGTTCGATCTGCGGTAGGCCCAGTAGAGCGCGCAGGTAGACCCCGTCGCCCACGAGTCGGATGGTGTCGGCGCGGACCGGGTCGCTCACCTCGGTCTCGAGATCGTCGGACCAGGACGCCATCACCGCGTCGAGTGCGCGCTGCACCTCGTCGGGCTCGTTGCCCGTCGAGGCGTCGATCGTGCGCATGGTCGCCAGGAGGGAGCGGTACAGGGCGAGTTCGACGGCGTCGGTCTGCGTGGTGGGGTCGGGCGTCTGTAGATACCACGCGGAGATCGGCGTCCCGCTCGCTCTGGCTTCGTCGAGCTGGGCGCGGGCGCGCTCCCCGAGCCGGTGTACCAAACCGACCAGCAGGGCGTCCTTGCTCTTGAAGTGATAGAGCAGCCCACCTTTGGACACGCCCGCCGCCGCGGCGACGTTGTCGAGGGTCAGCTGGGCCGAGCCGCGTTCGAGCAGCACGGTCTCCAGGGCGTCGAGGATGCGATCGCGGGTGTCAGAGCTCACGGCAATCACTGTACCGTCTGGACGGTTTCTTTGTTACTGTACCGTCTGGACGGTTTACCAACCTGAAAGTCGAGAGACCGATGAACACCCCCACTGTGCTGACCCCGCCACGCGCCACCCCGCGTGAGTGGGCAGGCCTCGGCGTACTCGCCCTCGCCCTGCTGCTGCTCGCCGTGGACGCGACCGTGCTGGATCTGGCCGTGCCCGCGATCAGCGCCGACCTCGCCCCGAGCACGCCACAGCTGCTCTGGATCATCGATGTGTACTCGTTCGTGCTCGCGGGCCTGCTGGTCGTGATGGGTAACCTCGGCGACCGGATCGGCAGGCGCAGGCTGCTGCTGATCGGCGCCGTCGGCTTCGGTATCGCCTCGGCGCTGGCCGCGTGGGCGACCTCGCCGGAGATGCTGATCGCGGCGCGCGTCCTGCAGGGCGTCGCCGGTGCCACGCTGATGCCCGCCACACTGGGCTTGATCCGCTCGATGTTCCAGGACGCGCGCCAGCGCACCATGGCGATCGGCGTGTGGAGTGCGATGGCCGGTGGTGGCGCCGCGGCCGGTCCGCTGGTGGGCGGCTGGCTGCTCGAGCACTTCTGGTGGGGCTCGGTGTTCCTGGTGAACCTGCCGGTCATGCTGGTGCTGCTGGCTCTGGCACCACTGCTCATCCCCGAATCACGCGACCCCAACCCCGGCCGCTTCGACGCACTCAGCGCGCTGCTGTCCATGCTGGCGCTGGTCCCGGTGGTGTACGCGGTGAAGGAAACCGCCGCGCACGGTCCGGCGGTGGGCCCGCTGCTGGTCGGTCTGGCGGGTGTGGTCTCGGCCGTGCTGTTCGTGCGCAGACAGCGTCGACTGAGCGATCCGATGCTCGACCTGCGGCTGTTCGAGTTGCCGAGGTTCCGGGTCGCGGTGTTCACCAACCTGCTCGCGGTGTTCGCCCTGGCAGGCGTGCTGTTCTTCGGCTCGCAGTATCTGCAGCTGGTGCTGGGCCGCACGCCCTTGCAAGCGGGTCTGCTGATGCTGCCCGGACTCGCGGCGAGCGTGCTCGGCTCGCTGGCGGCGGCCTGGCTCGTGCGGTTCTGGCGCGCGACGGTGGTGCTGGCGGGCGCGCTGGTGGTCACGGCGATCGGCACCGCGGCTTTCCTCGCGGTCGACGTCGGCAACGGCGCCGGGGCGTTCGCGATCGGTTTCGTCGGCATCGGCCTCGGTGCGGGTGTGGCCATGACGGTGGCCGCCGACCTGGTCGTCGGATCGGCGCCGCAGGAACGCGCCGGTGCGGCCGCGGCGATCTCGGAGACCGCCTACGAAACCGGTCTCGCACTCGGTGTCGCGCTGCTCGGCAGCGCGGTGATGGCCATCTTCCGGCGCGGCCTCGACCTGTCGCTGCTCCCGGAGGACGCGGTGGCGACGGCGTCGGGTTCACTCAGCGGCGCGGTCGAGGTGGCCGGTGAGCTGCCCGCCGCGGTGGCCGAGCAGTTCCTGTCGTCGGCCGATCAGGCGTTTGTCAGTGGTATCCATCTGACAGTGGTCGGCATCGTGGCGGTGCTGTTGTTCGCGGCGTACAGCGCGCTGCGGACGAAGAGCACGGTGGAATGACCCAGGTGCGGCTCGTACTCAGCGGGCGGGCGGCAGCTGACGGCGGCCACCGGGGAGTTCGTTGGTGTCGGCGCGGGGGAGCTCGCCGTGGGCGTCCGCCTCGGGTAGGCCGTTGCCCTGGCCCGCGGGCAGCGCGGTATAGGTCGGGGCCGACTGGTACTGCCGCGGGTCGGGGTGGAAGCGGCTCGACGGGGCGTCGACCACGTTCGAGGCGATCTGCTGGGCGTAGGGCTGGTACGGCTGCTGGTATTGCTGCTGTTGCGGGTAGGCCCCTGGCGGCAGGAAACCCTGCGCGGGCTGCCCCGGCAGCTGATACCCGGCGGGAACCTGCTGCTGCGCCGAGGAGTCCTGCGTGTCGACGGTGACCTTGCGCGTGCGTCGCAGCGTGAACGTCACCTCCTCGACCTCTTCGAACGCCTGCCGCGCGGTACGCATCGGGTGGGTGGCCGAGTCGAAGGCGTTGGCGACGAACGCTGGAACCAGCGGACGGATCCAGCGGGCGGCGGTGTCGGTGAACGGCACCGTGCCGATGATCGGCAGTTCCAATCCGCCGCCGCTGGTCGGCGCCTGCGCGGGCGGCTGCTGCTGCGGTGCCTGGTGCGCGGGGACAAGCGCCCCCCCGGTACCGGTGGGCAGCGCGGGCTGGACGTACCCCGCGGGCAGCTGCGATGTCACGTTCGGCTCCAGAGACACGGAGTCGTCCTTTCGATGCGGCTCGGTGAACCCGAGCTCGAAACCGCCGATCGCGGCGATGATCCTGGTGCGCTGACGTTCTCGATCGATCACGGTATCGGCTTCGATGGCCAGTCGCGTGCTGGTGAGCTCCTGTTCGGCGCGCAAGGCGGCCGTCTCGGTGCGTACCTCGGCGCTTTTCACCGCGATGGCGGCGTCGGCTTCGCGGTGGGCCCGGTCGGCCACTGCCGCGGCGTCGACGCGGCGATCGAGCGCGGTTTCGCCACGCCACCAGCGCAGCAGCGACGGCAGCAGAGCCAGCACGATCCCGGCGAGAAGAAGCAGCAGGCGCAGCGCCGCGGCTCCGGCGTGCGAGCTGGTGTAGCTGTTCATGGCCAGCCAGCGGGCGCCGAGACCACGGTCACCGTCGGCGAACGCGCTGGTCCTGGCGGTGGCGAGGGCGGCTGACTCGGTGCGAACCCGCTGATCGAGCCCTTCGATGCGGCCCTGTGCTGTGGCGAGTTGCTTGCGGGCGTCGTCGAGCATGTCGTTGGCGGTCTGGGCTTCCGGACCACGGCCCGGGACCCCGGTGATCCTGGTCTGCGGGCACTGCGGGGTTGGGTTGTACTCGCAGCGGGCGATCACCAGCGCACGGTCGATGTCGGCCTGCGACTTGGCGATGCTCAGGTCGAGTGCGGCCCGGTCGGCGGTGGCCAGGTCGAACGAGGTGCGAGCGGCGACCACGGCGGGTGCGTTCTCGGCGCCTGCCTGAGCGCGCACATCCAGTTCCCGGTCGACGGTCCCGCCGAGCATCACGGTGGCGGCGAGTTCGGCGACGAAGACCCCAGCCAGCACCCCGACCCCGATCCTGGCGGTGGCGCCGAGCCGGTCGTCGTCGGCGCCGGGGCGAGTGGTCACCAACGCCCGGCCGAGCGCGGCCATGGCGACCGCCACGACCAGTGGGAACAGCACCGCACCGATGACGCTCACGTCGGCGGCGAGCATGGCGGCCAAGGTGACGAGTCCGGCGATCACGGCGAACAACGACACCGCGGCACCGGTGACGAGATAGCGGCCCTGTTCATGGCGGAAAGCCTGGTCGGCGCCCGTTTCGGGGTCCCCTCGCCGGGGTGTGGCGAGGCCTCCGCCGAGCCAGGTGAGTAAGCCGGTCATTGAAGGTCTCCCCGGGTCGTGCGCTCCACTGGGCATGGCGAAACTGGCATGGATTCGTTGTGTCAGCGTGACAGGCCGGGCGCCGACACACCGAGTGCCGAGGCGTTGCTTGTGGTCAGCCTCACAACCGGCCAGGGCGGGCCATCGCGCTGACCGAGATATTTCGGCACCGACCTCGGCGTGTCGCGCGCGGCGAGCCGGATCGCGCCGCCGCTCGTGCCCGATTTGTGTCGAACGACACTGCCAGAAGTTAGCCAAAGGTGTGCTGTGGCACACATTCGGCAATACAGACCGTACGGTCGGCTGACTGGGGCGCTAGTGGGGGCCCGTGTCGGGAATATCTCACAGTCGGCACCCCCGGTTAGCGGAGGTGGGAGGTTTGACCAGGTCATCGACTGGGAAACCTGGTGCGGTGCAGGTGAGTTCAGCTTTCGACCCCGGGTCGGCGGCTGTTTCGAGTCTGCTCGTAGACAGCGTTCGCGCAGGTAGGAACGGGTTGTCCGGGATCGATCCGGGCCCCGGTCTGCTTTACACTGGACGACGCGCGCGACGATGCAAGCAGCCGTTACAAACCCCAGCTAGACGGGTTACTTAGCACAACCTTAGTTGGTTGGGTCTGCGGTCTGACTTATCGTTTGCTCTTACGCCGAACGCACCCATGTTCGGCCAACCACCCATTCGAGGTCCGGTGAAACCGGGCCAAGAGTAGCGGGTGAAACCCCGCGCAGAGGTAAGGGAGAAGTAAGCATCCCGTTACCTCTGAGCACCCCAACTACGTCAACGCCGCAAACCACCACCGTCGCTGGTTTCGGATCGTACGGACGCAGTCTTGACGGAGGCGAAACGACGAAGGGCCCACGCTCAGCTTGCTGGGTGGCCGACATCGACAGCCGACTTTCTTGAAGGCAGAGGCATGACGCAACTTCCTGGCCACAGGTCACCCGGAGTCACCGGGCTCTACGATCCGGCATTCGAGCACGACGCCTGCGGCGTCGCGTTCGTTGCCGACATGCACGGACGACGCAGTCGAGACATCGTCGACAAGGCCATCACGGCCCTGCTGAACCTGGAGCACCGCGGTGCTGCGGGTGCCGAGCCGAACTCCGGCGACGGCGCGGGCGTCCTGCTGCAGCTCCCGGACAAGTTCTTCCGTGCGATCCTCGCCGAAGAAGGCGCCGCTTTCGAGTTGCCCCCGGAAGGCTCCTACGCCTCCGGTATCGCCTTCCTGCCGCAGGCCCGTCGCGAAGCCGCACGTGCCGCCTACGGCGTCGAGAAGATCGTCACCGAAGAGGGCATGGCCGTACTCGGCTGGCGCGCGGTGCCGATCGAGGAGTCCTCGCTCGGCGCGCTGGCCCGCGACGCGATGCCGACCTTCCGGCAGATCTTCATCGGTTCGCCGAAGAACTCGGCCGAGCAGCTCTCGGGCATGGACCTGGAGCGTCGCGCCTACGTGATCCGCAAGCGGATCGAGCACGAGCTCGGCAAGGCAGGCCCCGGTGAGGGCACCGTCGGCAAGGAGTCGGTGTACTTCCCGAGCCTGTCCGGCCAGACTTTCATCTACAAGGGCATGTTCACCACGCCGCAGCTGCGTGCGTTCTACCTGGACCTGCAGGACGAGCGCGTCGAGTCGGCCATCGGCATCGTGCACTCGCGCTTCTCCACCAACACCTTCCCCTCGTGGCCGCTGGCGCACCCGTTCCGCCGGGTCGCCCACAACGGTGAGATCAACACCGTCACCGGCAACGAGAACTGGATGCGCGCCCGTGAGGCGCTGCTGCGCAGCGACGTGTTCGGCAAGGACGAAGCCGGCCGCGATCGCCTGCAGAAGATCTTCCCCGTGTGTACCCCCGGCGCTTCCGACACCGCGCGTTTCGACGAGGTGCTCGAACTGCTGCACCTGGGCGGTCGCGAACTGCACCACGCCATCATGATGATGATTCCCGAGGCGTGGGAACGCAACGAGAACCTCGACCCCGAGCGGCGCGCGTTCTACGAGTACCACTCGATGCTGATGGAGCCGTGGGACGGCCCGGCGGCGGTGTGCTTCTCCGACGGCACCAAGATCGGCGCCGTGCTCGACCGCAACGGTCTGCGTCCCGGTCGCATCTGGGTCACCGAAGACGGCCTGGTCGTGCTGGCCTCCGAGGTCGGCGTGCTCGACATCGATCCGGCCACCGTGGTCCAGAAGATCCGCCTGCAGCCGGGCAAGATGTTCCTGGTCGACACCGAGCAGGGCCGCATCGTCACCGACGAAGAGGTCAAGTCGGACCTGGCCGCGGCGCAGCCGTACCAGCAGTGGCTCGACGCAGGCGTGAGCCGCATGGCCGACCTGCCCGACCGCCCGCACGTGCACATGTCGCACGATCGCGTGCTGATCCGTCAGCAGATCTTCGGCTACACCACCGAGGACCTGAACCTGCTGATCACGCCGATGGCCAAGACCGGCGGCGAGGCACTGGGCTCGATGGGTACCGACACCCCGATCGCGGTGCTGTCGAACCGGTCGCGCCTGCTGTTCGACTACTTCTCGCAGCTGTTCGCGCAGGTCACCAACCCGCCGCTCGACGCCATCCGCGAGAAGGTCGTCACCAGCCTCAAGCGCAACCTCGGCCCCGAGGCCGACCTGCTGCACCCGGGCCCGGATTCTTGCCGGATGATCGCGCTCGAGCAGCCGATTCTGGACAACGACGAGCTGGCCAAGCTCGTCCACATCAACGACGACGGCAGCCAGCCGGGCCTGCGCTCGGTGGTCGTGCGCGGTCTGTACCCGGTCGCCGAGGGCGGCGAGGGCCTGCGCAAGGCGCTCGCGGCCATCAACACCCAGGTCTCGGCCGCCATCGACGGTGGCGCGCGCATCATCGTGCTGTCGGATCGTGAGTCCAACGAGAAGCTGGCGCCGATCCCGTCGCTGCTGCTCACCTCGTCGGTGCACCACCACCTGGTGCGCGAGCGCACCCGCACCATGGTCGGCCTGGTCGTGGAGGCCGGTGACGCCCGCGAGGTGCACCACATGGCCCTGCTGATCGGGTTCGGCGCCGCCGCGATCAACCCGTACATGGCCTTCGAGACCATCGAGGACATGCTCGAGCGCGGTTCGCTGCAGATGCCGGGCTCCACCGGTGACCATGGCGCCGACTTCCGCAAGGCCGTCGCGAACTACTGCACCGCGGCCAGCAACGGCGTGCTCAAGGTGATGTCGAAGATGGGCATCTCCACCCTCGCCTCCTACAACGGCGCCCAGCTGTACCAGGTCATCGGCCTCGGTCAGGACCTGGTCGACGAGTACTTCACCGGCCTGCGCTCCCCACTGGGCGGCATCGGTCTCGACGAGATCGCCGAAGAGGTGGCTGTGCGCCACCGCGTGGCCTTCCTGGAGAACCGCAACGAGCGCGCGCACCGCGAGCTCGAGGTCGGCGGCGAGTACCAGTGGCGTCGTGAGGGCGAGTACCACCTGTTCAACCCGGACACGGTGTTCAAGCTCCAGCACGCCACCCGCACCGGTCAGTACTCGATCTTCAAGGAGTACACCAAGCTGGTCGACGACCAGTCCGAGCGCCTTGCCGCGCTGCGTGGCCTGTTCAAGTTCAAGTCGGGTCAGCGCGCGTCGATCTCCATCGACGAGGTCGAGCCGGCCACCGAGATCGTGAAGCGTTTCTCGACCGGTGCGATGAGCTACGGCTCCATCTCCGCCGAGGCGCACGAGACCCTCGCGATCGCGATGAACCGCATCGGTGCCCGCTCCAACTCCGGTGAGGGTGGCGAGAGCCCCGCTCGCTTCGAGGTCGAGGACAACGGTGACTGGCGTCGTTCGGCGATCAAGCAGGTCGCCTCGGGTCGCTTCGGTGTCACCGCGCACTACCTGACCAACGCCACCGACATCCAGATCAAGATGGCCCAGGGCGCCAAGCCGGGCGAGGGCGGCCAGCTGCCCGCGCACAAGGTGTACCCGTGGGTCGCCGAGGTGCGTCACTCCACGCCGGGCGTCGGCCTGATCTCCCCGCCGCCGCACCACGACATCTACTCGATCGAGGATCTGGCCCAGCTGATCCACGACCTGAAGAACGCGAATCCGCAGGCTCGGATTCACGTGAAACTCGTCGCGGAGCCGGGTGTCGGCACCGTCGCCACCGGTGTGTCCAAGGCGCACGCCGACGTGGTGCTCATCTCGGGCCACGACGGCGGCACCGGCGCCTCGCCGCTCACCTCGCTCAAGCACGCCGGTGGTCCCTGGGAGCTCGGCCTGGCCGAGACCCAGCAGACCCTGCTGCTCAACGGCCTGCGTGACCGCATCGTCGTCCAGGTCGACGGCCAGATGAAGACCGGCCGCGACGTGATGATCGCCGCGCTGCTCGGCGCCGAGGAGTTCGGTTTCGCGACCGCACCCCTGGTCGTCTCGGGCTGCGTCATGATGCGCGTGTGTCACCTCGACACCTGTCCCGTCGGCATCGCGACCCAGAACCCGGTGCTGCGTGAGCGTTTCACCGGCAAGCCGGAATTCGTCGAGAACTTCATGATGTTCATCGCCGAGGAGGTGCGTGAGCTGCTCGCCGAGCTGGGCTTCCGCACTCTCGACGAGGCCGTCGGTCGCGTCGACCTGCTCGACACCGCCAAGGCCAAGCAGCACTTCAAGGCCGCCAAGCTGGACCTGTCGCCGATCCTGGACATGCCGGAGACGGCGTTCATGAACCAGGACACCCGGTGCACCACCACCCAGGACCACGGGCTGGACAAGGCGCTCGACAACGAACTGATCGCGCAGAGCGCCCCCGCGCTCGAGCGTGGCCAGGCGGTCAAGATCGAAACCAAGATCACCAACGTGAACCGCACGGTCGGCACCATGCTCGGCCACGAGGTGACCAAGCTCTACGGTGGCGCGGGCCTGCCCGACGACACCATCGACATCACCTTCACCGGTTCGGCGGGCAACAGCTTCGGCGCGTTCGTCCCGGCGGGCATCACGCTGCGGGTCTTCGGTGACGCCAACGACTACGTGGGCAAGGGCCTGTCGGGTGGCCACATCGTGGTCCGCCCGTCGGCCGACGCACCGGAGAGCTTCGTCGCCGAGAACAACATCATCGCGGGCAACGTGATCATGTTCGGCGCCACCAGCGGTCGCATCCTGATCAACGGTGTCGCGGGCGAGCGCTTCGGCGTGCGCAACTCCGGCGCCACCGCGGTGGTCGAGGGTGTGGGCGACCACGCGCTCGAGTACATGACCGGTGGCCGTGTGGTCATCCTCGGTGACACCGGCCGCAACCTCGGCGCCGGTATGTCCGGTGGTGTCGCCTACGTCTACGACCCGGAGGGCAAGCTCGCCGAGCGCGTCAACCCGGATCAGGCCGACGCGATCGAGCAGCTCTCCGGTGACGACTTCACCTGGCTGCGCGACATCATCAACACCCACCGCGACGAAACGGGATCGGCTGTGGCCGAACGCATCCTGAGCGACTGGTCCCAGCAGGTGAACCACTTCGTGAAGGTCATGCCCCGCGAATACAAGAAGGTTCTGCTCGCCATCTCCGAGGCCGAGAAGGCCGGCAAGGATGTCGACACGGCGATCATGGAGGCGGCTCGTGGCTGACCCACAGGGATTTTTGAAGCACACCTCGAGGCAAACCCCGGCCCGTCGTCCGGTCGAGCTGCGACTGCTGGACTGGAAAGAGGTCTACGAGGAGAAGAAGTTCTCCCAGGACACCTTGAAGACCCAGGCCAGCCGCTGCATGGACTGCGGAATTCCCTTCTGCCACCAGGGTTGTCCGCTCGGGAACCTGATTCCCGAATGGAACGACCTGGTCTACAAGGGCGCGTGGCGCGAAGGCATCGACCGCCTGCACGCCACCAACAACTTCCCGGAGTTCACCGGCCGCCTGTGCCCGGCTCCGTGTGAGGCGTCCTGCGTGCTCGGCATCAACCAGGAGCCGGTCACGATCAAGCAGGTCGAGGTCGAGCTCATCGAGAACGCCTTCGACGAGGGCTGGGTCACCCCGGTGTACCCGACCCGTCTCACCGGCAAGAAGATCGCCGTCGTCGGCTCCGGCCCGGCCGGTCTGGCCGCCGCCCAGCAGCTCACTCGCGCCGGTCACACCGTGACCGTGTTCGAGCGTGACGACCGCATCGGCGGCCTGATGCGGTACGGCATCCCGGAATTCAAGATGGAGAAGTCGGTCATCGACCGTCGCCTGGCCCAGATGGAAGCCGAAGGCACCATCTTCAAGGCGGGCGTCAACGTGGGTGTCGACATCACCGCCGAGCAGCTGCGTGAGCGATACGACGCGATCGTGCTGGCCGGTGGCGCCACCATCGCCCGCGACCTGCCGATCCCGGGCCGCGAGCTCGACGGCATCCACCAGGCGATGGAGTTCCTGCCGCTGTCGAACCGGGTGCAGCTCGGTGACGACATCGCCGACGCCGACGGCCTGCCGCCGATCCACGCCAAGGGCAAGAAGGTCATCATCATCGGTGGTGGCGACACCGGCGCCGACTGCCTGGGCACCTCGCACCGCCACGGCGCCGAGTCGGTGCACCAGTTCGAGATCATGCCGCGTCCCCCCGAGGAGCGCGCGGGCTCGACCCCGTGGCCGACCTACCCCCTGATGTACCGGGTCGCCTCGGCACACGAAGAGGGTGGCGAACGTCTGTTCTCGGTGAACACCGAGCGTTTCGTCGGTAAGGACGGCAAGGTCACCGGTCTCGAGGCCCACGAGGTCAAGATGGCCAACGGCCGCTTCGAGAAGGTCGAGGGCACCGACTTCACCCTCGAAGCCGATCTGGTCCTGCTGGCCATGGGCTTCGTCGGCCCGCAGAAGCCGGGTCTGCTCACCGACCTCGGCGTCGGTTACGACGGTCGCGGCAACGTGCAGCGCGACAAGAGCTGGGCCACCAACATTCCCGGCGTCTTCGTCGCCGGCGACATGGGCCGTGGCCAGTCCCTCATCGTCTGGGCCATCGCCGAAGGCCGTGCCGCGGCCTCGGCGGTCGACAAGTACCTCGAGGGTGAGACCGCGCTTCCCGCGCCGATCCCCCCGACGGCCGTCGCCCAGCGCTGATCGCTGAAAATCCAAGGCGCCCGCGGACTCTCAAGTCCGCGGGCGCCTTTTTGTCCCGTCTGCCCGACAGCGCGGAGTGTGGTTCGTCATCGCATTCGCGGCTCCACGGGGCAGGACACGGATTAGCCGGGAATGTGCATAGGCCACTGAACTACTCGGTTGCCCGACGGGTTCGATGCGTGCGCAAACGACGTGGCCGATCTTCGGTGCAGCACATAGACTTTCCGTGTCGAGGTGTACGCCGAAGTTCCGAGGGGGAGCTGTGCCGTTGCCGCCGGAAGCGTTGGCGAACCTGCGCCGCGCCGCAGAGCGTGGTGACGGTACCGCCATGCACAATCTCGCTCACTTCTACCACGACCACAGCGATTTCGAGGCCGCGGAGTACTGGTTTCGGCGCGCCGCCGCCGCGGGGCACACACGCTCGATGAACAACCTCGCCGTTCTGCTCGATCAGTTCGGCGAACTCGACGAGGCCGAATCCTGGTACCGCCGTGCGGCGGCCGCGGGCAACTGCAACGCGATGTTCAATCTGGCCACCATGCTCTTCCAGTGTGGCGACCGCCGCGATGCCCAAACCTGGTACCACCACGCCGCGATGGCCGGCCATGTCGACGCCATGTTCAACCTCGCTCGGCTGCTGGAGGACCGGGACCGCCTCGACGACGCCGAAGCCTGGTACGGCGAGGCCGCCGATCACGGCGACATCGATGCCATCAACTGCCTCGGTATGCTGCTGCGCCGTCGCGGCGCCACCACCGAGGCGCGTCGCTGCTTCCGTCGTGCTGCCGACCTCGGCCACCCCCGAGCCATGGCCAACCTCGCCGCGCTCCTGGAGGCCCAAGGCGCTCACCGCGAAGCGGAGTCCTGGTACCGCCGCGCCGCGGGCTGATCGCATATTTCGAGCACATCGGTCGGGCAGCGGTGTGCCGTCGATTCGGCGAGGTCTGCGAAGAAGCTGATTCCGAAGTTCGCGCGAAGATCGCTGGCGGGCGAAATAGGGGAGTGATCACCGGTTATAGCGGTGGACAGCGAATCGGCATAGAAGTTACTGAAAAGTATTGATACCGAGCGGTTTTCCAGCAACCATCAGCAAACATATTGTGCGGCAGCAATTTTCCGGCGTTCGAGATGCGGAAGATAGCCGAGGGGTATAGCGTCTCGTTTCGATCAATAATCGATGACGGTTCGGGGGCTCGGTGAATTCTCTTGATGGGTGCCTGAAACGCATCATGGATATTCCCGGGGCGCGCAGTGCGACGCTGGTGGACGGGGCGAGCGGCTTGGCCGTCGCCGGCGCCGGCGAGCATCAGGGCGTCGACGAGCACGAAGACGCGGCGGGGACCACCGATGTGGTGCGGGCCGCGCTCGGGTGTCCGGCGTTGGGGAGTGCCGACGACGACCTCACCGAGATCGTGGTGTGCCGGACCAGGGGCTTTCACCTCCTACATCTGGTCGACGGTGATTTCGACGGCAGGTTGTTCATGCATGTCGTCTTCGACGGCGGTACCGGAAATCTCGGAATGGCCCGCTATCAGCTCAGGTCGGCGCTGGAAGAACTGACGGGCGGGAAACGATGAGCGTCGCGCTCGCCGACGCGTTGCATCGGCTCGGCGAAGAAGGTTCGACCGGTGTATTGCGCGCGGGCGACGGCGAATTCCATTTGGTGCGCGGCACTATCGCCTCGGTCGGTTGCGGGCGCACCATCGGACTCGACCGATTGGTGGTCGAAGCCGGGGTGGCCACGGCGGAAGATTGGCGCCGCGCCGGCGCCGGTGACCCGGGTCCGCTGCTGGACCAGCCGCAATTGGAAACCCTCGCGCTACTTTCGGTGTTCGACGCCGCCTACTTTCTGCTCGCTTCCGCCGAAGAACCGGAATTCCGCCCCACACCCGAACATTGGCTTGCTCCGGTCTGCCATATCGCTCCGCGCGCACTCGTCCACGAATGCGAACGCCGCAACGACGGCGACCGTGGCCCGTGGTCGGCCGACCACGTCACCGAGGTCGCGGTGGTTCCGGCGCGTCGCATCAAGCGAAATCAAGTGGTACTCACCGGAAGCCAGGCCGAGGTGCTCGCCGCCGCCGACACTCGTCGCAGCATCGCCGAGATCGCCCGCGATCTGGGCCGCACCACCTACGGCTGCCTCGTCGCCGTCCGCGAGTTGACCGCCGCGGGCCTGATCGAGACACCGGAACCCGCTGTCCCGGCCGAACAACCACAGCGTGGGCGCCACCTCGCCCTCGCGCCGGACCCGGCCGAGCACGCCATGTCGACAGTGTCGACACCACCCGTGCCCACCCTGCCCCGGCGCATTCCGGGCAGCGCGGGACCGACCCGACCCCTGGCGGGGCCGGGCGCACCACACGGCAGGCACGCGATCGACGAGGAAGCGACCGCGACCGCCCGCCACCGCGGAAACCTCTCCAGCGCGGCAGAACCCGAACGCTGGCGCCAGGTCGACCGCGAAACACTCATCCGGCTCAGGGCGGCGTTGGAGGAGCTTGCGTGACCGCGCGGAAGAAACTGCTCGGTGAATGGAGGGGAAGGTTGACGAAGGTGGCGATGACCGCGCCCGAACCCAGGGAGTCCGAATACAGAGCTCCCGAACACTATCCGGCCGTGCAGGCGGAACTGAAGTCGCTGCGTGAGCGGCTACCTCAGCTCACCGGGTCGCTGGTGGCCTCCAGCGACGGGCTGCTCATCGAACACGACCTGCCTGCCCATCTCGAACCCGCGGGCTTGGCCGCGCTGTCGGCCGCGCAGTTGTCGCTGTCGTATCGGCTGGCCAACACCGCGCACGGCGGCGGGTTCAGCGAGGTCGTCGTGCACGGCACCGAGGGGCAGGTGGTGATCTACGCCGCCGGCTACACCTCGCTGACCGTGCTCGCCGGACCCGAAGTGAATGTCGGTCGGCTCCATCTGGAGTCGCGACCGGTAGCTCGCGCCATCGCCGGCCATCTGGCGGCGGCGCATTCGCCTGGGAAAGACCAGGCGACGATCGACGAATGAAAGGCACGACATGTCGAATATGGATCTGGCTCTGAAGGACATGATGGTGATCGAGGGCGCGATCGGCGCCGCGATCGTCGACTACAGCAGCGGGATGGCGCTCGGAATGCTCAGCAGCACCAAGTCGCTGGACCTGCAGGTCGCCGCGGCGGGCAACACCGAGGTGGTGCGCGCGAAGATGCGCACCATCGAGCAGCTCGGCCTCAACGAGGAGATCGAGGACATCCTCATCACCCTGGGCACGCAGTACCACGTGATCCGTCCGATGACGGGGCGCAAGTCCAAAGGGCTGTTCCTCTACCTCGCCCTCGATCGCAGCCGGGCCAATCTGGCGCTGGGGCGGCACAAGCT
Source organism: Nocardia sp. NPDC058633 (assembly GCF_042717045.1). Taxonomy (NCBI): domain Bacteria; kingdom Bacillati; phylum Actinomycetota; class Actinomycetes; order Mycobacteriales; family Nocardiaceae; genus Nocardia; species Nocardia sp. NPDC058633. The sequence continues at coordinate 46,517 of NZ_JBHXRA010000026.1, forward strand.
CAAGGGCATCGAAGAAGACCTGGAGGTGTGAGTTTCGCGAACGGGGGGTGTGTCGGCGGTGACGTGCCGCCGACATTCCGTCACTGGAATGCGCGTTCTGCTCGATCTGTCGAGGTTGCCTGCCATAAAATCGAGAGGCCGTGTGGCACGGGACGGCTCGTACGCCTATTGTGATTCGCGGCGAGGTCCGGGGCCACAACGTCAGTAATCGGGGTTTGCTCTCACATCGACGAGCAAGGGTGAACTGGAGCGGTATGCAGTTGAAAAAGGTTGTCGCGGCTTTGGGAGCTTCCGCGGCAATGATGTCCGGAATTGTTGTCGGCAGCACGAGCGCCAACGCGGCGCCCGCCTGCCCGAGTCTGTATGTGGTCGCCATTCCCGGCACCTGGGAGACCGGCCACGAGAAGGCCCCCGGCCCCGGCATGCTCGCCGGCGTCACCAACGGCCTGCCGAGAAACACCGACGTCGACTACGTCACCTATGCCGCCACGGCGTTTCCCTGGGAGGGCGACGTCTACGGCAATTCCAAGAAGCAGGCCGTCGACTCCGCGCGCGGCCTGATCAGCGCGAAGCTGGCTTCCTGCGGCAACACCAGGGCCGCGATCGTCGGTTACAGCCAGGGTGCCGACGCCGCAGGCGATCTGGCCGCCGAGATCGGCACCGGCATCAGCCCGATTTCGCAGGACCGGATCGCCGCTGTCGGCCTCATCTCCGATCCCCGCCGTTCGCCGACCGATATTCAGATCGGCCCGGTCGCCCCCGGCGCCGGTGCCGGTGGCGCCCGCCCGGGCGGGTTCGGCTTCCTGAGCGACCGCACTCGCACCATCTGCGCGGTCGACGATCTGTACTGCGCTACCGCCACCGACGATTTCGTGACGCGGTTCGCGGGGTTCCTCGCACAGAGTTCGGATGCGAATCCGGCCAACCTGTGGCGCTACCAGCTCGAGGCCGGGGCGATCATGACCGACCTGATGTCGCACGGTGGGGTGCCCACGCTGGGGGCGCAGCTGACCGACGCCGCCAACCAGAAGCGTGCCAAGGACCTGGAGGAGTTCTACCGGTCGCAGGCGCACACGCTGTACGGCAGTTACTCGGTGGGTGGCGGACAGACCGCCATCACCTGGATGCACAACTGGATCGCTCAGGCTGTCTGAGCCGGTTCACCGGGCCCGGTATCGCTTCGGCGGTGCCGGGCCCTTTCTGTCGGTGGGTGCGGTAGCGGGCGGCCGACCTAGCGTGTGGATCGGGACAGGGACCTCGGCAGCAAGTTCCACACGTGGGCGTTTTCGTTGATGGTGGCCGCCGTGCGGGTGCCGGTGCGGGAGTACAGGATTCGAGTGACCGAGCAGTAGTCGATCGGAAAGGTGAGCGGGCGGGGCAGGCTGAGGATGTCGGCCAGCAGAACGTTGATCACGCCGCCGTGGGCGAAGGCTACGACGGTGTCGGTGGGTGCTGTTGTGGCGACGAGGTTCTCGACCGCGGCCAGGACTCGCGCGGTGAAGGCCGGTCCGTCGATCTGTTCGGGGAAATGGCCCGCTTTGATACGGGCGTAGGCGTCGGCGAATTCGGTTTTCGCGTCCTCGATGGGGATGTAGGCGGGCAGGTCGCGGTCGTACTCGGCGAGGTCGTCGACGATGTCGACCGGCAGGTCGCGCGCGGTCGCGGTGGGGAGTGCGGTGTCGCGGGCGCGGCGCTGCGGGCTGCTGACCACGCGGGCGATGTCGTGGGCGGCGAGCGCGGCGGGGACGCGGTCGGCTTGGCGTCCGCCGATCTCGGTGAGGCCGGGGTCGGCGGCGGTGGTGTCGCCGACTACGCGTTCGGGTTGGGCATGACGCACCAGTATCAGCTGCACGTCACACACTCTGCCGTATCGAGGTGTACGCGGGCTACGGACGGCCCCACGATGATCTTCTCGCGACCGTGGGCTTCCGAGGACCCGCGGAAATGCCTCGTCGTCCGACCGAGGGGTATCGCCGCGAGTCCTCCGGTCAGGTCAGGGCCGGCCGTAAGGCGGCTGGCCGTAAGGCGGCTGACCACCCTGCGGGCCGTTGAACGGCGGCTGACCGCCGTTGGAGGGCGGCTGGTCGTTCTTCTTCTTGTTCTTGAGCAGGTAGATGCCCCCGACGATGAGCACCACGACGACCAGGCAGCAGATGCCGCCGATGATCAAGAAGCTGCTGTTCTTCTTTTTCTTCTTCGCCGCGAGTTCCAGCGCGTTGTTCACCGCGTCCGAGCCCGCGAGGGTGTCGAAGCCGGCGGCGAACACGTGCGGATCGACGAGTGTGGCCGTGGTCAGCAAGTCCAGATACATGTGATCCCATCCCGATTTGTTGGTGGCCCGACATCCTCCCGGTGCCGGAACTCCGAGACTAGCGTTCTCGCTGCGGCTTTCGGCACGAAAGCCGCGCGCGTACCAGCGGAGCGGTTGTTGATCGCGCACACGCCGCGATTCGTGAACAGCTGTCCCGATGTCATCGAGGTTTCACCAGAGGGAAGGGCAGCGTCTCGCGGATGCTGCGTCCGGTGATCAACATGACCACCCGGTCCACCCCCATCCCGAGGCCACCGGTGGGCGGCATCGCGTGCTCGAGCGCCTGCAGGAAGTCCTCGTCGAGCTCCATCGCCTCCGGGTCGCCGCCCGCGGCCAGCATCGACTGTTCGGTGAGCCTGCGCCGCTGCTCCACCGGATCGGTGAGCTCGCTGTAGGCGGTGCCCAATTCGACGCCCCAGGCCACCAGATCCCAGCGCTCGGCCACCCCGGCGATGCTGCGGTGCGAGCGGGTGAGCGGGGAGACCGAGGTCGGGAAGTCCAGGTAGAAGGTGGGGTAGGTGGTCTGCGACTCCACCAGGTGCTCATACATCTCCAGCACCACTTGGCCCGCGTCCCAACCGTGTTGGTAGTTCACGCCCGCCTCGTCACACAGTTCGCGCAACCGCGTCAGCTCGGTGCGCGGGGTCACCTCGGTGCCGATCGCCTCCGACACCGCGCCGTGCACGGTCTTGACCTGCCACTCCCCGGAGATGTCGACGGTGTCGAAGCCGCCGTCGTCGTTGGGGCGCAATGCCACCTCGGCACCGTTGGCGGCCATCGCCGCGTGCTGGATCAACCGACGGCACAGGTGCATCATCTGCTGGTAATCGCTGTGCGCCTCATAGGCTTCCAGGATCGTGAACTCGGGATTGTGGCTGAAGTCCACGCCTTCGTTGCGGAAGGTCCGGCCGATCTCGAACACCTTCTCCATGCCGCCCACGCACAGCCGTTTGAGGTACAGCTCGGGGGCGATGCGCAGATACAGATCGAGGTCGTAGGCGTTGATGTGGGTGCGAAACGGCGTGGCGTTGGCACCGCCGTGCACCTGCTGCAGGATCGGCGTCTCCACCTCGAGAAAGCCCCAGACGAACAGCGAATCGCGCAGCGAATGCAGTACCGCGCTGCGCTTGGCCATCACCTCGCGAGTCTCGGGGTTGATCGCCATGTCCACATAGCGCTGCCGGACCTTGGCCTCGGAATCGGCCAGGCCACGCCACTTGTCGGGCAGCGGATGCAGGCACTTGCCGTTCATCCGCCAGTCCTGCGCGAGCAGCGACAGCTCACCGTTGCGGCTGGCGCCGATCTGCCCGCTCATCTCGATCAGATCACCCAGGTCGAAGAACTCGGTGAACTCGTTGCTGCGCTCGACCCCGACCCGATCGCGGTCGATCACCAACTGGATCTCGCCGCTCCAATCGCGCACCATCGCGAAGATCACCCCGCCGTAGTCGCGAATCCGCAAGAGCCTGCCCGCGATACGCACCGTCGTGCCCTTGGGGCAGCGCCGCGCTTCGGCGATGTTGTGGGTCGGCGGGTAGGCAGGCGGATAGGCGTCCACGCCGGAGGCGGTGAGGCGGTCGAGTTTGTCCAGACGCACCCGCACCTGCTCCGGCCTGCGCGGGCCCTGCTCGTCGTCGGTGCCCTCGGGTGCCTCGGGCGCACTGCCGTCGGCGTGCAGGCCGGTGACCGTCGCCGGGACAGCGGACTTCGTGCCCGTGTGCACGCCAGCGTCGGGTGCCTTGCCGATGCGCGGCAGGAACCCTTCGGCCAGCCCGCTCGCCGTGGCGACCCGCGGCAACTGCCTGCGTTCCTCGAACAGGAAGAACCGCGGCACCCAGCGCGGGTGATACTTCACATTCGACCGGTACAGCGCCTCGAGCTGCCACCAGCGGGAGAAGAACAGCAGCACCCCGCGCCACGCCCGCAGGATCGGCCCGGCGCCGATCCGGCCGCCCTCCTCGAACACCGAACGGAACACCGCGAAGTTCAGCGACACCTTGGTGACGCCGTACTGGTCGGAATTCAGGGCGAGCTGCGAGATCATCAGCTCCATCACGCCGTTCGGGCTCTGCGGGTCGCGGCGCATCAGTTCCAGCGAGACCCCGGTGCGTCCCCACGGGACCAGCGAGAGCATGCCGTGCACCCGGTCGTCGTGGTCCACCGCCTCGACCAGCAGGCAGTCACCGTCGAGTGAGTCGCCGAGACGGCCGAGCGCCATCGAGAAGCCGCGCTCGGTCTCGGTGTCGCGCCACGCGTCCGCGCGGGTGACGATTTCGGCGAACTCCGCGGCGGGGATGTCGCGGTGCCTGCGCACCCGTACCTCGAGGCCGTGCTTGCGCAACCGGTTCGCGGCCTGACGCACCTGCTTCATCTCCGGGCCCGCCAGCGAGAACGTGCGGGTATCGAGGATCGCCTCGTCGCCGAGGCGCAGCGCCGACAGTCCCGCCTTGCGGTAGGCGGTGGCACCGAGTTCGCTCGCCCCCATCACCGCGGGCTGCCAGCCGAACTGGTCGGCCAGCTCCAACCACGCCTGAATCGCTTGCGGCCACGCCTGTTTCGGTCCGATCGGATCGCCACTGGCCAGGCACACACCCAACTCGACGCGATAGGTGATCGCCGCCTTGCCGTTCGGCGCGAACACCACCGCCTTGTCGCGGCGGGTCGCGAAGTAGCCGAGCGAGTCCTCGACATCGCTGCCCGCCAACAGCCCACGGATCGCCGACTCGTCCAGGCCGGTCATCGCGTTGTCGGCGCGTTGCGAGCGCAGCAGCACGACCACCGCCGCCAGCAGTGCGATCGCGCCGAACAGACCCAGCAGGAAGTTCACCCAGGACCGCGGATGCCCGTCGAAATGCTCGTTGTTCACCAGCACGGCCGCGGTGACCCGATACACCGCCCACAGCGGCCGCTGGACGCCCGCGGGCAGCGAACCCGGGAAGAGCTCGACCAGGCCCCAGCCGAGCAGGCAGCCGAGCACCAGCCCGGACACCAGCACGCCGAGAGCTTTCCACAGCGCGCCGGGGCGAACCCGGGTGTAGAACTCCTTACGCGCGGCTATCAGGATCCCGATGACCACCACATGCGCGATGCAGGCGACCAGCGCGTCCACGTCGTCGTCGGCGAAGAAGTCCAGGATGTTCGCCACCGCGTACAGCAGCGAATACACCACCAGCAGCCACCAGGCGATCCGCTTACGGGCCGCGGTCGCCCCGGCGAGCAACCCGACGACCAACGCCCACACCAGGCTGGTGTCGGGGGCGTCGAAGTAGTAGGTGTCCACATAGTGCCGCGGCACCTGCGTGAGGCTGCGCAGGCTGGGCGAGAGGCTCCACAGGAACAACAACACCGCGAACACACCGAGAACCAACCCGGCGATGTGCGGTACCTCGGACAACCGGCCGTGCGCGCGATGGGGCACCGGCGTGCGGTCCTCGACGATGGGGTGCTGCTCGTCCTGTGTGGGAGTCACCGATCCAGTGTGCGTCCAATCGAGCCGGATCCGGGTGGCGGTGGCTGCGGCGTGTTCGTCACCGCGCACAACGCCGGGGGCGGTGGTGACCGGTTTCCGGTGACGAGGTAAGTATTAGCGCATGTCAGAACCAGTTGATGTGCCGATCGATGACGTTGTCATCCGGCTCGGGCAATTCCTGAAACTGGCCAACCTGATCGATTCGGGTTCCGAGGCCAAGTCGGTGATCGCGCAGGGGTTGGTGCGGGTCAACGATGAAGTGGAGTTGCGGCGCGGGAGGCAGTTGCAGATCGGGGATGTTGTTCTTCTTGCGGGGAACAAGGCTCGGGTGTCCGGGGACTAGTTCTGGGGGATGCTCGGGCACCGGTGACCAGTTCGTCGGCTGACTGGGCTTTGGGGACTGGTGTTCGGGGATGTTGTTGTGGGGGATGAGCTTTTATGGGGATGTGCGGGAAGCAGTCCCGGGGTTGAAGTAGTGCTGGTGGGGGGTTGCGGGATGACCTGGGTTCGGTAGTCCCAAGAGGTTTGACGCTGTGTTTTTGGCGCGCTGGCGCGCGCGTGTCCGCGGCCCCGAGGGGCCGCCGGTCAGCCGCCGTTGCTTGCTCCTTCGTCGCCTACGCAACGGCGGCTGAC
>NZ_JBHXRA010000027.1:0-49261 GCF_042717045.1 Nocardia sp. NPDC058633
CCGTGATGCTGAGCGTCGGCGCCTCGAAGGGCAGGTTGTTCTCCGCCAGCAGCGGTTTCCACGCCGCTTCCAGGCACGTCGCGGCCGATTCGAAGAAGGCGCGTGCCGTGGCGACCTGGGTGCCCCACGGCGCGTAGTCGCACGATGCCGGAACCAGGGTGCCGTCGGAGTCGGTGAGCAGCGGGTTGTCGCCGGTCGCGGCGGGCGCGGTGCCGGGTTGCGGGGTGTAGGTGGTGGTGGGCTCGGGGCCGATCGCACCGATGCCGAGGTCGACGCCGGTCCTGACGGCGTTCCAGCCCAGGCCGCCGACTACCAGGAAGATGACAACCAGCAGCAACGTTGTGAACCCGCCACCGCGTTTCCGTGGTGGCGGAGGCGGCCTGCCCGGCGGACCGTAAGGCATCGGCGGCGGCCGGTATCCCGGCGGCGGACCGTACGCCGGACGCTGGCCGTACCCCTGCGGCTGTGCGTATCCAGGATGGGCCTGCGGCTGCGGATGACCTGGCTGCCTATATCCCGGTTGTGGCCGGTATCCCGGGGGCGGACCATAGCCAGGGGGTGGTGGAACCGGTCGTCCACCTGGACCATTCGGCCCATAACCGTACGGTGGTTGAGTCACTCCCCCGTACCCCCCTCGTCTCATGAGTCGTCGACAGCCGCTGACGCAGAATAGCAAGCTGTCTAGAGTAGGCACCCATGCTGACTTTTCGGGGGGGCGCCGCGGGCGCGCTGCTGCTCGCTGCGGCGGGGTTGTTCGTAGCCGCGCCGGTAGCCCACACGGAGCCCTCGACCACCGGTGTTTCGATCACCGCCGATCTCACGCTGACCGAAACCGGTGTGCTCGAGGTCATCGAAACTGTCGTGGTGCCCGCCGACGGGAATTTCACGATGTCGCTGCCGTTGCGCCTCAAGGTCGGTGACGATGTCGAGCGGGTCTTCAAGGTCACCGATGTGACCCAGAGCGGCTCCGGCACCGCGACCACCGTGAACGACCAGTTCGTCGTCGAGGCGAAGCCGGGCGAATCGAAGTTCACGTATACGGTGCACAACACCGTCTCCGACATGCCCGGCACGCAGGTGTTCCACTGGCTGGGCGTGCTCAATGCCGATATCGCCCTGCTCGATGTCTCGGTGATCAGCCCGAGCTTCCAGATGGGCATCGTGGACTGCAAACTCGGTTCCGCCGGCAATGCCAGGCCGTGCGCCGACGTCCACGTCGAACCCGACGGCGTGCTCTACCTGCACCAGACCGACCTGCGCAAGGGCGATGCCATCGACCTCACCCTGCAGATGCCTCCCGGCACCGTGCCCGCCAACGCCGATGTGCGTGGCGGAGGTACAGGAGCCTTCGCGTTCACCGCGCCCGTGTTCGCCGCCTTCGGCGCCCTCCTGCTGGCGTTGGCGGGCATGGTCGCCTATGTGCTGTTGGCGCGGAAGCGGGCCGCCGCCGCGCTCGCGGGCAGCGATGCCTTCGATCCGCTGATCGAGCAGGGTGGCCGTGTCGAGTTCACCTCCCCCGATGGTGTGCTGCCCGGCGAGGCGGGCCTGATCATCGACGAGCACGCCGACCCCGTCGACATCGCCGCCACCGTCGTCGATCTCGCCGTCCGGCGCTACCTGTGGATCACCCCGGTGAACGCGCGCGGCGAAGACGATTGGCGCATCAGCCGCGTCAACGCCCCCGACGACCAGCTGCGCGAGTACGAGCGCACCGTCTACGACATGCTGCTCCCCGAGGGCACCGACGCCGTCGCCGTCCGTGAACTGCGCGCACCCGGCCGCCTGCACCTCGACCCGATCCGCGCCGCCATGCGCAACGACGCCGTCGCCACCGGCGCCTTCGCCGACCCGAAACAGCGCGCCCTCCCCCGCTGGATCGGCGCCGCCCTGGTCGTCCTCGGCCTGATCATCACGGTCGCCCTGGCCCTGACCGCGGGCCACGCCCTGGTAGGTGTAGCCGTTGCCCTCGCGGGCGGAGCCGCGATCCTGCTGCCGAACTACCTCCCCACCCGAACGCCCCTCGGCGACACCGTCGCGGGCCGAGTCCGCGCCATGCACCGCGGCCTCGACACCGTCACCCGCGACCGCATCCCCCCCATCGACCAGGAAACGATCTTCTCCCGCGCCCTCCCCTACACGGTGATCAGCGGCCGAGCCGACAACTGGATCCGCACCTTCCGCGACATGAACCCCGCCGCGGACTCACAACCGGGCCTCTACTGGTTCGCCGGCTACGACCGAGACCCCAACCTCCACCGCTTCGCCGCCCAATTCCCGTTCTTCATCACGGCATTGGAAGGCGCGTTCAACCCACGCTGACCAGCCACCACCCCACTACAAGAAGCCACACCTCCCACCCCAAGCCTGTCCCCGTCTCTCTCCCCCGCCCCCGCACCCCCCCGCACTCCCGACCCTTAGGTGTGTTGACCACAGAGGTTGGTGACGGCGTGGCGAGCTGACAGGGCGAAGACCTCCGAGTGAGATGCGAGCTGTCTAAGGAACGCGTCTCTCAACGGAGGTCTTCAGTGACACACCGTAATGCACCCCTGACCGAACTCGGACGTCTACGACTCGCCCGCTGTGTCATCGACGACGGCTGGCCACTGCGCCGAGCAGCCGAACGATTCCAGGTCTCACCCACCACCGCCGCCCGCTGGGCCGCCCGCTACCGCCATCACGGTGTTGATGGCATGGCCGACCGGTCCTCGCGTCCTCACCACAGCCCGACTCGCACCCCGACCCACACCGAACGCCGCATCATCAAAATCCGTGTCCTGCGCCGGTGGGGACCGGCACGGATCGCTTACCTGCTGGGCCTGCATCCCTCGACCGTCCACCGAGTATTGACCCGCTACAAACTGGCCCGTCTGCGCTGGCTCGACCGCACAACCGGCACCCCGATCCGCCGCTACGAACACGACAACCCCGGCGACCTGATCCACGTCGACATCAAAAAGCTGGGCAATATCCCCGACGGCGGTGGCGCGTGGGCTCTCGGGCAGAAACTCGGACGCACCAACCGCACCCGATCGGCGGACAAGACCCTCGACAGCCGTGGCCACAGCCACGTGGGTTACAGCTACCTCCACAACGCCATCGATGACTATTCCCGCTTGGCCTACACCGAGATCCTGGCTGACGAACGAAAGGAAACCGCTGCCGGGTTCTGGCGACGGGCGCAGAAGTTCTTCTCCACCAACGGAATAACGGTCCGGCGGGTCCTGACCGACAACGGTCCTTGCTACCGATCCAGGGCCTGGGCCGAGGCGATGACCACGGCCGGGATCACTCACAAACGGACCCGCCCTTACCGGCCACAAACCAACGGCAAGGTCGAACGGTTCAACCGGACCCTTGTCGATGAATGGGCTTATGCCCGCGCTTACCGGTCAGAGACCGAACGCCGAACCGCGTTCACCGAGTGGCTGCATACCTACAATCACCACCGAGCCCACACCGCACTCGGTGGACACCCACCAGCCAGCCGCGTTCCCAACCTCACAGGTCAACACACCTATGGGTCGCGGGTGCGTGGTTGGGGATGCGTGGTTGAGGGTGCGTGGTTGGGGGTGTGGTTTGCGGGTGTGTAGAGGGGGTGTGGGTTGGGGGTGTGTGGTGGGGGTGTGGGTTGCGGGTGCGTCGCTGGGGGTTTGGTCATGACGGATTCGGTGCTGGTCGAGGCGGTGTTCGGGTGGTGATGTCTTGTCGCTATCGATTTGTGGCATACGGCTGGCAAACGTTATCGTTCGCGGGCGGCGCGCGGGGACGCGTCGTTTCCCTTGAACTGGTTAGTGGGTGTTCGGCGTGATCCGTCGGTCTGGAAATGAGCATTCTTCGACGGTGCGGCGGATCGCTCGCCCGATTGTCGGGGTTCTGCCGATGGCGTTGGCGGTCGCCTGTGCCGGTGTGGCTGTCGCGGTGCCGCAGCCGGGTGTGAATGTGGCTCCGGTGCAGCCGGGTGTCACCACCGAGGCGCCTGTCGATGATGGTGGTCGCTCCGATCTGGCGAAGTTCGATGGGCCGGACTCGCTCGGCCACCTGACGCCTCCGCGTCCGGAGTCGCGCCCGGTGCCGGAATACACCGCCCCGGCCCCGCCGATCGTGATCGAGGAACTGCATCTTCCCGAGCCGGTCGAGCCTGTGGCCCCGATCGCCCCGCCCGAGCGCACGTTGCGTGTCGGCGACTTCACCACCCCGGTCCCGGACGAGGTCCCCGATGACATCCTCGGCGGCGTCAACGGTGCCGCCGCCGAGGTCGAAGCCGCGATCGCCACCCAGGGCCGCTCGGTCGGCATCGACCCGAGTCGCTCGGACAAGATCGCCGCGGCGACCGTCGGCGGTGCGCTGGCCGGTGCCGCGATCGCCGGTGTTCCCGCTGCCGCGGTCGGCGCGGTGGGTGGCGGACTCGCCGGTGCGGCGGTCGGCGCGGGTGCCGGGTTCGTGGTCGGCGCGGTGACGACCGGCACCGCGGGCGCGATCATCGCGGCCGCGTCCGCCGTTCCGACGGGTGGCGTTGGCGCGGTCGTCGCGCTCGGTGCCGCCGCCGCGGCCACCGCGGGAGCCACGGGTGCCGGTGCTGCGATCGGGGCCGGGGTCGGTGCGGCCGCCGGTGCCGCCGCGCTCGGTATCCCGGCCGCGGTCGGCGGGGCTGTCGTGGGTGGCGTGCTCGGCAGCGGGTACGGCGCCACCCTCTGACCGGGCCCGAGCGAAAATGCCCTCCGGCCCGATCACCAGGCGAGCGCGGTCAGCGGGGCGTCGATCGCGAGGCCGGGGTAGCGTCGAAGCTGGTCGGATGGAGGTCGATGATGGCGGTACGTGGTGGGTTCGCGGCGGCGGCGTTGCTCGCGCTGGCGGTTCTGCCCGGGTGCGCTGCGCCGGATGCCCCGGCTCCGTCGCCGAGCGCCGCCCCGGCGACTTCGGTGTTGCCGCCGGCGCAAACCCTCGTCCCCGCGCAGCAGCGCAACGAGCGCATTCGCGGGATGCTCTATACCGTCGGGTGCAGCAGTAACAGCTGCGTGCAGGCCTACTTCGCCTGCCTGGACGGCTATCTCACCGGTGAGCCGTGCCAGTTCTTCCGCGATCACCCACCGCCACCCTGATCACCTTGTGCGGGTGAGGAATTTGCCCGCGGCCGGTGCGAGGATCGAGATCTTCGGGTTGTGGCTCACCCCGGCGAGTTCGGCGAACTCCGCGTTCGGCAGCACTTCGGCCGCGGCCTTGGAGCCCTTGATGAGCAGCGGCGCGGTCCGGTCGCCCGCGAGCACGAGTACCGGGACCCCGACCTCTTGCCAGTCGGCGGGGACGAGCCTTTTCCCGGTCATGTACGGCTTCATCACGGCCCAGTCGTGAGCCGTCGAATTCGACGTCGCCGCAAGCGTTTTCCAGAACGGCGTCATCCGCATCGCCGCCACCATGAGCAACGGCATCCCCATCGCCTTGGTCATGTAGTACCGCACGGTTTTCCCGCGCTTGCCCGCGGCGATCATCGGATGCAGCTCGGTTTCCAGATCCTTCGGCGGCACATGGCCTTTCGTGTCGACCACGAAGGGCGGCTCGAAGGCCACCACCTCGGTGACGCCGGGCACGGACTGCGCGGCCAGCAGCGCGAGCACGGCGCCGGAAGACCACCCGAACAGCGCCGCCTTGCCGCCCGCGACCTCGACCAGCGCCGCGATGTCGGCGATCTCGTTGGCCACGTTGTACACGCCGGGGGAGTCGGTGCTGTCGCCGCGTCCGCGCCGGTCGTAGTTCAGCACCGTCAGCCCGTAGTCGTCGGCCAGTGTTTGCGCGAGTTCGACCATCGTGGGGAACCCGCGGTAGCTGAACGCGCCACCGATCAGGATGACGGTCCCGGCGGTCCCTTCGCCGACCCGGTCGTAGGCAATCGTGGTGCCGTCGGCCGACGTCACAGTCTGCATGGGGAATTCCTCTCGATAACGGGCCGCCGGACTCGACGGTACGCGATCACCTCGACCGCAGGTCCGCACGGGTTTCGCGGACTCGACGGTTGGCCGGAGCCGGACGAGTTCGATCTTGTCGGTATAGACGGGGGCCGTCGCGAGAATTCATCGGTGGCACCGGATTCGGCAGGCCACACACGTGCCCGGCGCTGGACCGAGATGCTGATCAGAACAGCATCGGTTCGCCGAACCCCGGTGTCCGTTCGATCTCCAACAGTCGCGCTTTGGTGCCGATCCCGCCCGGCGCCGAGAAACCGTGCAACGCGTGATCGGCCGCGAGCACCCGGTGGCACGGGATGATGAGCGGAACAGGGTTGCGTCCCAACGCTTGTCCGACGGCTTGCGCGGAGCCGGGAGCGCCGACGCGGGCCGCGATCTCGCCGTAGCTGAGCGTGTGGCCCGGGTCGATCTCGCGCGTCACCGCGTACACCGCCCGATGGAATTCCGGCACACCACGCAGATCCACCTCGATCCAGCGCAGTGAGTCGAGCGCCCCGTCGAGGTGAGCGCGGATGCCGGCGATCGCCTCGACGATCACCGGCCCCGGCGCACTCTCCGGTACGGGAGCGCCATCGAACGGCCGGGTGATCCGGGCGAGGGTCTCCTCCTCGCTCGCCTCCGGTAGCTGGAATCGGACCACGGCGTCACCGTGCCAGGCGATCGCGCACAGCCCGATAGCGGTGTCGAACAGTGCCGAGACCACCGTCCCGGTCTGCGTCGAGTCACTCATGGCAACAGTGTGCGCCGACCCACCGACAAAGACACGCTCACGCGGCGATCGGCCCCCGCTGCGTGTCAGTCGGCGAATCGTCAAGGCCAGTTGCGGACAACTGGACCGCATCGTCCTCGGCCTCGTGCACCCGCATCGCATCCAGGTCCCGGAAGAGTCGCTGCTCGTCGTAAGTGTTGAAAGCCCGGTCATGCGGCAGATATTGGAAAGGCCAGAACGGTAGCTCACCCTTCTTGGGCGAGAAGTGGTAGACCGCCACCCCGAAGGCAACGGCAACGGCGATGGCAAGAAGACTGGTCATGCCAATAAGAATCCTCGCACTGGCCTTGCTTAGAAATATCCACCTGGGCAATACTGGTCTTTATGGCGACAAGAGTGATCGGCGCGGCGGGCCTGGCCAGAGACCTCGGCCGGTGGCGAGATCCCGACACCGACGGCGAATCCGAACGCCGCCCGCACCGGCCCGCCTATCTGGCCCTGGCCGAGGCCATCCGCCTGCTGATCCACGACGGTCGCGCTCCGCTCGGCGTCGCGCTGCCCAGTGAGCGCGATCTGGCGGGCACCCTCGGCGTCAGCCGTACCACCATCACCTCCACGTATTCGCTGTTGCGCGAACACGGCTACGTGATCAGTCGCCAGGGCTCGCGCAGCACCGTCGCGTTGCCGCCCTCGATCCAGCACGACGGCGCCAAGCCCAGCCGCGGCATCATGGCACTGATGGCGCAGCCGGAGCTGCCGACCATCGACATGACCTACGCGGCGATGCCGGCTTCGCCCGAGCTGCACGACGCTTATTCCACTGCACTGCAAGGTATTCCGTCCTACCTCGGAACCCACGGCATGGACCCGGTCGGCATTCTCGCGCTCCGCGAAGCGTTGGCCCGCCGCTACACCGCCCGTGGCCTGCCGACGGAACCGGAACAGATCCTGGTAACTCTCGGTGCGCAGCACGGACTTCGGCTACTGCTCAACGTGCTCGCCTCTCCCGGTGCGCGAGTCCTCATCGAGCACCCGTCCTATCCCAACGCCATCGAGGCCATCCGCGATGTCGGCGCCCGCCCCATCCCGATTCCGTTGCGACCCGAATTCCCCGACGCGGGTTGGGATCTCAAGGGCCTGCGCAGTACTGCGCGGCAAACCGCGGCCACCCTGGCCTACCTGGTTCCAGACTTCAACAACCCCACCGGCCTGCTGCTGGGCGCCGAAGGCCGCGCCGAGCTGGCCGCTATCGCCCGCGACACCCGGATGACCGTCGTCGTCGACGAGTCGATGGGCGAACTCAACCTGTCGGACACGACGATGCCGCCACCGGTCGCCGCGTTCGCCAAGGGCTCCGAGATCATCTCGATCGGTTCGGCGTCGAAGTCGTTCTGGGGTGGCCTGCGCGTCGGCTGGATCCGGACCAATCAGCCCCTGATCGCCAGGCTGCTCGGCATCCGCTCCACCGTCGACCTCGGCACCCCGGTGATGGATCAGCTCGCCACCGTTCACCTGCTAGAGAACGCCGAACCCATCCTCGAACGGCGCCGCCAACAGCTGCGCACCCAGCGCACCGCCCTGCTCGACGCCGTCGCCGAGGACCTGCCCGGCTGGCACATCGCGGTTGGTGCCGGGGGCATGTCGGTGTGGGCTCAGCTCCCGAGCCCGGTCTCCACCGCGCTGGCCGCCACCGCCCCCAACCACGGGGTGTTGCTCGCCGCCGGACCCCGTTTCGGCGTCCAGGGCGCCTTCGAGCGTTTCGTTCGACTGCCCTACACCCACCCCGAGGCCGACCTGCGCATCGCCGTCAAATCCATCGCCGCCGCCTACGACGCCCTCACCCCTCGCGCCGCCGACCCACTCCAGCCGCTCACCTGCTACTGAACGCGCACGGGTTGTGGCCCGTGGTTGCTTGCTCGGGGCGGACGGTTTCGTACCCCGCCCCGAACATGAACAGCACCGATGCCACCAACCCCACCGCGGTCAGCGGCACCGCGACCCCGGCGCGTTCGGACGGATAGCGAAACAGCAGCACCAGCAAACACAGCAGCGAGATCGCGGCGGCAAGGAGCAACCCGGTCGCGAGTCCGTTCAGCACACTCACCATCACCGGCACCGGCGCCTCACTGTGGCAACGGTTTTCGGCGGTCTCGGCGTTTCGGCCGTCGAAGAGTCCTTCAGCCAGGAGGAAGCACAGCACTGCGGCTCCGAAGGTGGTGACCGCGATGAGGGCGGCGAGCACCTTCGGTGGCGTTCGAGCGGTTCGGATCCTCGGGTGGCCGTCGATAGGGGAGAACTTTACCGACGACCACCCGGTAAATCAGTCAGCCCAGACCGTTTCGATCGGTGTCGCGATGGTCGGCGGGGGAGTGGGCGTGCCGCCGGGCGTGCGCGAGAAGCGCGGCGCGGGCGCGTGCTGGACCACCCCGTCGATCTCGATCAGGCCGGTACGGGCCACGATGTGCGGGTTCTCGGTGGCCTCGGTGAAGGTCAGCACCGGCGTGGTGCAGGCGTCGGTGCCGTCGAAGATCGCGGCCCACTCGTCGCGGGTCTTGGTCAGGAACTTGTCGGTGAACAGCTTGCGCAACTGTTCCTGACCGTTCGGGTCGATCTGCATCGGCAGACCTTCCGGATCGATCTCCAACCCGGCCAGCAGTTCGGCGTAGAACTGCGGCTCGATCGCGCCGACGGCCATGTACTTGCCGTCGGAGGTCTCGTAGGTGTCGTAGAACGCCATGCCGGTGTCGAGCAGGTTGGTGCCGCGCTCGTCGGACCACAGGCCGACCCCGCGCATGCCCCAGATCATGTGCGACAGGGAAAGCGCCCCGTCGATCATCGCGGCGTCGATCACCTGGCCCTTGCCGGAACTCTGCCGCTCCACCAGCGCGGCGAGTACGCCGAACACCAGGAACATCGAGCCACCGCCGAAGTCGCCGACCATGTTCAGCGGCGGTACCGGCCGCTCGCCTTTGCGCCCGATGGCATTGAGCACACCGGTGAGCGAGATGTAGTTGATGTCGTGTCCCGCGCGATCGGCGAGCGGGCCGTGCTGGCCCCAGCCGGTCATCCGGCCGTACACCAGGCGCGGGTTGCGGGCCAGCACATCGTCCGGCCCGAGGCCCATGCGTTCGGTGACGCCGGGACGGAAGCCCTCGAGCAGCACGTCGGCCTTCTCGACCAGGTCGAGGATTGCGGCGACATCGGCGGGGTCCTTCAGATTCGCCTCGACGATCGTTCGCCCACGCCACTGCGGGCGTTCCATGAAGCCGGGCAGCTGGTTCGGGCGCTGCACGCGCACCACGTCGGCACCGAGGTCGGCCAGTAGTAGCGCGGCGTGCGGGCCCGGCCCGATGCCGGCCAACTCGATGACCTTGATGCCCGCGAGGGGCCCCTGCTTGGCGGTGGACTCCGTGCTCACGCGGCGGACCTCAGTTCGTATCAAAGAATCGGTACGGTATTGACACTCTGACAATAGCGCTGGGGTGGCGGCTCGGGTAGAGCATGGGCGAGAATTCGCACGAGCGCGACTCGGCGCGGCAACGGGAGGACCGGTAGTGAGCGTGTGGGGTGAGGTCGTTGTCGGCCTCGTCGTTCTGGTCGGCATCGTCGGCGTGATCGTTCCGATTCTGCCGGGGGTGATCCTCATCTTCGCGGCGATCGCGGTGTGGGCGTTCATGACCGGCGGCACGACGGCCTGGACAGTGCTGGCCATCGCGACCGTCGCACTGGTGCTGTCCGGCGTCGTGAAGTACACCTGGCCGGGCAGGCGGATGCGCGAAGCCGGGGTGTCCAACCGTGCCCTGCTGGCCGGTGCGGTGCTCGGCATCATCGGCTTCTTCGTGATCCCGATCGTCGGCCTGTTCATCGGCTTCGTCATCGGCGTGTACCTGGCCGAGCTGTACCGCCTGAAGACCAACGACCTGGCCTGGCCCGCGACGCTGCACGCGCTCAAGGGCGTCGGCTTGTCGATGCTGGTCGAGCTGTTCGGCGCGCTGATCGCCGCCGGAGTGTGGTTCACCGGCGCGATTTTGAGCTGAGTAGAGGCGCAGGCGGACACGCCGGGTCGAGCCAGCTGGGAACCGACTACTCGACGACCGGCAACGGGCGGGTGTGCTCGCCCGCGCCGGGCAGTTGGTTGCGCGGGATCGGGATGGTCGGATTCTCCGCGCGGGGCGGCACCGGTTCCGTGCGGCGCACCGCGGGCAGCCGGTAGAACTCGCGGGCGTTGTCCTCGAGCACCGCGTGCACGTCCGCCCCGACCACCTGGGAGATCAGGTCCACATCGTGGTCCTCGAACGGTCTACCGGCGCGCGTGCCGGGTAGATCGCTGCCGAACATCAGCGCACCCGGGTTGACCGTGTGGATGCGCCGCAGCGTTTCGGCCACGTCCATCTCGACCCGGCCGAACCCGGTCGCCTTCACCCGCGCGCCGCGGTCCACGAGATCGAGCAGATAGGGCAGACCCTCCTCGGACATGCCGAGATGGTCGATGGAGAGCGCGGGCAGCTTCGAGATCACCGGTTGCAGCGAGGCCAGCATCTGACCGTCGATGTAGAGCTCGACGTGCCAGCCCGCCAGTTCGTGCGCGCGTAGTGCCTGCAACGTCATCTCGGTGATGTCGGCGGCGGCACGCTTGAGGTTGAACCGCAGGGCTCGCACGCCTGCCTTGTCCAGCTCGAGGATCTCGTCGTCGGTGGCGTCGAGATCGAGTCGGGTCACACCGACCCAGTCGGGACCGAGTGCGGACAGTGCTGCCTTCAGATATGTCTGATCCACGCCTTGGAAAGACGCGCTGACGACAGCACCGCCGCGAACGTCGAAGTGCCCCATGCGCTTTCGATAGTCATCGATCACGTAGGGCTCGGGGAGATATCCTTCGTTCTCGATCAGCGGGAACCGCGGATCGATGATGTGGACGTGGGCATCGAACACTTGTACAGAATGCCCTATCTTCGGCGCGCTGGCGCGCTCGCGTTCGCGGCCCCACCGGGACGGCCGCGGTCCGCCGCTTCGCGGCGGACCCTCCTCGAGGTCGGGTCGTGCGGGGCTGGGAGTGCGGTCATGGCGGACCTATGGTGTGGTCGGCGGCAGCTCAGGCCTTGTTCGGTTCGGACGCGCGCAGCATGTCCTCGCGCTCGACGACCTTCACGCGCTCACGGCCTTCGGGCTCGCCGAGTGCGCGCTCGTGGGCGTCGAGGCGGTACCAGCCGGCCCAGGTCGTGAACGGGATGCCCTTGCCCTCGAGGAATTCGGTGACGGCGTCGAGCTCGGGCTTGGGGGCCGGTGCGAAGGACTTGGCGTCGTCGAGCAGGCAGGCGATGGTCTCGTTGGCGTCGCCCTTGGTGTGGCCGATGAGGCCGACCGGGCCGCGCTTGATCCAGCCGGTCACGTAGGTGGCGGGCATGAACCGGGCGTTGCCCTCGGCGGTGTCGTCGGAGATCACGCGACCGGCCTCGTTGGGCACCGTGCCCGCCTGATCGTCGAACGGCAGCTGGGTCACGTTCTGCGACAGGTAGCCCACGGCGCGGTACACGGCCTGGATGTCCCAGTCGGTGAAGTTGCCGGTGCCCTTGACGTTGCCGGTGCCGTCGAGCTGGGTGCGCTCGGTCTTCAGGCCGACGACCTTGCCGTCTTCGCCGAGGATTTCCGAGGGGGACTCGAAGAAGTGCAGGAACAGCTTGTGCGGGCGGTCGCCGTGATCGCGGATGGCCCACTGCTCCAAGGTGTTGGCGACCATGTCGACCTGCTTGGAGTTGCGGCGCGCGGCTTCGGAGCCCTCGTCGTAGTCGATGTCCTCGGGATTGACGATGACCTCGATCGTCGGCGAGTGATCCAGTTCGCGCAGCTCGAGGGGCGTGAACTTGGCCTGCGCGGGTCCGCGACGACCGAAGACGTGAACCTCGAGGGCCTTGTTGCCCTTGAGTCCTTCGTAGACGTTCGGCGGGATCTCGGTCGCCAGCAGCTCGTCACCGGTCTTGGCCAGCACGCGCGCGACGTCGAGGGCGACGTTGCCGACACCAAGGACCGCGACCTTCTCGGCCTCGAGCGGCCAGGAGCGCGGCACGTCGGGGTGGCCGTCGTACCAGGACACGAAGTCGGCGGCACCGTAGGAGCCGTCGAGGTCGATGCCGGGGATGGCCAGCGCGCGGTCGGCGTTGGCGCCGGTGGAGAAGATGACCGCGTCGTAGAACTGGCGCAGGTCGTCGAGGGTGATGTCGGTGCCGTAGTCGATGTTGCCGAGCAGGCGCACCTGGTCCTTGTCGAGGACCTTGTGCAGGGCGGTGATGATGCCCTTGATGCGCGGATGGTCGGGGGCGACGCCGTAGCGGATCAGGCCGAAGGGTGCCGGCATGCGCTCGTAGAGGTCGATGCTCACGTCGGCATCGGACTTCATCAGGGCGTCGGCGGCGTAGATACCGGCCGGTCCCGCGCCCACGATCGCAATGCGAAGCGGGCGAGTAGCTGCACTCTGTTCGGTCATGTCTACGCGCACCCTTTGGTCGAGAACTGATTTGACGGCGTCGACTTAGCTTAGGCTAAGTCGATTATCCGACTTACTGGCAGCTGCCATCGACGTCGGCAGCAGCCGCAATCAACGCGATTCTAGCTGCGGCATCGCGGCCACCCGGCGCGCGGTGTAGCTGCCCGCGCGGGTCTGTCAGGATTACAGCATGAACGAGGAGCAAACAGGCTCGGATGACCAGCCCGTCGTGGTGGATCAGACCGACAAGCGTTCCATCGTCCCGTTCGTCGCGGCAGCGGTGGTGGCGATCATCGTGCTCATCGGCATCGTGCTGGGCGGACTGCTCTCACCCGCTGAGAAAAATGTCACAGAGGCCGACCGGCTAGCGGCCGCCGTCACCAACTATATCGACGCCCGCTCGCGCAGCGACCTGCGTCCGCCGACCGGGGTGGCCTGCCCCGGCTTCGACGAGGAGACCTCCGGCCTCGGCGAACAGCTCGGTGGCCCGAAATCCACTGTCACGATCGACGGCAAGGGTTTCGAGAACGCGACCGTCAACGGCGATCGCGCCAAAATCGACGCGACCGTGGTGGTCGACGGCAACCGCTCGACGTTCAACTGGAAACTGACCCGCGTCGACAGCGCGTGGCTGGTGTGCACCTTCTGAATCGTTTGACACGATGACCGGTGCCGAGGCAATCTCAGATCGCAAGGTCATGAGTGCCAGCGTCAAGCCCCGGCTCGCTGGTCGGCAACCCTCCTCCGCGGCGGGGTGCTCCGGGTGACGACCTGGCCGTGTGTTCCGGAGTTCCGGCACGGCAAGAGCGGATTCACGCAGGAGGATCGACATGACTTACGCCGGCGACATCACCCCTGAGAAGGCGTGGGAGCTGCTCACCGAGCATCCCGGTGCGGTACTGGTCGACGTGCGCACCGAAGGCGAGTGGGCACACATCGGCATCCCCGACACCAGCTCCATCGAACGCCCGGCCCACTTCATCGAATGGGTCGACGGCACCGGCACGCGCAACCCGGAGTTCGGCGCGCAGCTCGAGCAGGCCCTCGCCGACCGCCCCGACGACGCGCCGGTGGTGTTCCTGTGTCGCTCGGGTCAGCGCTCCGCGCACGCGGCGAACCTGGCGACGGCGGCGGGCGTGGCACCGTCCTACAACGTGCTCGACGGTTTCGAAGGCGGACCCGACGCGTTCGGTCAGCGTGGCAGCACCGGTTGGCGCGCGGTCGGCCTTCCGTGGCGTCAGGCATAAGGAGAAGAGCATGATCACCGGTGGTTCGTTCGACAAGCCACTGCCCGAAGGCGTGGGCCCGGGCACGCTCGGTGTGCGTGGCGGCCTGCGCCGTTCCGGCTTCGACGAGACGTCCGAGGCGCTGTACCTGACCTCGGGTTTCGTCTACGAGAGCGCCGAAGCCGCCGAGGCCGCGTTCACCGGCGACGTCGAGCACTACGTCTACTCGCGCTTCGGCAACCCGACTGTGGCGATGTTCGAGGAGCGCATCCGCGTGCTCGACGGTGCCGAAGCGGCCTTCGCGACCGCGTCCGGCATGTCGGCGGTGTTCACCGCGCTCGGCGCGCTGCTGAAGGCGGGCGACCGGCTCGTGGCCGCCCGCAGCCTGTTCGGCTCCTGTTTCGTGGTCTGCAACGAGATCCTCCCGCGCTGGGGCATCGAAACCGTCTTCGTCGACGGTGACGACCTCGAACAGTGGGAGCAGGCCCTCTCGGTCCCCACCCAGGCGGTCTTCTTCGAGACCCCTGCCAACCCGATGCAGACCCTCGTCGATGTCCGCAAGGTCACCGAACTCGCCCACGCCGCGGGCGCGAAGGTGGTGCTGGACAACGTCTTCGCCACCCCCCTGCTCCAGCGCGGCTTCGAACTCGGCGCCGACGTGGTCGTCTACTCCGGCACCAAGCACATCGACGGCCAGGGCCGCGTCCTCGGCGGCGCCATCCTCGGCGCCAAGGACTACATCGATGGCCCCGTCAAAACGCTGATGCGCCACACCGGCCCCGCGCTGAGCCCCTTCAACGCATGGACCTTGCTCAAGGGCCTGGAAACCATGCCGCTGCGCGTGCGCCACTCCACCGAATCGGCCCTGCGGGTGGCCGAGTTCCTGGAGACCAACACCTCGGTCGACTGGGTGAAATACCCCTTCCTGCAATCACATCCACAACACGCGCTCGCCAAGGAGCAGATGACCGGCGGCGGCACCGTCGTCACTTTCGCTCTCGCCGGCGACGACGGCAAGAAGCGAGCCTTCGAGGTCCTCAACCGCCTGCGCATCATCGACATCTCCAACAACCTCGGCGACGCCAAAACCATGATCACCCACCCTGCCACCACCACCCACCGAGCCATGGGCCCGGAAGGGCGCGCGTCGATCGGCTTGTCCGACGGGGTCGTTCGCATCTCGGTGGGCCTGGAAGACCTCGAAGATCTCCTCGGGGATCTCGACCACGCCCTCAGCTAGTCTCGAATATCCGCGCGATGACCAAAGCTGTTCGCTTCCAACGATTTACACTGCGACCATGACTTCTGGGGGAGTCGCACAACCTGCGACGTCCTACTATCCGACGCTCCTGCGCTCGGTGTCGATGATCGCGCTGTCGGCGGTGTTCGTCGCGCTGGGCGTCTGGATCGTGTTCTCCGATGACGCGCCGCTGTTGGCGCTGATCTCGGGTGTGCTGTGCATCCCGCTCGGACTCGGCGCCGGACTCTTCTTCGTCGGCCGACTGGTCCGGCGCAGGCCGGAATTGGTCTTGACCGAGGATGGACTCGACCATCGCCAGTCCGGTCGCTTCGCGTGGGACGAGGTGTCGCACGCGCGAATATTCGTCCAGCGCACCTCGGCATTTTCCACAATGCGTTACGTCCAACTCGGTCTGCACGACCCGGAGGCGTACTTCGCGCGAAGTACGCGCCGGATTCGCTTGCTGGCCAAGCTCAATCAGAAGCTCGGCTACGGCACAGTGAACCTGCCGGAATCCATGCTGGGCGCGTCCGCCGAACAGGTACTGACCGCGATGTGTCACTACCGACCGACCTTGCGCATCCTCCCGTAACCAGCACCACACCAGATCGATGACGGGCACAGGGCCGAACGCGGACGCTCGCGTGCGACCCTGCTGCGAAAACCCTTGTCGCCCTTCCTCGGTGCGGTGCTCTCAGCCGAGCGCGCGCAGGCGGGGCCAGGTATCGGCTGGATTCACTGCCTGGCGGCGTCCAGAATCGCGATGGCCTCGTCGATCGGATCGATGACGAAAAGTTCGGTTCCGGTGTCGGTGTCGATACGCAGACGTGTGCGGAGGCCGCCGCTGAACAGGCCGCCATCCGGGCTTTGCTGCCCGATGGCGCGCAGTTGGGTCAGGGGCGCTTCCCAGCGTTTGCCGCCGGTGATCGCGTCGAGGTGATTGGGTACGAAGAGCAGTCGGGTTTCGGTCAGGTGGAGGCGTCCGCCGACGGCTCTGCTGCCTTGTGTTCGATTGGCGAGTTTCTGCCAGACGACGTTCTCGGTGGCGTTCAGCGCGGGGCTACCGATCCACAATCCCATGGTTCGTGTCCTTGTGTCGTTCCGGTGTTCGTCACCGTGGATCGATCTCTGGCCGGGCGCCGTTAATCGCGCCCGGTCAGAGGTTTGAGCCGACCGGTCTCAGCCCAGTGCGCGCAGGCGGGGGGCGAGGTCTCGCTTGAACAGATCGAGGAAGCGGAGCTGGTCCTGGCCGGGGGCGTGGAAGACCAGGTGGTTGAGCCCTGCGTCGAGGTATGGCTTGATCTTGGCGACGGCCTCGTCGGGGTCGCTGGCGACGATCCAGCGCTTGGCGACCTGTTCGATCGGGAGGGCGTCGGCGGCCTTCTCCATTTCGATCGGGTCGGTGATGTCGTGCTTCTGTTCGGGGGTCAGCGAGAGCGGGGCCCAGAAGCGGGTGTTCTGGAGTGCCAGTTCGGGATCGGTGTCGTAGGAGATCTTGATCTCGATCATCTTGTCGATCTCGGCGACGTCGCGCTCGACCTTGGCGGCGCCTTCGGCGACGGCGGGCAGCAGCTTCTCGGTGTAGAGGTCCATGCCCTTGCCGGAGGTGCAGATGAACCCGTCGCCCGCTCGGCCCGCGTACCGGGCGACCACGGGGCCGCCCGCGGCGATGTAGACGGGGATGCCGCCCTTGGGAACGTCGTAGATGGAGGCGCCGACGGTGTGGAAGTACTCGCCGTCGAAATCGACGCGGTCGCCGGTCCACAGTTCGCGCATCATCTTCACCGCTTCGCGCAGGCGGGCGAAACGCTCCTTGAAATCGGGCCATTCGCCCTTATATCCGGTGGCGATCTCGTTGAGCGCTTCGCCGGTGCCGACCCCGAGCATCACCCGGCCCGGGTACAGGCAGCCCATGGTGGCGAAGGCTTGCGCGATCACGGCCGGGTTGTAGCGGAAGGTGGGGGTGAGCACGGAGGTGCCGAGCTGGATGCGCTCGGTGCGCTCGCCGACGGCGGCCAGCCAGGCCAGCGAGAACGGGGCGTGGCCGCCGTCGTGGCGCCACGGCTGGAAGTGGTCGCTCACGGTCGCGCTGTCGAGACCGTGCTGCTCGGCGGCGACGCCGAGTTCGACCAGCTCTCGCGGCCCGAACTGCTCTGCCGATGCCTTGTACCCGAGCTTGAGCTCAACCATTCCAGCCACTCCTGTCGTCCGTGGACCCCTGCCTCACGACACTAGCGCGCACCCGCGTGATCCGTGCCGTGCCGTTTCGTCACCCATCGCGGCGCGATATAGCGGACAATTAACTGGTGGCTACCAAGGATGAGCAGATCTTGTCGTATCTCACCGACATGGACGGCGTGTTGGTGCACGAGGATCAACTGATCCCCGGCGCCGACGAGTTCCTCGCCGAACTGCGCGCCAACGAGATCCCGTTCCTCGTGCTCACCAACAACTCGATCCGCACCCCGCGCGATCTGCAGGCGCGCCTTCGCCACACCGGCCTCGACATCCCCGAGGAGTCGATCTGGACCTCGGCGCTGGCCACGGCGACCTTCCTCGCCGACCAGCGGCCCAACGGCACCGCGTATGTGGTCGGCGAATCCGGCCTCACCACCGCGCTGCACGAGATCGGCTACGTGCTCACCGACAGCGATCCCGACTACGTGGTGCTCGGCGAGACCCGCACGTATTCCTTCGAAGCGATCACCACCGCGATCCGGCTGGTGGACAAGGGCGCGAAGTTCATCGCCACCAACCCCGACGCCACCGGCCCCTCGCGTGACGGGGTCTTGCCCGCCACCGGTTCGGTCGCCGCCCTGATCACGCGCGCCACCGGCAAGGAGCCGTACTACGTCGGCAAGCCGAATCCGCTCATGATGCGCTCGGCACTGCGCCAGATAGGCGCGCATTCCCAGTCGACGGTGATGATCGGCGACCGAATGGATACCGACGTCATCGCCGGCCTGGAGGCAGGCTTGCGAACAGTGCTGGTGACCTCGGGCATTTCGTCGAAGGCCTCGGTGGAGGCCTACCCCTTCCGCCCGACCGCGGTGGTCGGCTCGGTCGCCGACCTCGTCGGCCGCACCCGCCACCCTTTCGCGGACTGAGCGAATGGTCGGTTGATCACCAGGCCATGAGGGATTTTCTCTCTCGGGCGATGCCGCCCTGATGGCCTGGTGATCGAATGTCCAAGTAGGCATCGGAATAGTTCGCCGCCCCCCTGGGTTATAGTTGCCATGGCAACCAAAGGAGGGCCCGTGCAGTTCGGAATCTTCAGCGTCGGCGATGTGACCACCGATCCCACCACCGGCCGCACCCCCACCGAGGCCGAGCGGATCAAGGCGATGGTCGCGATCGCGCAGAAGGCCGAGGAGGTGGGACTCGACGTGTTCGCGATGGGCGAGCACCACAATCGACCTTTCGTGCCGTCCTCGCCGACCACGATGCTCGGCTATGTCGCGGGCCGCACCGACAAGATCACGCTGTCCACTTCCACCACGCTGATCACCACGAACGACCCGGTCAAGATCGCCGAGGACTTCGCGATGCTGCAGCACCTGGCCGACGGCCGGGTCGACCTGATGCTCGGCCGCGGCAACACCGGCCCGGTCTATCCCTGGTTCGGTAAGGACATCCGCGACGGCATCCCCCTTGCCATCGAGAACTACGCTCTGTTGCACCGGCTGTGGCGTGAAGACGTTGTGAACTGGGAAGGCAAGTTCCGTACGCCGCTGCAGTCGTTCACCTCGACACCGCGACCGCTCGACGACGTGCCGCCGTTCGTCTGGCACGGCTCGATCCGTAGCCCGGAGATCGCCGAGCAGGCCGCGTACTACGGTGACGGCTTCTTCGCCAACCACATCTTCTGGCCCACCGACCATTTCAAGCGGCTGATCGACCTGTACCGCCGTCGCTATGAGCACTACGGCCACGGCAGTGCCGACCAGGCCATTGTGGGACTCGGCGGGCAAGTGTTCCTGCGCAAGAACTCTCAGGACGCGGTGCGCGAATTCCGTCCCTATTTCGACAACGCGCCCGTCTACGGTCACGGACCGTCGCTCGAGGAGTTCACCGAGCAGACTCCGCTCACCGTGGGCAGCCCGGAGCAGGTGATCGAGAAGACGCTCACCTTCCGTGAGAACTTCGGCGACTACCAGCGCCAGCTGTTCCTGATCGACCATGCCGGATTGCCGTTGAAGACGGTGCTCGAGCAACTCGACCTGCTCGGCGAGGAAGTGATTCCGGTGTTGCGCAAGGAATTCGCGGCCCGACGCCCCGCGCATGTGCCGGACGCGCCGACCCACGCCTCGCTGCTGGCCGCGAAGGAAACGATGGAGGTGACGGCATGACCCGCATCGCCGTGGTGTCGGCCGGGCTGTCGCAGCCTTCGTCCACGCGATTGCTGGCCGACCGGCTGGCCGCCGCGACGGCGCGAGAGCTGGGCGGGCAGGTCGAGGTGGACTTCGTCGACCTGCGCGATCACGCCCGCGATCTCGCCGACAACCTGCTCACCGGGTTCCCCGCCCCGCCCCTGCGGGCGGCGATCGAGAAGGTCGTCACCGCCGACGGCCTGATCGCCGTCACCCCGATCTTCAGCGCCTCCTACAGCGGTTTGTTCAAGACGTTCTTCGATGTGCTGGAGCCGGATTCGCTGGCCGCGATGCCGGTGCTCGCCGGGGCGACCGGTGGTACCGAACGTCATTCCCTGGCTCTCGAACACGCGGTTCGTCCGCTGTTCGCCTACCTGCGCTCGATCGTCGTCCCCACCGCGGTCTACGCGGCGTCGACCGATTGGGGCGCGAACGGCGCAGATCATGCGCTGAACAACCGAATAGACCGCGCCGCAGCCGAATTCAGCGCGCTGCTCCTCGGCAGGACCGCTACCCGGCCCACCGACCCCTTTACCGATACCACCCCGTTCGAAGACCTGCTCGCAGCAAATCGCTGATCCACACCTACCCACAAGGAGAACACTCATGACCACCGCCATCGCCAAGGGACTCACCGCAGGCACCTGGGCCATCGACCCCACCCACTCCACCGTCGGCTTCGCCGTACGTCACCTGATGGTGAGCAAGGTCCGCGGCCGCTTCACCGACTTCGACGGCGCCCTCGTGATCGCCGAGGACGGCACCGCCACCGCGCACGCCGAGATCCGCGTCGACTCCCTCACCACCGACAACGCCCAGCGTGACGGACACCTGCGCACCGCCGACTTCTTCCATGCCGAGCAGTTTCCGCTGATGACCTTCAAGTCCACCGCATTCCGCGGCGAGGGCAGTGATTTCGTCGTCGACGGCGAGTTCACCGTGCGCGGCAACACCAAGCCGGTGAGCCTCGAGGTCGAGTTCCTCGGCGTGAGCCCGGGCATGGGCAACGGCCCTGTCGCCGGCTTCGAAGCCAAGACCGTGGTCTCGCGCCGCGACTTCGGCCTCGACATCGACATGCCGCTGCCCGACGGCGGCGCCGTGATCGGCGACAAGATCACCCTCACCCTCGAGATCGAGGCCGTGCTCCAGAGCTGAGCCCCTCGCCGAATCGACGCCCTCACCACCTCGTCCGGTGGTGGGGGCGTCGACCGTCGCGCATCGCTTTACGTTCGGGGCCGATCCTCGTCGGCGATGATCGTGTCGAGGGTCGCCGCGAGGCGAGTGAGGGTCGCGACCGTCGCGGCGAACTCGGTGGGACCCAGTGCCCGCGCCAGCCGGTGCGCCATGGCCGCGTGCTGCGGATTTATCCGACGAATGGCGGCCTCGCCTTCTTCGGTGATCGCGACCAGCTTGGCCCGCTTGTGCGCGGGGTTGGGCCGGTACTCGCACATACCCTTGCCGACCAGCAGGTCCGCGATCCGCTGCACGCTCTGGCGCGTGACGCCCATCGCGCGGGCGATACCGGCCACCGGCTGTGGTTGGTCCTGCACGGCGGCCATCACCTGCCACCAGGCCACCGAGATTCCGGCCGGTGCGGACAATCCGTCACCGATGGTGAGGAATTGGCCGTTGAGCCGGAAGACGGTGAGGGCGGCGCCGTCGAGCAAGTCCTGTTCCTCGTTCACACCGCGTGGCTCCCTTCGTGTTCGGCGAGCACGGCGTACCCGGCCGGGTCCTTCTGTGCGTACAGCTTGTACCAGGCCTCGAGTACGTGCGGTTCGTACAGATCGAGACGCGCGAAGATCTCCCTGGCGAACTCGAACGGTGACATGCCGTCGGCGGTGATCACGTCACGGTCGGTGATCGCCGGGACCTCGGCGTACCGCTCGGCGCCCGCGTATCCGCTGTAGACGAGGAATTCCGCCGCGTTGCTGGTGTGCGCGCGGTCGTCGAGCAAGCCCTCCTTGGCCAGCCCGAAGGTGGCGCCGCAGATCGCGGCCACCGGCACCCCGGCGTCGACGAACGCTGTGGCCTTCTGCGCGAACGCGGTCAGGTCCTGGCCCATCCACAGGTCCGCGCCGGGCAGGATCAGCATCGCGCTGTCGGTGGGGTCCAGATCGGCGACAGCGAGGTCGGGGGTCACTCGCAGGCGCCCCATGGTGGTGATCGGTTCGGTGGTGAGGCCTACCGTCGCGACCTCGAACGTTCCGGGCTCCCGGTGCCAGTTGCCGTTGGCGATGTGCGCCGTCGCGGCCCCCACTTCCCAGTCGGCGAGGGTGTCGTAGACGGCTACGTGAACTGTTTTCTTCGGCATGACAGTATGCTGTCATATTTGACAGGATACTGTCAATAAGAATTTTGCTACCGCCTGATAGCCGACCCTCCGTACGCTGACGGCATCCGGTGCGAGACAGGGAGGTTCACCCGCGATGACCGATTCCGTGCACGGCATGACGGGCACCATCACTTCGCCGATTCGGGAGGCAGGCGCACTGGGCGAGGTGCTGATCTCGATTCGCGGGGGCACCGAGCTCTACCTCGCCCGAGCAGAGGAGCCGATCGCCGCCTGGACCACCGTGTTGATCGTCGCGGTCCACCCGGGTCGCCTGGTCGACGTGGTCACCTGGATTCCGATTCCCGCTGAATGAAAGGGGCCCGCGATGCTGGGCTATCACGTTCCCGATCCCGACGAGGCCATGCTGGTCAGTGGCGCCAAGACCAAGGACGACTCCCCGTTCAAGGTGGTCATCGGGCGCGGCACCTGGGTGGTGCCACTGTTCCGGAAAGTCCGCTACCTGTCGCTGGCCATGTTCGAGTCCGAGATTCGGGAGCGCTGCGTCACCAAGCAGGCCATCCAACTCGATGTGCGTGCGGTGATCGCGTTCAAGGTCGCCAACGACACCCAGTCGATCGTCAACGCGGCACAACGCTTCCTGTCCGAACAGGAGCAGGAGATGTCGGTGCTGACCGGCCGCATCTTCTCCGGTCACCTGCGCTCGATCGTCGGCTCGATGACCGTCGAGGAGATCATCCGCGAACGCCAGAAGCTGGCCGACGAGGTACTCATCGCGTCCAAGGTGGAGATGAGCAATATCGGCCTGTGGGTCGACTCGTTCCAGATCCAGTCGATCGACGACGGCAACCTCGGCTACATCAATGCCCTTGCCGCGCCGCACAATGCGGCGGTCCAACGTGATGCCCAGATCGCCCAGGCGCAAGCTGCCCAGCGCTCCGCCGAAGCCGAACAGGAATCGTTGCGCCGTCGCGCCGAATACGAGCGCGAGACCTCGATCCTCAAGGCCGAGTACCAGCGCGACATCGACAAAGCCAATGCCGAAGCGGCACAGGCGGGCCCGCTCGCCGACGCCATCGCCAGGCAGGCCGTCCTGCACGCCCAGGCCGAACAGGCTCGGAAGAACGCCGAACTGCGCGAACAGCAGCTCCAAGCCGAAGTGGTGAAACCCGCTGAGGCGGAAGCGGAAAGAGTCCGAATCCTCGCGGTGGCCGAAGCCGACCGCACCCGCATTCAGGCCGAAGCGGCGGCGTCGAACAACCGCATCGCGTTGGACCAGATGCTCATCGAACAACTCCCCGAAATCGTCAAGCAGGCCTCGCACGGCCTCGCCGGCGCCAACCTCACCGTCCTCAACGGCCCCGACGGCGTGGGCGAGTTGCTCAACGGCATGGTCGGTCAGGGTCTGACGGTGTTCAACTCCCTGCAGAAGGCGTTGTCGAACGGCGAGGTCGACAAGGTCTGACGGTTCGAGCCGGGTGGACGTCCGAGTGCGGGCGTCCACCCCACCGCGTCGTGGCGTCGACCCCGTGGCGAGCTCGTTTCCGCGGTTCGGTCAGTCCTGTTGTCCGACCAGCGCGGTGACGCGAATCTCGACGCGCATGCCGGGCGCGCCGAGGGCCGCAACGCCGATCTCGGTCCAGATGGGCGCCCGATCGCCCATGCGCTCGCGGAACTGCTCGGCCATCACCCGGGTATGTTCGTCGCCGATCGAATCATCGGCCGTGGGGATGTGGTAGCTGTCCACGGCGATGACGTCTGTCCAGGTGGCTCCCACTGTCGCGAGAGTCCGCTCGACGTTGTCGAAGGCCTGGACGATCTCGTCCTCGAGTGACTCGGGGAAGGTGATGTCGTCGTTCCAGCCACCCTGTCCCGAGATGTCGACCCGGTCTCCGACGCGGACCGCCTGTCGGTAGTGGAGCAGGTCGAAAAGGTTCTGGCCGTACCCGGGGGTGCTGGTGAAAGTGGCGGTGCTCATTGGTGCGAACCCTTCGATTGACTTCATGTGTGAAGTCAGACTAGCGCACTTTTACTTCACGTGTGAACTCAATCGGCGCCGCTATGATAATCGGCATGACTGCGGTGACCCCAGGATCCGGCGACGCCGAGGCGGCAGCGCCCGCGTGGCTGAACCAGGAGGAGAAGGAAGCCTGGACCGGGCTGGTCTCGCTCATCCTGTTGTTGCCGGGCCGCTTGGAGGCGCCGCTGCACGCCGAGGCCGGGCTGACCCTCTTCGAGTACCTCGTGCTCAGCCACCTGTCCGAGGCTCCCGAGCGTCGAATCCGGATGAGCGAGTTGGCCTTTCTTGCCAACGGGTCCCTGTCACGGCTGTCCAACGTCGTCAAACGTTTCGAGCAGCGAGGCTGGGTCACCCGCTCGCCCGACCCCGACGATGGGCGCTACACGGTCGCGTCCCTCACCGAGGCCGGCTACGCGGTGGTCGTGGCGGCGGCCCCGACGCACGTGCGCGCGGTCCGCGAGTCCTTCCTCGACCAGGTGAGTGCCGCCGACGGACGAGCGCTGGCCCGGATCGCCGCGAAACTGCGGGTCCGCCCCGCCGACCTGGCCTGAAGCGAGCGGCTTACGTCCGGCGCAAGGCGAACATGCGCAGGTCGCGGGTGGTGCGGTCGCGGTAGGCGGCGTAGGCGCCGGTGATCTCGATGAAGCGGGCGAAGATCGCGTCCTGGTCGGCCTCGGGGACCGGGGTGGCGGTGACCGGGATCCGTTCGCCCGCGATGGCGACGGTGGCCGACGGGTCGGCGATCAGGTTCCCCGTCCACGCCGGGTGGTGCTGCTGGCCGAAGTTGGAACCGACCACGTACAGGGTGTCGCCGTCGTGCACGTAGAGCAGCGGCTGGGTGCGCGCGGCGCCGGACTTGCGACCGGTGGTGGTGAGCAGGATCACCGGGGCACCGATCGGGCCGAGGACGGTGTACTTGGCGTCGGTGCGTTCGAGCAGGGCCCGATCGAGTGGGGTGATCGTGCGGATCAGCCAAGAACCCGGTCTGGTCGCGGCGAAACGGTTGGCTGCGCGCGACAAGGGGTTGGTGCGGGAGCCCCACTGCCGATCCGGGAACTGCGATGTCATGGGCCGGACTATAACGCGATCGATCGGACCACACCGAACCCCTGAATCGCCGCCGATTCACTAAGCTCGCGAGCATGGTCGAACAAGCACCGTCCACCGTGTACATCGCCTCGCCCGAGGGTGACACCGGAAAATCTACGGTGGCACTGGGTGTCCTCGGCATGCTGTGCGCGACCACCGCGCGCGTCGGCGTGTTCCGGCCGATCACCCGCTCCGCCGACGAACCCGACTACATCCTCGAGCTGTTGCTCGAGCACAGCACCGCCGACATCAGCTACGAGCAGGCCGTCGGCGTCACCTACGAAGACGTGCACCGCGACCCCACCGCCGCGATCAGCGACATCGTGATGCGTTTCCACGATGTCGCCAAGGCGTGCGACGCGGTGGTGATCGTGGGCAGCGACTACACCGACGTCGCCAGCCCGAGCGAGTTGCGCTTCAACGCCCGCATCGCGGTGAACCTGGGCGCGCCCGTATTGCTGGTCGTTCGCGGCGCGGACCGCACCCCCGGCGAGGTGAAGCAACTGGTGGAACTGTGTACCTCCGAGCTCGCCACCGAGCACGCGCATCTGGTCGCGATCGTGGCCAACCGCTGCGCACCCGACGAGCTCGACGAGATCGCCACCACACTGTCCGGTTTCGACGTGCCGTCCTGGACGCTGCCCGAGGTGCCGTTGCTGATGGCGCCGACCATGGGCGAGCTGTGTGAGGCGATCGACGGCGAAATCTACAGTGGCGACGCGGAATTGCTGCAGCGTGAAGCGCTGCGCATCATGGTCGGCGGCATGACCGCCGAACACATCTTGGAGCGGCTCTCCGACGGGGTGGTGGTGATCGCGCCGGGCGACCGCTCCGACGTGCTGCTCAGCCTGGTGAATGCCCATGAGGCGGAGGGCTTTCCGTCGTTGGCCGGCGTGATCATGAACGGTGGTCTCCGCCCGCATCCGGCGATCGCGCGGCTGATGGAGGGTCTGCGTCCCAGGCTGCCGATCCTGGCCACCGAGCTGGGGACCTACGACACCGCCAGTGCCGTGCACGGCACCCGTGGCCGGATGTGGGCGGGCAGCCCGCGCAAGGTCGACACCGCGCTCGCGCTGATGGAGCAGCGGGTCGACGCGTCGGAACTGCTGCGGCGCGTGCAGGTTCCGTCCTCGGCGGTCGTCACACCGCAGATGTTCGAGTACCGCCTGATCGAACGCGCCCGCGCCGATCGCAAGCGCATCGTGCTGCCCGAGGGCGACGACGACCGCATCCTGCGGGCCGCGGGCCGGGTCCTGCAACGCAAGATCGCCGACCTCACCATCCTCGGCGACGAGACCTCGGTGCGCGCCCGCGCCGCCGAGCTCGGTGTCGACATCGCCGACGCCCAGGTGATGTCCCCACGAACCTCCGGCTACCTCGACGACTTCGCGGCCGAGTACACCGAACTGCGCAAACACAAGGGCATGACGCTCGAGCGGGCGCGCGAAACCATGGCCGACATCTCCTATTTCGGCACCATGATGGTGTACAAGGGAATCGCCGACGGCATGGTCTCCGGTGCCGCCCACACCACCGCGCACACGATTCGGCCCTCGTTCGAGATCATCAAGACGGTGCCCGGCGTCTCCACGGTGTCGAGCGTGTTCCTGATGTGCCTGGCCGACCGGGTGCTCGCCTACGGCGACTGCGCGGTGGTGCCCGATCCGACCTCGGAGCAGCTGGCCGATATCGCGGTGTCGTCGGCGGGTACGGCGGCCCGGTTCGGGATCGATCCACGGGTGGCGATGCTGTCGTACTCCACCGGTGCGTCCGGCACCGGCGCCGATGTCGACAAGGTCCGCGCGGCCACCGAGATCGTGCGCGAACGTGCGCCGGAACTGCCGGTGGAAGGCCCGATCCAGTACGACGCGGCGATCGAGCCCTCCGTCGCCAGCACGAAGCTGCCCGATTCCGACGTAGCCGGTAAGGCAACGGTGTTCGTCTTCCCCGACCTCAATACCGGCAACAACACCTACAAGGCGGTGCAGCGGAGCGCGGGCGCGGTCGCGATCGGGCCGGTGCTGCAGGGTCTGCGCAAGCCCGTCAACGACCTCTCGCGTGGCGCGTTGGTCGCCGACATCGTCAACACCGTGGCGATCACCGCCATCCAGGCGCAGGGAGATGCCGAGTGAGCGACCTGGTACTGGTGCTGAACAGCGGCTCCTCCTCGATCAAATATCAACTGCTGCACGCTGTCTCGGGAGACGTTCTCGCCTCCGGGCTGGTCGAGAAGATCGGCGAACCGCACGGCGGGCGGATCGCGCACGAGGCGGGCACCGCCGAACTCGAGTACAAGGGGTCGATCCCGGACCACAAAGCCGGTCTGCTGCGCGCGTTCGAGATGTTCCGCGAGACCGGCCTCGACCTGACCACCATCGGTATCGGCGCGGTCGGGCACCGGGTGGTCCACGGCGGCGAGGTGTTCTGGGAGCCGACCCTGATCACCGACGAGGTGTTGCACGCGATCGACAAACTGTCGGTGCTCGCGCCGCTGCACAACCCCGCCAATGTGGTCGGCATCGAGTCGACGACAGAGCTGCTGCCCGGCATCCCCCAGGTCGCGGTCTTCGACACGGCGTTCTTCCACGCGATGCCCGACGCCGCCAAGACCTACGCGATCGACGCGAAACTCGCGACGGCCCACGGCATTCGCAAGTACGGCTTCCACGGCACCTCGCACCAATACGTGTCGCGCAAGGCCGCGCAGTATCTGGGCAGGCCGACCGAAGAGCTGAACCAGATCGTGTTCCACCTGGGCAACGGCGCGTCCGCTTCGTCGATCCAGGGCGGCGTCGCGATCGACACCACCATGGGCATGACCCCGCTGGAGGGGCTGGTGATGGGGACGAGGCCGGGCGATCTGGACCCCGGCGTGATCCCGTATCTCATGTGGGCCGCCGATCTGGACGTGAGTCAGGTGGAACAACTGCTCAATCGCAGTTCCGGTCTCAAAGGAATGAGCGGGGTGAACGACTTCCGCGAGTTGCAGCAGCTCATCGATGGTGGCGATGCCACCGCCAAGCTCGCCTACGACGTCTACATCCACCGCCTGCGCCGCTACCTCGGCGCCTACCTGGTGGAACTGGGCACCGTCGACGTCGTCGTCTTCACCGCGGGCGTGGGCGAGAACAGTCCCGCGGTGCGCGCCGACGCACTGGCGGGGCTACAGGCACTCGGTATCGAAGTCGACCCGGCGCGTAACGAGACGAGAACCCCTGGCGTCCGCCGGATCTCACCGGACTTCGCTCCGGTGACGGTGCTGGTGGTGCCGACCAACGAAGAACTGGCCATCGCTCGCGCGGCCCACGACCTGGTCGGCGCGCGGTGATCGCGCGCTCAGAACCACGACTTGGGTCGTAGCGAGTTGGCGAGGTCGACGAGGGCGTAGCGATGGTCGCGGTCCGGTGCGTTGCGGGCCAGGGACCGCAAGCCGGTTTCGGTGCCGTCGCGCAGCTCACGTTCGGTGAAGTCGCGGCCGAACAGTTTGGCGTCCTTGCGTTTCGGGGTGTTCCCGGCCTGCAGCCAAGCCAGCGCGGTGCCCTGGACCAGCGTGCGCATGAGGGTGGCTCGGTGCTCGCCCGGCGCGATCGCCTGGGCGCGCGAGGCGGCCAGCCGCAGGATCTGTTCGTCGAGTTCGGCGACGGGGGAGCTGGTGAGCAACAACAGGATCGCGGTGGTCTGTGCGGTGGTGAAGTGCCGGGAGGCGGCGGGCACGTCGTCGAGCGCGTGCACCGCTTCGCCCACGCGCCCCGCCACCGCCAGCTGCCTGGCGAGGCCGAACGCCGCGCTCACCACCGCCCGGTCGGTGCGCCAGACGGTGTCGTAATAGCGTTCGGCGAAGCTGCGCCACTGTTCGGGCGCCGCGGAATCCCAGTGTTGCAGGATGAGTTCCGCGGTCGCCGCCAGTGCCAGCTTGGGCGCGATCTCACCCGGAAGTACCCGCAGCACCGCCTCGAACGAGGCGAAGGCGGCCTCGTAGTCGAGCTCGAGCAGGTGGGCCTGGCCGGTGAACCAGTCTGTGCGCCAATCTGATTCATCGGGCACCCGGGTGAGCATGTGCAGTACCGCCGCCGACTCGCCCAGTTCCAGTCGCGCTCGCGCCTCGGCGAAGAGCAGTTCGTTCGCCAGGGTCTCGGGGGCGTTGTCGGGGTCGGCCTCGGCGCGTTCGCGGGAGTCGTGCAGCGCCTCGAGTACCCGTTCCGGCTCCGGGTTGGCGGTGGCGGCCAGCAGCGGGGCCGACGGGTCGGCGGGGTCGATCAACGGAATCGGCAGTGCGGCAACCACCTCGCGGGAATCGAGCAGCGGTGAGCGACCGACGCCGTCGAGGTAGGCGTCGGTCTGGCTGATCAGTTCCTCGGTGCCGAAGCTGGTGCGCTGTGGACTGAACACTGTGGACAGCTGTGGATGTTCGGTGCCGGTGTCGAAAGCGAGGATCTCGCGCAGCACACCGGCCAGCTGCGCCGACATCGCCCGTGCCGACGGAAACCGCTGTGCCGGATCGGGATCGGTGGCGGTGAGCAGGAATCGGTGAAAGAACTCGTAGCGCGCCAACAGGGGTTCGTCGGCCGGGTCGGGGATACCGTCGAGGTAGCGGCCGTGCTCGCTGGGCAGGGCCAGCGTGAGCGCGGCGACGGTGCGGCCGACGGTGTAGACATCGGAGGCGGGCGTCGGCCCGGTGCGGGCAATCTCGGGTGCCTGGAAACCCTTGGTGCCGTAGAGATTTCCGTAGGCGTCGATGGTCGCGACCGCGCCGAGGTCGATCAGCTTCACCTGGTCCTCGGTGACCATCACATTGTCGGGCTTGAGGTCGTTGTAGGTGAGGCCGATCGAATGCAGGTGTTCGAGCGCGGGCAGGATCTCCAATACATAGGCGATGGCCTCGGCCAGCGGCATCTGCTCCCCGCGTGGCCTGGCATCGAGGATGTCGCGCAGCGAATGTCCGCCCACGTACTCCATCACGATGTAGCCGGTGGATCCGTCGCTGGCGGTGTGTTCGACGAAATTGTGGATCTTGACGATGCTCGGGTGCGCCACCTCGGCCAGGAACTGCCGTTCGGCCACCGCGACGGCCTGTGCCTCCGCGTCGCCCGCGTGCAACAGCCCCTTGAGCACCACCCACCGATCGCTCACATTGCGGTCGATGGCCAGATAGATCCAGCCGAGCCCACCGTGCGCGATGCACCCCTGGATCTCGTACTGCCCGGCGACCATATCGCCCTCGTGCAAAGAGGGGCGGAAATCGTAAGCAGCCCCGCAGGTTTCGCATTCGCCGCTGGTCGACGCGGCCCGCGCGGGCGTCGACCGCCCGACCGGATTGCCACAGCGCCAGCAGAAACGCCGACCTTCCGAGACCATCGGATCCGTCAGCACGGCGTCGCGCGGATCGGCCGGGGTGACCGTCGGAATCGGCACCAGCCCCGCGCCGAGCCTGCGCGTCGGCCGCGAACGCGCCGTTCGCACACTGCGCCCCGACCGCGTGGTGTTGGCCATGGTCTGCGGCGCGGAACCCCAGGCTTCGGGATCGTCGGGTGTGCCCGACGGATCGACCCGCTGCGCGGCTTCGGTGGCTGCGTGCGGTGCGGTCAGGGGGGCTCGTTGCGCGGCTTCGGTAGCCGCGTGTGGTGCGGTCACGGGGGCTCGTCGCGCGGCTTCGGTCGGCGCGTACGCCGCGGGTCCGGTTCCGGGCATCATCCCCGGTCGGCTCGCCCGCTGGGTGGCGACCTGCTCCTCGACGTGCTGCGCCGTGTCTGCGCTGTCGGCCTCGGCCGAGCGCTGGAGCGCGGCGGACTCCTCGGCGCGCCGGGTGGCATCGGTCGCCGGGGTCTGGTCGCGGCTGCTCGCCTGCTTCCTGGCGAAAGCCGCGGCCGCCGCTGCGGTGAGTTTGGGCAGCGGTCGGGTCTCGTCGTCGGCTCGGCCTGCGGGCAGCGTCCACCCGCCGGGCAGCGTGCCCGGTCGGTGCCGCTGCGTCAGCTGAGTGGACTCGCGTCGTTCCGGCTCGCTCGGGGGCGCGACCCGCGGCGTCGGGTCGGCGGGTATCGGGTCGCCGGAGGTCGGGTCGGGGCGCGCAGGAGCAGGCTCATCGCGGGCCGAATCGCGTTGTCCTGCTTCGTCAGGGGGAGGAATCGCACTCATGGCCGTCAGTCCTGGTACTTCGGGGCGGGCGGACTCGGTGTCTCGCCGAGGGTCGCGAGCCAGCGACGGTGGATGCGGGTCCAGGTGCCGTCGTTGCGGATGCGGTCCAGTGTGGCGTTGACGAAACGCACCAGGTCGTCGTCGCCTTTGGGGATGCCGATGCCGTACGGTTCGGCGCTGATACTGCCGCCGACCACCTCGGTGTAGGGGTCCTGGGCGGCCAGGCCCGCCAGGATCGAATCGTCGGTACTCACCGCGTCGACCTGACGCTGTTGCAGAACCACCAGGCAGTCGGCCCAGGTCGGCACCGTCAGGATCGTGGCGGCGGGTTGGTCGCGGCGGATGTGGTCGAGCGAGGTGGTGCCGCGCACCACGCACACGCGCTTGCCCGCGAGATCGGCCAGCCCGCCGATGCCCGAACCCTTCACCGCGAGCACCCGCTGGTCGGCCCGCAGATACACCGTGGAGAACGCCACCCGCTGACGTCGTTCGCAGGTGATCGTCATCGTCTTCGCGATCAGGTCGACGGTGTGGTCCTGCAGTGCGCGCTCGCGCTCCTCCGAAGCGAGACTGCGGTATTCGATCAGATCGGGGTTACCGAGCAGGTCGCGGGCGATCTCGCGGGCGATGTCGGCGTCGAAGCCGACGATGCGCCCGCTGAGCGGATCGCGGAAGCTGAACAGATTGCTGCCCGCGTCGAGGCCGACGACCAGCCTGCCGCGCGCCCTGATGGCGGCGATCGTCGGGCCGGAGGCGGTACTCGGCCGCAGGCTCGCGGTCGGATCGCCGCACTGCTCGCCACCGGTGGGGGGCACGGGGGTATCGGTGCCGATCGGAATCGCCTTGGCGGGCAACGGCGGTTCGGAATAGACCCCGCGCTCATCCGGCGCCGGGGTGCTGTCGGAACAGCCGGCGAGCAGACCGACCAGCACCAGCGCCGCGAGGACGCGTCCGCGCCTCACCGGTACTCCCGCAACCGCGGCCACAGCCCCAGCGCGACACACACCGCCGCCGCGATCCCCAGCACGAACGCCCCGGGGGCGAGGAAGGAGAGCACGTCGGTCGCCTGCGAAACCTTGGCGCGCAATGTTTCTCGCGTCGCCGCGCCTGCCTTGTCCAGTGCCCGGTCGAGCGCGTCGACGTGGGCGGCCGAATCGGCGGCGCTCGGACCGGTCGCGACGGCGGCCGCGCCGACGAAATCGCCACGCTCGAGTGTGTCGTTCATTCGCTGATGGGCCGACTGCCAGCGGGCCAGCGCGGCGCGCGCGTGCGCCACTTCGTCGCGCGCGGGGGCGTCCTCGGAATAGCCGGCGAGCAGTTCGTTGAGCCGTGCGGCGTTCGTATCGAACGTGCGGTCGTAGTCGCCGGTCGCGTCGCGGCGCACCAGCTTCACCATTTCCGCCGATCGTGCCTGTTGCACCAGGATCCGGCTCTCGGCCAACCTCGCCGACGGCACCGCGCCCTCGTCGCGGCAGCGGATCATCGCCACCGCGGAGACCGAACCGGCCGCCACCGTCCAGATCAGCGTCACCGCCAGCGCGCCGGTGCCGACCAACAGGCCCACATTGAAGAATCGGCGTGAGCGCCGCGCCAGCTCGACCTGCACCCAG
Organism: Nocardia sp. NPDC058633; assembly: GCF_042717045.1. NCBI lineage: Bacteria > Bacillati > Actinomycetota > Actinomycetes > Mycobacteriales > Nocardiaceae > Nocardia > Nocardia sp. NPDC058633. Next base: position 33,131 of record NZ_JBHXRA010000027.1, read on the forward strand.
ATCAGTGCGCCCAGCGCCACCACCAGCAGCAGGATCGCCGTCCACGGCGGCTGCACGTGCCGGTACTGCGCGGCGGTGACCGCGTCGAATCGGTGGTCTTCGAGTTCCTCGGCCATGGGCAGCAGTCCGGTCTGCATCTGGTGCGAGGCCTCGCTCAGGTACGCCGCGCCGACGGGGTAGCCGTTGCGATTATTCACCCGCGCGGTTTCGATCAGTCCGCTGTAGACCGGCAGTCCGGTCGCGATGCCGGTGCGCAGGCGGCGATCGGTTCCGGTCGGGTCGGCGGCTTCCTCGTCGGAGATGTGCCCGGCCTGGGTCACCAGCTCGGCGGCGGCTTCGCCGATGGCCTGGGTGTAGCGATCGCGCACCGCCTGCGGTTCGAGTCCGCCCGCGATGAACGCGGTGCCGGCGGCGGCGTCGGCGATCGACAGTGACGTGTAGAGGTGATTGGCCGAATGCGCGTCGGGTTCGGTGTCGTCGAGCAGGACGCCGAGCGCTTGCTGGCGCTCACTCACGGTCGTCGAAGTCACCGCGCCCGCGGTGACGCACAGCACCATCAGGACCAGTCCCGCGGCGACGAGCCGACCCGGCGAGGATTGCGCGAATCCGCGCAACCGGGCGGGCTGGAACTGGGCGCGCAACGCTCTGACGTCGGGTGCGGGCGGCCGGTCGACGGGCACGTTCGGTCGGCGCAAGGGCGCCCATCGTGGCGATACCGGCGCCGCCGCCGGCGTCTCGGAGTGCTCGGCACCCGTTGTGGCCTGCGCTGACGGGCGAACACGGACGGCCGCCACCTCGGTCGAGGCATTGCGATTCCCCGGCTCGTCCATCGTTCACCTCCCGGTGTTGTTCGTGCGCACCTACCTGTGCGGAGTTTATTGTGGGGCCACGGGTAGCGCAGCCCCTCACACACCCCCGAAGCGGTTGCTGTTCGGCTGCTCGCAGGAAAGAGTATGGGATGCGCGGCGACGGAGATGGCTGGTACAAGAGCCCCGACGGGGTCAAGCACTGGGGCAAGTTCGGTGCGGCGGGGCTGCTGCTGCGCGCGCCGTTGCCCGGCGGCGGGTCCGCGGTGCTGTTGCAGCATCGGGCGGCGTGGAGCCATCAGGGCGGTACCTGGGCGCTGCCCGGTGGGGCGCGGGATTCGCACGAGTCACCCGAGCACGCCGCGGTGCGAGAGGCCGAGGAGGAAGCGGGCATCACCGCCGGTGACCTCCGGGTCCGCGCCGAGCGCCTCACCATGACCGCCGCGAGCGGGTGGACCTACATCACTGTCATCGCCGACGCCGACAAGCCGCTGCCCACGGTCGCCAACAGGGAGAGCACCGAACTGGCCTGGGTTCCCGAGGACGAGGTCGCCGACCTGCCGTTGCACCCCGGCTTCGCCCTCGCCTGGACCGAACTGCGCGCGGTGCCGTTGCGGGTGCGCCTCGCGGCCGACGCCGAACTCGCCGATGCGCTACCCCGCACAGTCGAACTGCCCGACCAGGGCTTTTTCTGGTTGCACGGGTGTGCCGACGGCCCTGGTATCGAGGTGGTCCTCGATGTCGCGCTGACCGGGGGCCCGGCCATCACCCGAGCCGATGTCCTGTCCTGAACAGTCGGACACAGGGCGTTCGTCGGCGGCGAAGACGGCCGTCGCCGAACGCGACGCGGCCTCGGCTCGCGGTGACCAGCGCCAGGTCCGAGCCGTCGGCGCCTTCGCGATCGCGAGTCGCACCAGCCCGTCCGCGGTCAGTTCGCGGCGAGCAGGGCTTGCTTGAGTTCGCGGGCGGCCGCTTCCGGGTCGGCGGCCTCGGTGATCGCCCGGACGACGACCACGCGGCGAGCGCCGGCCGCCAGGACGTCGGGCAGTCGCCGCATGTCGACGCCGCCGATGGCGAACCAGGGCAGCGTCGGGTGGGACTCGGTGGTCGAGCGCAGGAAATCGATGCCCGCGGCCTGGCGGCCCGGCTTGGTGGGGGTGGTCCAGATCGGGCCGGTGCAGAAGTAGTCGAGGTGGCCGTCGATCGCGGCGAGGCCCGCCTGGTTGCGGTTGTGGGTGGAGCGGCCGATCACGACATCGGGTCCGAGGATGCGGCGGGCGTAGGCGGGCGGTAGGTCGCCCTGTCCCAGGTGCAGCACGTCGGCGCCCGCGGCCAGCGCGATATCGGCGCGGTCGTTCACCGCGAGCAGGCCACCGTGGCGGCGCGTGGCGGCCTTGATCTCGGCGAGGGCACCCAACTCGGCTTTCGCCTCCAGCGGACCGAATTCGGCCTCGCCCGGCGACCCCTTGTCCCTGAGCTGCACGATATCGACGCCACCGGCGAGCGCCGCGTCCACGAATCTGGCCAGGTCGCCCTTTTCCCGCCGCGCGTCGGTGCACAGATACAGCAGCGCACTCGACAGGCGCTCCCGGGGCGGGACGGAACGGTTCGGATGGGAGGGCTGCACGATGTCGACGGTAGTCGCGCTACCGTTGAGACGCGAGTGCCGCGTAGCCCGGACGTCGGCTTCGGCCCTCTCCGAATGCGGTGCGCGGCCGCCCGAAATCGACCGATCTTCAGGTCGCGACCAAGGCGTGACCGGCGGGGGAGGAAGATCGGGGGAGTAAGCCCGAGAACCCGCGGCAGCAGCCGCTGATCGAGACAGGTGGGAACGCGATGCGAACGCTGGCGGTCGTTGGCGGCGGCGCCGTCGGACTCGCCGTCGCATGGCGAGCGGCCGACGCGGGCTGGACGGTCACCGTGTACGACCCGGAACCCGCGCGCGGCGCCTCCTACGTGGCAGGCGGCATGCTCGCACCCCTGTCCGAAGGCTGGCCCGGTGAGGATCGGGTGCTCGCCTTCGGCGCTGCCGCGCTCGCGCGGTGGCCCGCCTTCGCCGAAAGTCTGCGCGAGATCTCTGGCGAGACGATGTTCGTGGCCGACGAGACATTGACCGTCGCCCTCGACGGCGCTGATGCCGCCGACCTGCGCACCGTCTCGGAGTGGCTGGCCGGTTTCGGCCACGACCTGCGAGTGCTCGACCGCGCCGGGGTGCGCGCGCTGGAACCCGCGCTGGCGCGCACCGTCCGCGCGGGCCTGCACGCGAGATCCGAACCCGCCATCGACAACCGCCGCGTGCTTCGGGCGCTTCGGCGAGCCTGCGCGGGCATCGAGATCCGCACCGAATCAGTGGTCGCGCTGGATGATCTACCGCACGACCGGGTCGTCCTCGCGGCGGGTGCGCGCTCGGCCGAACTCTGGCCCGGCCTGCCGGTACGTCCGGTGAAGGGCGAGATCCTGCGGTTGCGTCGCAGGCCCGGTGTCGGTCCGGCACCGACCAGGGTGATCCGCGCCAGGGTCCACGGCCGACCGGTCTACCTCGTTCCCCGTGCAGACGGAGTCGTCGTCGGTGCGACACAATACGAGGCGGGCTTCGACACCACGGTCACCGTCGGCGGCGTTCGCGACCTGATCGCCGATGCCGAGGCGGTCCTGCCCGGCATCGCCGAATACGAACTGGCCGAAGCGAATGCGGGCTCCCGGCCGGGCACCCCCGACAACCTCCCGCTGCTCGGCCACCTCGACGACCGCGTCGTCGCCGCCACCGGGCACGGCCGCAACGGCATGCTCACTCTCGCCCTCACCGCGGCGGTCGTACCCGCGCTGCTCGACGGTGCCACCCCCGCGGTCGTGGAAGCTGCTTCACCCCAACGTTTTCCGGCATCGACGATGCCGACTCTGTCGCAAGGAGGAGTTCGATGACCTCGACCATCCCGATCGGCGTCACCGTCAACGGTGTCGACCACGAGTTCCCCGAGCCGCTCAGCGTCCGCGAACTGCTGGCCGTGCTCGAATTGCCCTGTCAGGGCGTGGCATTGGCGGTCGACGGCGCGGTCTTCTCGAAATCCCGCTGGGACGAACCGGTGGGCCGTGGCTGGACCATCGAGGTGCTCACGGCGGTGCAGGGTGGCTGAGACGCCGTTGCGCATCGCCGACAAGGAGTTCGGCTCCCGCTTGATCATGGGCACCGGCGGCGCCGAGAACCTCGCCGTGCTCGAACAGGCACTGATCGCCTCCGGCACCGAACTCACCACCGTCGCCATGCGGCGAGTCGACGCCGCGGGTGGCACCGGCGTCCTCGACCTGTTGAAGCGCCTCGACATCACCTTGCTGCCCAACACCGCGGGCTGTCGCACCGCCGCCGAGGCCGTCCTCACCGCCCAGCTCGCCCGCGAGGCACTCGACACCAACTGGGTCAAGCTCGAAGTGGTCGCCGACGAACGCACGTTGCTGCCCGACCCCTTCGAACTGCTCGACGCCGCCGAAAAGCTCGTCGACGACGGTTTCGTCGTCCTGCCCTACACCACCGACGACCCCGTTCTCGCCCGCCGCCTCGAAGAGGCAGGCTGCGCCGCGGTGATGCCGCTCGGCTCGCCGATCGGCACGGGTCTGGGGATCGGCAACCCCCACAACATCGAGATGATCGTCGCCGCCGCCGGCGTGCCCGTCATCCTCGACGCGGGCATCGGCACCGCGAGCGATGCCGCCCTCGCCATGGAACTCGGCTGCTCAGCAGTGCTGCTGGCAACCGCGGTGACCAGGGCGAAAGAACCCGAACTCATGGCATCGGCGATGTCGGCCGCGGTGCGGGCGGGCTATCTGGCCAGGCAGGCAGGCCGCATTCCCCGGCGTTTCTGGGCTCAGGCTTCTTCCCCATCGGTCTAAGGGTCGCAGGTCATCCTCGAGGATGACCCGACTCGCTACTTCCCGGCGACGCGCGTCGCGGGGTTCATCGGGCAAGCTGGGGTTCATGATCGAGCTGAAGGGCCTGACGAAGCAATTCGGCCAGACCGTCGCGGTGCAGGACCTCACGTTCACCGTCCAACCAGGACTGGTGACCGGGTTCCTCGGACCCAACGGTGCTGGCAAATCGACAACCATGCGGATGATCCTCGGGTTGGACAAGCCGACCGCGGGCACCGCGCTCATCAACGGCAAGCACTACCAGGCGTTGGAACGCCCGTTGACGCAGGTCGGCGCGCTGCTCGACGCCAAGTGGGTGCACCCCAACCGGTCGGCGCGCGCGCACCTGGAGTGGCTGGCCGCCTCCAACGACATCCCGAAGTCGCGGGTCGAGGAGGTACTGCGACTGGTCGGGCTGTCCGAGGTGGCGAGCAAGAACGCGGGCGGCTTCTCCCTCGGCATGTCCCAGCGCCTCGGCCTGGCGGGCGCGCTGCTCGGTGACCCGAAGGTGCTGCTGTTCGACGAGCCGGTCAACGGCCTCGACCCGGAGGGCATCCTGTGGATCCGCCGGTTCATGCAGCGCCTGGCCGCCGAGGGACGCACGGTGCTCGTCTCGAGCCACCTGCTCTCGGAGATGGCCCAGACCGCCGAGCAGCTCATCGTCATCGGTCGTGGTCAGCTGATGTTCGACGGCTCCACCAAGGAGTTCATCGACCGCGCCTCCGAGCAGTCGGTGCGCGTGCGCAGCCCACAGCTGGATCAGTTGCGCAGCCTGCTCACCTCGCACGGCATGACCGTGAAGGAAGACGGCGATGCCGCGCTGATCGTCGCGGGCGTCACCTCCGACGAGGTCGGCAAGGTGGCGGGCACCAACAACGTCACGCTCTACGAGCTGGCACCGAAGCAGGCCTCCCTGGAGGAAGCGTTCATGCGGATGACCGGCGGCGCCGTGGAGTACCACGGTGAAGGTCTCGACCAGGTCAGCCTCGACAAGCCGATGGGAGGTGCGCTCTGATGGGCGTGCTCGCTGCGGAACGAATCAAACTCACCTCGACTCGCTCGCCCTGGTGGTGCTCGGCGGCCGTGGTGGTCCTCAGCATCGGCCTGGCCGTGCTGATCGCGCTGGTCTCCAACGTCGACACCGCGGGCGATTCCGCGGAAGGCCCACCGTTGCTCACGGCGAGCGTGGCCGTGTCGGGCGTAGCCGGCTTCGGCGTGATGGTGCTGATGATCATGGCCGCACTGACGGTGACCAGCGAATACCGCTTCGGCATCATCCGCAACAGCTTCCTCGCGGTGCCGAATCGGACCAAGGTCGTCCTGTCCAAGACCGCGCTGGTCGGTGGCTACGCGGCCGTGCTGACCGGCGTGCTCGCCCTCATCGCGTTCGTGGTCGCCAAACTGATCGCCGGTGACAATGCCCCCGGGCTCGTGCTCGACGGCAACTGGCGGGCCATCTACAGCATTCCGATCTACGCCTTCCTGTGCGTGATGCTCGCCATCGGTGTCGGTGTGCTGGTGCGCCAGTCCGCCGCGGCGATCTCGCTGATCGTGCTGTGGTCGCTGCTGTTGGAGAACCTGCTCGGCGCGTTCGGCAGCTTCGGCCGTACCGTCAAGCCGTTCCTGCCGTTCCAGAACGCGAACCGTTTCCTGAGTGTCGAGGAGTACGCCGCGGACTGGCACTGGGGCGTGTGGGGCAGTCTGATCTACTTCATCGCGTTCGTGGCGATCGTGTTCGCCGGTGCGCTCGTACTGGTCAACCGCCGCGACGCCTGATAATCCAACCCGGGCCGCCCTCGTTATGGCCCGGGACGCGAGGGTCGCGACCTTGTCGGGAGGTCGCGCGACCCGACCCTTCGGGCTTCCGCTGCCCGGTAGCTCGAAGGGAGGACCGCCGGTCCGCTGCACACAAGCAGCGGACCGGCGGTCGTCGTCTGGTGAGATACCCTCGGGGCGTGAGTGAAACGCCTTCTGGCGGGGTGAATCCGCGGCGCGAGCCTGCCGCGGATATCTCCATTCCGTTGGAGCCGATCGTGAGTGAATCCGGCGAACCCGGCAGCGCGGCGCGCGCAGGCAGGAAGCGCGCCCAGCTTTCGTCGAAGCTGCAGGCCGCCAACCGTCGGGCCGACTTGATCGGTGCCGTGCGCAGGGCGCGTCAGCAGCTGCCCGGTGACCCCGCGTTCGGTGATCCGCTGTCGGTGACGGGTCCGGGAGGTGCGCGCGCGGTAGCGCGGGCAGCGGACAAGATCGTCGGCGGTGCCCCGACCGCGGCCAGGGAGATCGGTTTCGGTGCCCTTCAGGTATGGCAGGCCGGGCTGGAGCGGATCGGTCGTGGGCGCGGCTCCGAGGAGGTGACCATCGTGTTCACCGACCTGGTCGGGTTCTCGAGTTGGTCGCTGTCGGTGGGCGACGAGCGCACCCTGGAACTGCTGCGCAAGGTCGCCAGGGCCATCGAGCCGCCGATCGTGGAGCGTGGCGGTCAGGTGGTCAAGCGGATGGGCGACGGCCTGATGGCGGTGTTCTCCTCGCCCGATCGTGCCGTGCGGGCCGCACTGGCGGCGCGGCGCAACCTCGCCGCGGTCGAGATCGACGGCTACACCCCGCGCATGCGGGTCGGCCTGCACACCGGATCGCCCCGCGAGTTCGGTGGCGACTGGCTCGGTGTCGACGTCAATATCGCCGCCCGCATGATGGAGGCGGGCGGCAACGGCAACATGATGCTGTCGAGTACCACTCTGGCCGCTCTGCGCCCGGAAACCCTCGGTGAGCTGGGTGTTGTCGCCAAGGCCTACAAGCGCAACTTCTGGGCCGCGCCGCTGAGCGGCGTCCCCGAGGACGTGCGGATCTTCAAGCTACACACGGCGAGCTGAGCGCTTCGACAGCCGATCCTGTTCCTTCCAGTACTCGCGGAAGGCCTTCTGGGTCGGGGTCGGCCGCGAAGTCAGCGCCTGCCAGTTCGTCGAGCGCACGAAGTCGATGGTCATCAGCACCGGCAGGATGAACGCGGAGAAGAAGATCAGGTAGTCGCCGCCGTCGAACACGAAAGCCAGGTAGCCCGCGTAGCCGAGGAAGACGATGCCGAACACGGCGTTGAGGGCACGCGAGAGTTCGTTGCGGCCGTTGTCGAGGTTGGCCATGACGATCATCGCGAGGCCGCTGACTGCGAGCAGTCCGACATACCAGGTGAACATGTGGGCAAGCCAACAGCGTGAGCCTTGCCCTGATCTTGCGAAAGTCTTGCTACTGCAGCCAGAGCGCGGCGCCGAGGCCCGCGAGGACGGCGGCGACGATCAAACCGATCGCCAAGGCGCGATTGTTCTTCCAGGACGTGTACGCGCCGCCGAGCAGGAATCCGGCGAGGGCGAAGAGGAGGACGGACAGCATGGGCTCCATCTTGCCTGGTCGATTGCCCACAATTAACAAGCACGCATGCTTGCTTTTTTTCTGAACCGCTGCGATCCTGGGTGCCATGAGTGCTCTCTCCGCTGACCCGGACCTGATCCGGATCGGGAATTGTTCCGGGTTCTACGGTGACCGTCTCAGTGCCATGCGCGAGATGCTCGAAGGCGGCGATCTCGACGTGCTGACCGGCGACTACCTCGCCGAGCTCACTATGCTGATCCTGGGCCGCGACCGGATGAAGGACCCTGGCCTCGGCTACGCGAAGACCTTCGTGAAGCAGATCAAGGACTGCCTGGGCCTGGCCCTCGAGAAGAACGTCCAGATCGTCGCCAATGCCGGCGGGCTGAATCCGGCGGGCTTGGCCGACGAGTTGCGCAAGGTCGCCGCCGAACTCGGGCTCGACGCCAAGATCGCCCACGTCGAGGGCGACGACCTGGTCGCGCGTGCCGCCGAGCTCGATCTCGGTCAGCCGCTCACGGCGAACGCCTACCTCGGTGCGTGGGGCATCGTCGAATGCCTGAACTCCGGCGCCGACATCGTCGTCACCGGCCGGGTCACCGACGCCTCGGTGATCGTCGGTCCGGCCGCGGCCCATTTCGGCTGGGGCCGAACCGATTACGACGCACTGGCCGGTGCCGTGGTCGCCGGGCACGTGATCGAGTGCAGTACCCAGGCCACCGGCGGCAACTTCGCCTTCTTCACCGAACTCGGTGACATCGGCCGCCCCGGCTTCCCGATCGCCGAGATCCGTCGCGACGGCTCCTGCGTGATCACCAAGCACGACGGCACCGGTGGCGCGGTCACCGTCGACACCGTCGAAGCCCAGCTCATGTACGAGATCCAGAGCGCGCGCTACGCCGGACCCGACGTCACCACCCGCCTCGACAGCATCGCGCTGAGTCAGGAGGGCAAGGATCGCGTGCTGATCAGCGGCGTCACCGGCGAGGCGCCGCCGCCGCAGCTCAAGGTCTCGCTCAACACGCTCGGCGGCTTCCGCAACGAGATGTCGTTCGTCCTCACCGGCCTCGATATCGAAGCCAAAGCCGCACTGGCGCAACGGCAGCTGGAGTCCTGGCTGCCGGACAAGCCCGCCGAACTCACTTGGACGCTGGCCCGCCTCGACCGCCCCGACGCCGACACCGAGGAGCAGGCCAGCGCGATGCTGCGCTGTGTGGTGCGCGATCCCGACCCGAACAAGGTCGGCCGCGGGTTCTCCAGTGTCGCGGTGGAATTGGCGCTGGCCAGCTACCCGGGAGCCAGCTTCACCGCGCTGCCCGGGAACGGTTCCCCCTACGGTGTCTTCACTCCCGGCTTCGTCGACGCGCACGAGGTGCCCCACGTCGCGGTGCTGGCCGACGGCACCCGAGTCGATATCGCCCCCGCCACGGAAACCCTGGTCCTCGAACCTGTTTCCGAACCCGAGCTGCCCGCGCCGCTGCCTCCCGCCGAGACCGGTCGCGTGCCGCTGGGCGCGATCGCCCTCGCCCGCAGCGGCGACAAGGGCGGTGACGCCAATATCGGCGTGTGGGTGCGCACCGACGACCAGTGGCGCTGGCTCGTGCACACCCTCACCGTTGAAAAGCTGCAGGAACTTCTTCCCGAGACGGCCGAACTGACCGTCACCCGCCACGTGCTGCCCAATCTGCGCGCGGTCAACTTCATCATTTCCGGCCTGCTCGGCAAGGGCGTCGCCTATCAGGCGCGTTTCGACCCGCAGGCCAAGGGGCTCGGCGAATGGCTGCGCTCCCGCCACATCGATATGCCGACGGAGCTGCTCGCATGATCGGCCAGCGCCCGGAGGCGGCAGCGGAGCGTAACCACGTGGGGCGCCCGATCATGCGACAGGAGACACAGGCATGACGTCTGTTTGGGAAACGCCGGAGCGAAAAGAGCTGCGCGCCACGGTGCGTGGGTTCGTCGAGCGGGACATCCTGCCCGACCTCGACGCCTGGGAGCGCGCGGGCGAGCTGCCGCGCGAACTGCACAAGAAGGCGGGCGAACTCGGCCTGCTCGGTATCGAGTACCCGGAATCGGCGGGCGGTGAGGGCGGCGACGCCATCGATTCGCTGATCGTCGGCGAGGAGATCCATCTCGCCGGTGCCTCCGGTGGCCTGTGGGCGTCGCTGTTCACCTGCGGTATCTCGTTGCCGCACATGATCGCCTCGGGCAACCAGGCCCAGATCGACAAGTGGGCCAAGCCGACGCTGGCCGGTGACCTGATCGGCTCGCTGGCCATCACCGAGCCCGGTGGCGGTTCCGATGTCGGTCACCTCACCACCGCCGCCGTGCGCGACGGTGAGGACTTCATCATCAACGGCGCCAAGACGTTCATCACCTCGGGCTGTCGCGCCGACTTCGTGGTCACCGCGGTGCGCACGGGCGGTGCCGGCGCGGCGGGTGTTTCGCTGATCCTGGTGCCCACCGATACGCCCGGCTTCACCGTCAGCCGCAAGCTGGAGAAGATGGGCTGGCTGGCCTCGGATACCGCCGAGCTGTCGTATGTGGATGTGCGGGTGCCCGCCTCGAACCTGGTCGGCGCCGAGAACAGTGGCTTCGCCCAGATCGCCGCCGCGTTCGTCAGCGAGCGAGTAGGCCTTGCGGTCCAGGCGTATTCGCTGGCCCAGCGCGCACTCGATCTCACCGTGCAGTGGTGTCGCGATCGCGAGACGTTCGGGCGTCCGCTGATCAGCCGCCAGAAGGTGCAGATGACCTTGACCGACATGGCGCAGCGCGTGGACATCTCCCGCACCTACACCCGTGCGCTCGTCGAGCGCTACGTCGCCGGTGAGCAGAACCTGATCGCCGAGGTCTGCTTCGCCAAGAACAATGCGGTCGACACCGCCGAATGGGTGGCCAACCAGGCCGTGCAGTTGCACGGCGGGATGGGCTACATGCGCGAGGCCGAGGTCGAGCGCATCTACCGCGATGTGCGCATCATCGGCATCGGCGGCGGCACCAACGAGATCCTGACCATGCTGGCGTCGAAAGTATTGGGGTACCAGTCGTGACGACCTTCCGTTCCATCATCGACACCGCCTCGCCCGAGTACACCGCGGCCGCCGAGGCGATGTCGGTCAAGCTCACCGAGGTCGAGGCTGAGTTCGCCAAGGCCATCGCCGGCGGCGGCCCCGACAAGGTGGCCCGCCACCACAAGCGCGGCAAGCTGACCGCGCGGGAGCGCATCGAACTGCTCCTCGACGAGGACTCGCCGTTCCTCGAACTGTGCCCACTCGCCGCCTGGGGCAGTGACTTCCAGGTCGGCGCGTCGACGATCGCCGGGATCGGCCTTGTCGAGGGTGTCGAGTGCATGATCGTGGCGCCCGACCCGACAGTGCGTGGTGGCGCGTCGAACCCGTGGACGCTGCGCAAGCAGTTCCGGATCAACGAGATCATCAAGGAGAACCGACTCCCGGTGATCTCGCTGGTCGAGTCCGCGGGCGCGGATCTGCCGACGCAGAAGGAGGTGTTCATCCCGGGTGGCGCGATGTTCCGCGACCTCACCCAGGCCTCGGCCGCCGGGATCCCCACCATCTCCCTGGTATTCGGCAACTCGACCGCCGGTGGCGCCTACATCCCCGGCATGTCCGACTATGTGGTGATGGTCAAGGAGGGCGCGAAGGTCTTCCTCGCCGGCCCGCCGCTGGTGAAGATGGCCACCGGCGAGGATTCCGACGACGAAACCCTGGGCGGTGCCGAAATGCACGCCCGCACTTCGGGTCTGGCCGACTACCTGGCCGCCGACGAGCAGGACGCGATCCGGCTCGGCCGCAATATCGTGCGCCGCCTGAACTGGAAGAAGACCGGCCCCGAGCCGCGCGCCGAGGTGATCTCGCCGCTCTACGATCCCGAGGAACTGCTCGGCATCGTGCCCTCGGACCTGAAGATCCCGTTCGACCCGCGCGAGATCATCGCCCGCGTCGTCGACGGCTCCGACTTCGACGAGTTCAAGCCGCTCTACGGTTCCAGCCTGGTCACCGGCTGGGCCGAGATCAACGGCTACCCGATCGGCATCCTCGCCAACGCGCGCGGGGTGCTGTTCTCCGAGGAATCGCAGAAGGCCACCCAGTTCATACAGCTGGCGAACAAGAAGAACACGCCACTGTTGTTCCTGCACAACACCACCGGCTACATGGTCGGCAAGGAGTACGAGCACGGCGGCATCATCAAGCACGGCGCGATGATGATCAACGCCGTCGCCAACTCCAAGGTGCCCCACATCTCGCTGCTGGTCGGCGCGTCCTACGGCGCCGGTCACTACGGCATGTGCGGGCGCGCGTTCAACCCGCGCTTCCTGTTCGCCTGGCCGAGTGCGAAGTCCGCCGTGATGGGTGGGGCGCAGCTGGCCGGTGTCATCACCATCGTGCAGCGTGGCGCGGCCGAGTCCAAGGGCATGCCCTTCGACGAGGAAGGCGCCGCCGGCCTGGCCGCGATGGTCGAGGCGCAGATCGAAGCCGAGGCCATGCCGATGTTCTTGTCGGGCAGGCTCTTCGACGACGGCATCATCGACCCCCGCGACACCCGCACCGTGCTGGGAATGGCCCTGTCGGCCATTCACACAGCCCCGATCAAGGGCGCCGAGGGCTTCGGCGTCTTCCGAATGTGAGGCAAACAATGACTGCATCGCGAAGCGATTCGGTGAGGGGCGGCACTCGGGTGACGGGCGGGCCGATTACGAATGTTCTTGTCGCCAATCGCGGTGAGATCGCGCGCCGTGTGTTCGCCACCTGCCGTCGGATGGGTATCGCTACCACCGCGGTCTACTCCGATGCCGATGCGGCCTCGCCGCATGTGGCCGAGGCCGACGCCGCCGTCCTCCTGCCCGGAAACACGCCCGCCGAGACCTACCTGCGCGGTGAGCTCATCATCGAAGCTGCACTGTCGGCCGGAGCCGATGCGATCCACCCGGGCTACGGATTCCTCTCCGAGAACGCCGAGTTCGCGCGCGCTGTGCTCGACGCTGGCCTGGTGTGGATCGGTCCGCCGGTCGCGGCGATCGAGCAGATGGGCTCCAAGGTCGAGTCCAAGAAGATGATGGACGCCGCCGGTGTTCCGGTCCTCGCCGAGCTGGACCCGGCGGAGGTCACCGACGCGCACCTGCCCGTGCTGATCAAGGCGTCCGCCGGTGGTGGTGGTCGCGGCATGCGCGTGGTGCGCGACCTGGCCGAACTGCGCGATCAGATCGCCGCCGCCCAGCGCGAGGCCGAGTCGGCCTTCGGTGATCCGACGGTGTTCTGCGAGCGCTATCTGGAGACCGGGCGTCACATCGAAGTTCAGGTCATGTCGGATACTTTCGGCAAGACCTGGGCTGTGGGCGAGCGCGAATGCTCGATCCAGCGTCGTCATCAGAAGGTCGTGGAGGAAGCGCCCTCGCCGCTCGTCGAGAAGATCGACGGCATGCGCGAACGGCTGTTCGAGGCGGCGCGCCTGGCCGCCGAGGCGATCGGGTACGAGGGTGCGGGCACCGTCGAGTTCCTGGCCGACGAGAAGGGTGACTTCTTCTTCCTGGAGATGAATACCCGTCTGCAGGTGGAGCATCCGGTCACCGAACAGACCACCGGCCTGGACCTGGTCCGCCTGCAATTGCGGGTGGCCTCGGGGCTGCCGCTGCCCGTGACCCAGCCCGCTCAGCGCGGTCACTCGATCGAGGTCCGCCTCTACGCCGAGGATCCCGCCCACGACTGGCAGCCGCAGAGCGGCCCGGTGCACAAGATCGAGATTCCCTTCACCGCTGGTGAATTCACCGTCCTCGAGCAGCCCGGCGTGCGCCTGGACACCGGCGTCGTGGACAACTCGGTGGTCGGCGTGCACTACGACCCGATGCTGGCCAAGGTGATCTCCTATGCCGAAACCCGCTCGGAGGCAGCGCATCTGCTCGCCACCGCGCTCCAGCGCGCCAAGATCCACGGCCTGGTCACCAACCGCGATCTGCTCGTACGGGTGCTGCGTCACCCGGCGTTCCTCGCCGGCGACACCGACACCGCCTTCTTCGCCACCCACGACCTCGCTGTGCTCTCGGCGCCGCTGGTCTCGGAAGCCGACGAGGCGCTGTCGATCGTGGTCGCGGCACTCGCGGATTCGGCCGTCAATCGTGGCGCTTCCCGGCTGGCCGGACTCACCCCGAGCGGCTGGCGCAATCTGGCTTCGCAGCCGCAGACCAAGTCCTACGAGAGCCGCACCACCGGCACCCACGAGGTGCGCTACCGCTTCACCCGCACCGGCGTCGCGGTGGAGGGCCACGACGGGCTCGAGCTGATCTCGGTCGCGCCCGATCGTGTCGTGTTCGGTGTGCCTGGCGAACGCGGCTCGGTGCGTAGGCAATTCGAGATCGCCCGCTACGGCGACCTCGTCGCGATCGACTCCCCGCTCGGTCCGGTGGCCGTGCGCAGGCTGCCGCGCTTCACCGACCCGTCGGAGCAGGTCGCGGCCGGTTCGCTGCTCGCGCCGATGCCGGGCAGCGTGATCCGTGTCGGCGCCGCCGAAGGTGATCACGTCGAACAGGGCCAGCCGATCCTGTGGCTGGAGGCGATGAAGATGGAACACACCATCGCCGCGCCCGCCACCGGCATTCTCAGTGCACTCAATGTGACCGTCGGCCAGCAGGTCGAGGTCGGAACCGTCCTCGCCGTCGTCGAGGAAGAACAGCAGGAGCCGTCCTGATCCGGTCGAGCCCGGAGGCGGTAGCGGAGCGTGACCACGGAGGGCTCCGGGTCAGGACAGAAAGGTACAGCATGAGCTTTATCGAAACCGAAGAGCAGAAAGCGCTGCGGGCGGCGGTCGCCTCGCTCGCGTCGAAGTACAACTACCGCGACTACGTGCTGCCGCTCTCGCGCAAGAACGAGCCGCTCACCGAACTGTGGGACGAAGCGGGCAAGCTCGGCTTCCTCGGCGTGAACCTGCCCGAGGAGTACGGCGGCGGTGGCGCGGGCATGTACGAACTGGCACTGGTGCAAGAAGAACTCTCGGCGCAGGGTGCGGGCCTGCTGCTGATGGTCGTGTCCCCGGCCATCTGCGGCACCATCATCACCAAGTACGGCACCGACGCGCAGCAGCAGAACTGGCTGCCCAAGCTCGCCGACGGCACCTCGAAGATGGTCTTCGCGATCACCGAGCCCGACGCGGGCTCCAACTCGCACCAGATCACCACCACCGCCCGCCGCGACGGTGACGACTGGATCCTCAACGGCCGCAAGATCTTCATCTCCGGTGTCGACCAGGCCGAGGCCATCCTGGTGGTCTCGCGTACCTCCGACCACAAGACCGGCAAGCTCAAGCCCGCGCTGTTCATCGTGCCGGTGGACGCGCCCGGCCTGGTGAAGAACGTCCAGGAGATGGACGTCATCGAGCCGGATCACCAGTACACGCTGTTCTTCGACGACGTGCGGCTGCCCGCCGACGCCCTGGTCGGCTCCGAGGACGCGGCCTTGGCGCAGCTGTTCGCCGGGTTGAACCCCGAGCGCATCATGGGCTCGGCCATGGCGATCGGCCTCGGCCGCTACGCCATCGACCGCGCCGTGGAATACGCCAAGGAGCGCACGGTCTGGAAGACGCCGATCGGTGCGCACCAGGGCATCTCGCATCCGCTGGCCCAGATCAAGATCGAGCTGGAACTGGCCAAGCTGATGATGCAGAAGGCCGCGACCCTCTACGACTCCGGCGACGAATTCGGGGCCGCCGAGGCCGCCAACATGGCCAAGTACGCGGCGGCGGAGGCCAGTATCAAGGCCCTCGATCAGTCGATCCAGACCCACGGTGGTTCGGGTCTGACCCGCGAGGTCGGGCTGGCGGCCATGCTGCAGGCGGCGCGGATCATGCGCATCGCTCCGGTGAGCCGGGAGATGATCTTGAACTTCGTTGCGCAGCACTCGTTGGGTTTGCCCAGGTCTTACTGATGTTCGGTAGTCCCAGGCAGGGTTGAGAGGTGTTTGTTGGCGCGCTGGCGCGCGCGTGTCCGCGGCCCCGAGGGGCCGCCGGTCAGGCACCGGTGCTTGCTCCTTCGTCGCCTACGCACCGGCGCCTGACC
>NZ_JBHXRA010000028.1:0-48066 GCF_042717045.1 Nocardia sp. NPDC058633
GTGGAGCCTAGGGGAATCGAACCCCAGTCCGGCACCCTTTCTACCTGCGACAACGGTGGCCGTTGCGCTCATGTCCTGCGGTTCGTCGGGATTCGTGGGGATCTCGTCGGGACTGGTCGGGATTCACAATAGGCCGTTTCGTGGACGCCGTCCACGAGATCCCACACGGCCCAACGCGTACCGTAGGAACGAAAGACCCCCGCACGGTTGCAGCCGCCGGGGGTGCGGACTCCTCGACACCGGAGGACTCAGTGCCCGATCATACCGACCGCGACCTCGCCGACCGCGTCCTCGCGATCCGCAAACGTCGCCGCCTCTCGCAGCTCGACCTCGCCGGGGCGTCCGGGCTGTCGCTCTCGTACATCACCAAACTCGAGAACCGCGATCCATCCTGCCGCAACCCGCGTCTCGCGACGCTGCGCAAGCTGGCAAAGGGGCTCGGCTCTGGGGTCACCACGACCATCCTGCAGGGCGGCCAGGGCGACGCCGAGCCCGCCGACACGGCGACGCTCGACATATGGGAACCGGTGCGGCACGCGCTCGCAGCGCCGCCCGAGGCAGACGGCGACCCGGCGACCGCCGCCGAGGTGCGTGCCGAGCTGCTGCGCCTACAGAGCGAGATGGCCGCGCACAACTATGAGGCGATGGCCGCAGACGTGCCCTCGCTGCTGCGCGCCTCGGCAGCGATCGACGACCGCGGCCTGCGCTCGCACTCGCTCGGGATGGTGGGGTGGCTGCTCACACAAAACAGACAGTGGGACGACGCCGCGCTCGTGCTCGACCAGGCGATCGAGGCCGCCGACGACGAGACCACGGCCGCCGCTGCGGTCGCAACGCGCGTATGGGGCGAGCTGCGACAGGGTCACCTCGACCCGGCGCGGGCGCTCGCGCTTGAGTGGGCGGACCGAATCGAACCGAAGTTCTCGCGAGCCTCGCTCGGGCAGCTTGCAGCATGGGGTCGGTTGTGGCTTTTCGTCGCCACGATCGCTGTGCGCGACAACCGACAGCACGAGTACGAGGACGCGATCGGCCTCGCCCGTGCTGCCGCGAGCCGGATCGGTCGCGAGGTTCTCACTGAGGCGTCGACGACACGACAGTTCGGGCCGATCACGGTCGAGCACGTCGCCGTCGAGGCCGCTGCGCTCACTGAGCAGCCGCGGCTCGCGCTCACCATCGCCGAGCGGACGCCGGCGGCGGATCTGCTGCCGGGTGCTGCCGGTCGTCTGCGGCATCGCCTCGACGTTGCCAATGCGCACACGCAGCTCGGCAACTGGGGCGACGCGATGGGCGAGTTGAACTCGCTCGCCGCTGCTGCGCCGGAATGGATCGTGCAGCAACGCTATTCGCGCGACATCGTCGGCGCCATGATCGACCGGCGTCGCACTCTCACCGAGGAAATGCGCGAGCTCGCCGACCTCGTTCACCTCGAAGTATGACCCGAAACTGACGGTTTCGATCGACGCGAACCGAAACTGTCAGTGACACAGGACACCCCAGCAGCGGAGTCTTAGGCCAACGCCGCCGCCAGTTGATCCCCGAATCGCTGGCGGCGGTGGAACCCAAACCTCTACCGCCTGCCGGGGGAACCCATGGCCGCATCACCAGAAGTGGCAGCATTCATCGCCGCCGAGGACGAACTTCTCAATCGCTCGGTGTACCCGCTCAATTGGCCGCACGAGGCACCCGACAGGGAATTCTCGACAGACGAGGCGCACCGCGCGATGCAACGGCACGCCGGTTGCCCGGTCAATGCCTGCGCCCGCAAGCGCGCCGCGCAAAAGGTACTCGTCGAGGCCGGGCACGTCGTGCCGGATCCGCGCAATTCGAAGAACCTCGGATGAACGCCGAGCTTGCCCGCCTCGACGAACTCGACGGCGGCCACGAACCGCGGCCCGCAGCGTGGATGCAACGCGACGACGGCTCTTTGTGGGTCGTCGATGCCTACGGGATTCAGTGGCCCGTCGCGGCACTCACCACGCTCGACGAACTCGAGTACGCCGAGGACGACGCCGAGGCGGCACTCGCCGCGATCGGACAGTTCGCTGTCGTCGACGTCGACCCGGTCGCCGTCACCGATACCGAGGTGTCACAGTGACGAGCGCTGCCATAGCCCTCCCCCGGCCCGACTCTCGCGACGCTGGAATTCGGCGTTACTACAGCCTCGGGGCTTTCGCGATGCTGTCCGGCACGCCGTATCAGCAACTCCTCGACTGGCGATGGAGCGAGCGCGTGTGGGTGCCATCGGCCGATATCGAGGTCGGTCGGTGGTCCGGTTGGTCGCTGGCGTGTATCCGAGCGTGGTCGCCGGATGGGTCGCCGTTCCTGCGTCCGCCGCTCGTCTCTTTCGCCGACGCAGCCGAGGTGCGGCGTCGTCACCGCGTCGCGCGCGACAGGCTGTGGACACGCATCTATGACGGCACGATCGCGGGGCCGGTGGTGTGGGTCGACGACCGGCCCGGGTGGCACCGTTGAAGGCGATTGGTCTGGTGCGCACATCCGTCACCCGCAACCCGGCCGCCGACGCGGCGACGATTCACTCAGTCGCGGATGAGCGCGGATACGAGCTGCGCGGAATCCTCACGGTCGACGCGAACACCGAGATGCCGACCGTGCTCACCGTTTTCACCGTGCTCGAGTACGCCGTCGCCGCGGTAATCGTCCCCGCGCTCAGTCACCTCGACGGGAAAGAACGCGTGATCACGTTGGCATGTGACGTCGTCACACCGCGCGTCACGCTCCCGCGATCCGCCTGGAACTAGCCGCCACACGATAGGGGGAGGTCGGCGGCCGGGGCCGCCTCACGCACAGATTCATGAATTCGCGCGATCATGTACTCATCCGCGCAGCCAACCCGAGGAGACGACCGTGGTCGCCGCAACTGTGTACCGCTGGAAGGCGACTAACGGCACCGGCGTGCTGTTGACCGACGACGGTACGTACTGCTGGTTTCACGTCTCCAACCTCGACGGGCTTCGCTACGCGGAGGTACGCGAGGGGCTGCCGGTCGACGTCGTGATCGACTGGACACCTCAAGGAAAGTTCACATGTCGAGCAGAACACGTACGTCCGTCCTCGCAACAGCACTCATCGCCCTAGCCGCGGTTCTCGACCTCGGCCCGGCGGGCGCGCAAGTCCCCGAGATCGTCACTTTCACGCACGGCAATCAGTCCGCCGTCTACAAGAAGCACGGCACGTGGACCGGTGACGTCGCCTACGCCAGCGACACCGGATTCAGTAACCGGCTGTTCTGGACGCTCGTCCTCGCGCCCGATGTGCAGGCGATCATCGCCGGTAACACGATGTCGTGTGTCGCCTCGGTCGACGGCGTCTCGAATTATCACGACCGGCACGACGCGGTACCGGCCGATTACAAATGGCACTCGACCGTCAAGGATCTCGCGCTCGACACCCCGTATACGTGGCGCGCGATGTGCGCGTTCGGTACGTCGGAGGGGCCCGGCGAGGTGCGGTTCGCCGTGTCGTTCGTGATGAAATCCTGATCCGGTCAACGGAGTGAGGTCCGTCCGTCAATTCGGCGCGCGTACCTCATTGCCGGGGCGTAGCGTGCCCGCATCACGAGAACCGTTGCCGCGCTGGCACTGGTCGGATAGGTAGGGACGCCATATGGGGATCATGAAGGATCTGAAGAATATCGAGGGCTCGGGCGCCGCCGCGGCTGGCCGGTCGAGCGCGGACGACGCGAGAATGCTCATCGTGGTTCAGCTCTTGCAGATGAATTGGCCGACGCTGGACAAGCAGGGAGCGGCGGCGTCGGTGGATGCGTGGCTGAAAAAGAACGGGCTCGGCGGTCGTTGACCTCTCCTGCCCCGGACGCGCGAAAGCGCCCCCGCCGAATCGGCGGGGGCGCTTTCGTTTCGGGCACTGCTACAGGTCGCGGGCTTCGGTGATCGCGTCGATAGCAGGGCTGCGGTAGTCGGCCGCCGGGAAAACGACCGTGTTGCCCTCGAAGAACATGCCCCACCGGCGGTTTGTTGCGCCGGACGAGACGACGTTGCTGGCGTCGGTCCAGCTGAGAAAGCTCGATCCATTGCGGTACAGCGTGAAAACGTTTCCGACGCGCTGGAATCGGAACAGGTCGGTTACGGCGGCGTTGGTCGCCGTAACCGCGCGCTGCGTCTGGCCGGTCTGCCCGGTCGAGATACCCGTTGTCGGCGGTAGGCCGCTCTGGGTATAGATCGCGCAGCCGTTCGCGGTGGTCGCCACGAAATAGCACATGACCCCGGCGCCGAACGTGTCGGCGACAGCGAGAATGACGCCGGTCATGTTGTCGGATGCGAGGTTGCCGATCGGTGCGATGAACTGCACCTCGACCGAGTAGTTGTCGGTTGCGAATCGGCTGTCTTGGGTGCCCTCGCCCTGGCGACTCGCCCAGCAGCCTTGCCGCCCGCCGCTGCTCATGGTCTTCATCTGCGCGCGATTAGTCGAGATCCGCGGTGAGCCGTTGCGATCGACGCGCCAGTTGGCGCCCAGCGACGCATTATCGGCGCGGTTGAAATCGTCGGAGTACCGGTAGCCGACAGCAACAGTCGCCGAGGCTGCACCGCTACCCGCCGCGGCTGCTGCGACCGACACGCGCGCGGTTGTCGAGGCAGCCGCGATACCGGACCCAACTGCCGAGGCCGCAACGATCGCCGCGTGCTGGACAGTGGCCGAGGCCGCACCCGCACCGGCCGCACTGGCAACGACAGCGACACGAGAGATCACCGACGCCGACGCCGTGCCGGTCCCGGCCGCCGCCGCGTCGACCTCGGACGGAAGGTAGGCCGCCGTTGCCGCCCCACTACCGGCCGCGGGCGCGTCGATCTCGACTGCGGTCGCGACGCTGGCAGCACCGACGCCCGAACCGCTCGCCGCGGCGACAGGCAACGACACGGCCGATACCGTCGCGGTCGCCGTGCCGACGCCGAACGCCTCGGCGACAACGACAATCGCGAACGTCGGCGGAGTCGGCCACAAAACGACGCTGCGGTCGGGTCCGGGAAACCGAGCCTCGTGCGCGTCCGGGCCCGGGAACTCGACGACCTGCGCGTCAGAGCCCGGCCAGCGCATCTAGTCGCCCGAGTAGGTGTAACTCGGGGTGGGCTTGATTTCGCCGGCGGGACTCACCGAGGCGTCGGGCGAGTCGATCGAGCCGAGGTAGGTCGACCCGTTCCATCGGCCGAGGTGGGTCACGTTGGTACCACCGGGCACCGGGAACGTCAGCTGAGATCCGGCGATCGTGCCGCCGGTCGCCGATCCGGGCCAGGTCGTGTTCTGTCTCGAGTACCCGCCGCCGACTACCTCGTTCGAGGTGCCAGCCGCGCCGGGGTCGCCGGTGTGCGCGGAGAATGTGTTGCCGCGTGACGCCCAGTACTCGGCGTGCGCGTTCCTTTCGGCGGTAGTTGCTGCCATTTCCGAACCTCCTTGTTACTCAAGGGATCACCGGCGCGCTACGCCCTTGATCCATTCGTAATCGTCAACGCCGCTGGTCTCGGCGTTCGGGTAGTGGATCCACATCGCAAAAGGCGTCCCGGCCGGGATGAGCGCGACCTCGGCCTGCTGCACAAGCCACGAGACGACGGCGCCCTCGACGGTCGCCGGCCACGTGATCGGCGTCGGCGAGATGGCCCAAACAATCTCGGCCGTTGTGCCGGGTGGGAGCGGCCCGCCGGGGTGTGTGCGCTCGACGATGAAATCGCCATTGCTCAAGTCGATGTTGTCCTGAATCGGGCGCCATCCGATCGGCATCACAGCCTCCTAGCTCAGGGCGTAGTAAGGAACAAACGACGAACCGAACGTCAACGAGCCGTATGCGATCGACGACGGCGGCGAGGTGTATGGACCGGCGTAGGCGTACAGCGCGGCGGGCTTGAAACCGGGCGGGGCCGACATTGCCCAGACGGGTTTCGCGAGGATGCTCTTGCAGTTCTGCAAACCGGTAGTGACCTGCAAGTTTCCGACTGCCCAGATATCCGACTTGAGCGCGTCGACAGGCGCCGGGAATTCGAACGTGTATTCGCGATTGGTGTCGGCGACGAGCGTCGTGATGTTGCCCGTGGCGGCCATAAGGTTCAGGTTGCCCGTGCTCGGATCCATCAGATAGGCGCAGGCATACATCGCGGTGATCCCGAGGTGCGTCACGCTGTTGCCGGTGCCGAACGTAACCCGCTGGTACCGCCGGTCTTTCGTCGTCTCGATGAATCCGAGCTCGAGGAGGTTCGCCCCACCACCCGCCGGGACATAGTCGGGCGGATCATCGAAGGTGATCGAGTGCGAATGCGCACCCTCGCCAGACCCGCCACCGCCGGTGCGGTCGGCCAGCGGCTCGAGCATGATCCGAGGAAAGGTCGCGTCAGCGTTGCGGGTGAAGCTGTTCCACAGACCGCTACCGCTAGGAATGACATTGCCATCGGTGGCGGCGATGTCCTGCTGCGCCCGGGTCGCGCTGCCCGTCGACCCGACGATCGGCGCTTTCTGCTTGTTGTAGATCGAGGCCTCGGTCTCGTGCTGCCACTCGTAGAAGGCGCCGGGGTGTGTCGGGTTCTTCGCGCCGCCGGGATTCGCGCCGTCTGGTTGAGTCACCTCAACACCGCCGTTCCGGGGCGGGCTGCGCTCGTCGCTGCCGTTCGAGTTCAGCACGCTCGGCGGTGAGCTGATCGCGCCGGACATCGATTGCATGAGCCGTCGAGCGGTAGGTGTTCAGCGCTGCGACCGCGTCGACTCGCTGCCCTGGTGCCGGCGGCGACAGCAGGGTCTCGATCATCAGCGTCATCGCGTCGTCGCGCTCGTTTCGCAGCTGGTCGTCGAGTGCCTCGAGCGCCCTATCCTCGGCAGCGATGCGCCGCAATTCCAAGCTCGTGCTCTGGAAATCAGCATTGCAATCGCGCTGGTGGTACGTGAACGCCGTGTTCTGCACGAGCCCGCCCATCACCGCCAGCGCCATCAGAATGACGAGCGCCACGAACGCCCTCGGTCGACGAGGGTCGAGGGCAGCGAGGCGGGCGCGGAACCCCCGCCACCGGACACCGATCGGCCTCCGGTCGATCTCGGGTACCAGCAGGGTGCGCCCGCCACGGTGCACCCTGCGGAACCCGAGGACGTACATCCCGGACGCGGTGACAGCGCTGCCGATCGCTAAGCCGATCAGCACAGCGAGCCAGTAGTTACCGATCATCTGCATCACCATCTGAGGGACCGTCCTTGTCGTCCTCGTCGGCGGCCCGCTTCGCCTTGAAGTACACGCCGCCGAGCAGGCCACTGATCGCGGTGATCGCCGCCGTCAGCACGACGGCGACCTCCGGTGGCGGCTTGTAGTCCTGCTGAAAAATCGGGACGGCGACGAAACAAATGAACCACCCGACACTGGCCATCACCGCGATAAACGCGAGCACCTTCACGAGTAGGCCGTTCTCGTCCACGTCGCCTCACCGCCTCCCACACCTGCGCCAACCCCGTTACCTGCTCAGTCCTCGATGTGCTGCTCGCCGGCACCCGGGAAAATGCCGTCGAGCATCCCGATCCACGGCTCGGCCTTCTTGAGAAAGACCAGGATCGGAGTCAGGAACACTGCCGCCGCGGCGGCCCATGTGCCGACAGTGGCGAGCGTTCCCTCACCGAAGGTCGCGGCGGCCAGGCCGAGCAGCGCCACCACGCTGGTGAGCACGGCGACCAGTGCCTTTGCGACCTGCGTGGGGCGGTAGGTGAGCGGATTCATGGATCGCCTTTCGGTGGTCATGCCCGCCCCCCGAGCGCCTTGAGGATCTGCTCGTTCTGCCGCATCACGTGCGCGATGCCGTCGACGAGGGTCCGGGCCGGGGTCTCGCTGTTCTCGCCGTCGCCGAGCTGGGGCCAGCCCTCGAAATTGGGGCCGCCCGCGAGCTGAGACAGGATTGCGGCGACGGCCTCGGTCAGGTACCGATCTCGCTCGGGGTCGGTCTCGACCGCCCTGCCGAGGATCTCGAAACCCTGCCAGTTGGGGCCGACCATTTGGGTTGCTACTGCCTGCGCTTCGGACATCGTGGACTCCTTCGGGGTTGCGGTGAACAGTGCGGCGAGCTCGTCAGCGCTGCCGCGGAATGCCCATGCGTCGATCTGGCGACCGGCCACATGAGCGCGCTGAGTGAACTGCAGGATCGCGACCACGTTGCCGCCGTAGGGCGCCCACCCGTCCGCGTTGTTGCCCGGGTACAGCGCGCTCGCGTAGCCGGGCTGGTCGGTGCCGTAGGCCGAGGCCATGAGCGGCGGCAGGCCGGACAGATCAGGGCTGCCGATCTTCTGCCAGTACCAGCGCGGAATGTAGATCAGGGCGACGGTGTAGCCGCGGCGCACGAACTCGGCGTGCACGGCGCGCAGCACGTCGACGCCACCCGACCTGTTCTCATGGTCGAGCATCACCGGCACCGACCGGTCCGGCTCGACGGCGGCGAACCGGTCGACCTGCTCGACGGCGGGCACGCTGGCGAGAATGTAGTGATAGGCCATGAATCGCAGGCCTGCGCGCGTGGCGCCGGCCTTTTGCTCGGCGTACTCCGGGCTCGTGTATTCGCTGCCCTCGGTGGCCTTGACGATCACGGCCTCGAAGCTCTCGGCCTCGACGCGACCGAGGTCGATCCCGGCCTGCCAACCGGAGATGTCTACGCCCCACCTCGGCATCACGCACCCCCTACGAACTGGGTCAGCACGTCGGCCCACACCGCGGCGTCGGACTCATCCCCGGCGGTCGGTGCGGCGCTGTAGCCCTTCGGCGCGATGAGGGTCGCGAGCTTGTGCACGGTGAGCCAGTAGCTCTCGTTCCCGCCGAACCGTGCCGGATCGGCGACGAGGAC
Source organism: Nocardia sp. NPDC058633 (assembly GCF_042717045.1). Lineage (NCBI taxonomy): Bacteria > Bacillati > Actinomycetota > Actinomycetes > Mycobacteriales > Nocardiaceae > Nocardia > Nocardia sp. NPDC058633. Next base: position 8,826 of record NZ_JBHXRA010000028.1, read on the forward strand.
CGAGCTCGTGTCGGCGTTGTAGCCGACAACCGTGACGTAGTGGTAGATCGTCTGCGCCGGATAGCCGGGCGGGCGATTACCCGGCACGGCGACGATGTTCGCGACGATCGCGTTGCCGCCGTCGATCGAGCCCACCACGTCATCCCAGAGCCGCCCGACCTGCGCGCCCGAGGGTGGATCGCTCGGGATCTGCACGGTGACGTACGGCTGTTCGGTGCGACGGGCAAGGACCGTGGTCACCTGCTCGATCGAGTCGGTACCGTCCTGGTCGTCCCACGGGGTGTCCTCGAGGAACTCGAGCTCGTCGACGAGCTCGCGCTCGGGCACGTGGATCCCGCGGGCGGTGAGCGCAATCTGAGTGCTTGCGGGCCCGCACCACCAACCCGTTTCCTGCACCGAGTAGGCGTAGTCGAGGATTCTCTCGGACATGGTCATACCTCCTTGTGACGCTTGAGAACTCCGGCCCGTTTGCTGCCCTCGGCCTCAAGCGCGATCACGCGCCGCACTTCGGCGTCGCTCGCGGTGCGTAGGTGGGCGAGCACCTCGACGACGGTGTGCTCGGCGGGGTCGAATCGGGTGATTCGCGAGACCGACGCGCGAATGACCTCGGGCGGGCGCGCGGCCTCGGCCTCGCGCTCGTCGAACTGCCTCTTGAGCTCGCTCTGCATCACGCCCGACAGCGCGTTGATATCGACCCCGGTTGGCAGGTCGTCGGGGGGCGCCTCGGGCTTCCAATCACCTGCGGCGAACATCGGATTGAGCTCACCGGCCGGGGGTGGCCAGTAGAACTCGACCTGTGTGGCGACGCGCCGGGCGCCGCCGTTCCACAGCCGGACCGACCATTGCCGTAGGCCCGAGATCGGGATCGCCATCGCCGCGCCGCGCATACCCGGCAGGCCCACGAGAAACGGCAAAAATGCCTCGTCGGGGCAGTTCGGATTGCACAGCGCGACCGTGGGGAACGTTCCGGTCGGCAGCCACGGCGAGTGATCGATCCCGCACGCGGTGTGGCAGTACTGGCACGGGCACCGGCGCGTGCCGCAGACCGGGCACATGCGCCGCTGCGGGGGCGGCAGGTCAGCGCCGGGTGCCTGAGGGGGCGCGGTCTCGTCGCTCACAGGATCGGCCGAATCGCGCGCAGCGGGGCGGCGGCGACGCGACCCCGGTATCGAACGGGGACGTGCGAGGTTTCGTCGCACTCGTCCTCGCACTCGTCGTACTGCGCGACCTCGCCGACGATCAGGCGCAGCGCCATGCGGGGCGTGCGGTCGATCGCGCCGCCGTACCCGAGGTCGACAGGCTTGCCCCGACACTTCGGTGACGCGGCCGGTATGTGAACGTAGACGAACTGAGACACGACAGCCTCCAATCCTGTTGGCGTGGTTTTGGATTCAGCCGAAGACGCCGAGGTCGTGCAACGCACTGAAAGCGCCCTCGAGCCGCTCGATCGCTCGCACGGCCGGATCCTTGTCGGCGCTGTTGTCGCCGATAATCGGGATCCAACTCATTGGCTCGGAATCGCTGTAGCGCAACCGGATTGAGCGGATCCGGTCGACGTGAATGCGGCCGGTGCGGTCGCCGAGCAGACCGAAACCGACGCGATCGCCGAGCCAGCAATGCCCGAGGCCCTGATCGCCGATCACCCATGGCGAACCATCAGCAACATTCACCTCGGCTGCGAACCGCGTCCGAGTGGCCCAGAAACCCGCTCGGAGGACGAGCAGACTCTCTAGCGTGAAGGCGCGGTCCGCGCCATCTTGGAAGTATTCAAAGTACGCGGCCCAGCCCGAATTACTCGCTCGCTCAATGGATTTGACGTTCATCCATGCGAGCACTGTCCCGGTGTACAGCGGCGCCAGCAGCGTATCCACGCTGCCCCCAACGGCCGGTATAAATAAGGCTGCACTAAGTAGATCAAAAGCTAGCTGGATGCTTGCTGAGATCGCCTCATTCACGCCGTACATGGACTGACCGCCACACAAGACCTGCACGCCCTTGGACGGCCAACGCGTCAGTTTCGACGACTGGATGCCGGTCTCTTCGCCCTCGAGCCAGACGCAATACGGGGTCGTCTTGGTGGTGGTGAAGAACCCGGGGATCTTGTAGAGCGGTTCGTCGATGTCGGCAATCTCCTCGACGACGGGGTCGATGAAGTCGCCGACGAACGATGCGACGGTGCGCACCAACCCATCCCAGAGTGAGCCGCCATTGCTCGTGCCCTGGCTGTAGTAGCCGCTCTTGTCGGCGATGTCGATGACGAGCGCGCCGGGGCGCAACGTCTGTCCGGGGATCGGCTGCTCGTCGCCGAGGTGCGGGAGGTACCGGCGCCAGACGACCGACAGTTCGGCGTCCTCGAGGATCGGGCCAGCGAGGTTGTGCCACTGCTTGAATCGCGACGACAGCAGCGCCCATGAGATGCCGTCCTCGAGGTCGTCGAGGAATGAATGCGGCTTGACGACAACCGACCAGTCGGACACGGACGCCGGTACCCACGAGGACGGGTCGAGGGGGTCGTCGGGCAGACTCCACCAGTTCTGCTGTTCCCTCATTACCTGCAGGTGGAGGGCGGTAAGGAGGCACCAGCGCGCGCCCCCGGCCAGGAGGAAAACCCTTGGAAATTGGAAGATGCTCGGCAGGGCCGCGTTACTCCATACGGTGTACCATTTCAGCGTCTCGTAGTCTGAAAGCCATTGCACCGCAAGGGTTTTCGTGCCGTCGTCGCGCTTCTCGGGTGAGCACGAGTCGAGCTTTCCCGACCATCTCGCACCGTTGCGGCACTCGACGACGATGTGAACGTCGCGCTTCTCGCCGCGCTGTAATCGCCCGTGTTCGTCCCAGATCCATTGCGCGATGTAGTGCGACCACGGGATCTCGGTCTGCCCTGCGCCGGTGTCGTTTTCGACCCACTCGAAGTCGCCCAGATACTCGGCGTCGAGCCAGCCGATCATGTTGAAATCGCCGTCGTAGATCGTCGTATCCGGCGGCTCGAGGCGCTGCGCTTGGCGCTGGCGCTCGCGCTCCTCGGTGATCTCCCAGATCGCCAGGCACTCGGCGAGGGTGTCGTCGGTCATCACGGCCATGTCAGAACCGCTCCAATCCCCACGGCCGCGACCAGAGCCGCGGTTGCTTGGCGAGAATCCCGAACACGTCCGAGGTCACCGACGACGCCGAGACCGGGACCGCGGTCCATGGGGTGTACGGCGGGATCACGTAGAGCAACCTGTTGCCGCCCATGAGCGCCGTGAGGTTGGTGTTCGTCTTGTCCTCGAGCGGGATCCGCATCCTGTTCGTGCGGCAGGTCGCGCCGTGCCCGTTGATCGCCCCGATCGGCGGGAGGTTGAGCACGCGACCGGAGTCGTCGCGCCCAGTGCGGAAGTCGATACCGGGGACGCGCTTGCCCTTCGGCCCGGTCCACGAGAAATCGGGCAGGTGCGCGATCCCGTCGCCGGTGATCACCCACTCGTGCGCCATCGGGCGATCGGTGGGATTGCACAGCCACACCTCGCCCGAGCCGGACGAGGCACCCTCGAGCTGCCATCCGGCCGGGTGCTCGGCGTCGCCGACCCAATCGTCCTGTGCCCACATCGGCTGCGGGGCGACCAGGCGCAGCGGTAGCAGCGAGTGACCGTAATCGAACGGGTCGGTGTCCATCGCCATGATCGGCGACTCGAGCAGCAGCACGTCGAGCCAGCGCGGGCCGCTGCGTGGCGTGCTGATCACGAGCCGCGCACTGTGCGCCGCCGGATCCCACGGATCGATCTCGTAATCGAATGCGCCGCGCAACCGCGAGTCGATCTCGGCCCACTCCTCCGGGTCATCGGAGAACGCGCCGAGCGAGATATCGAGCTCGCGGTGCGGGCGGTCGATCTTCGTGGGGTGCCCGCCAACCTCGAAAGCGCCGCGTTTCATCGACACCTTGACCGGGGCGTCGTAGAGACCCTGCGGGCCCGACGCCAAGACAACTTTCTGGTTGCCCGCGTCCTCGCCCGACAGACAGAAGAACGACCCATCGCACCCGTGAAGCTCGACGTTCGCGTAGACGCCCATGTCACTTACCCGCCGTCTGGCGCTTTTGCTCGCGAGTCCAGGCGTCGACCGCCGAATAGACGTCCGCAACAACGATGTTCACGTTTGACACCTGCTTCTCGATCCCCTCGATAGAGCCGCCAATGCCCGGAATGCTCGACTTCTGCCCCTTGGTCCAGTCCGAGCCCGCCGACGCCATCGACGTGTTGAATTTCGAGAACGCGGCGTTCACCGCGGCGGCCTGGTCGAACGTGCCGTCCGTGGTGTCGCTGGTCGGGCTCACGCTCGACGTCGACGAGTCGGCGGTGTCCGTCGACGAGCTGCTCGTCGCCGAGCTGCTGCTGTTCAGCGTCGAGGGCATGTTGTCGACCCACACCGGGATCGCGGTGCCGGACGGCCGCGAGGTGGCAGCGCCCGACGAACTCGCGCCGCCGCTCGTGCCGGATCCCCCGGCGCCGCCCGTGCCGCCGCCGGTGCTGAGTCCGCCGGTGCCGCCCGAGCTCGCGCCGCCGTTGCCGCTGCCGAGCGGGTTGCCGCCGACCGGCCAGTGCCACTGAGTCGGGAAGCTCGACGGATCCTGTGCACCGGCGCCGACCTCGACGCCATCGGTGCCGGACGACTCGAATTTCAGATCGCCAGCGCGCCCGGACATGTGCCCGCCCGTGCCGGATCCGCCGTTGGTGCCGATGGTGATGTCGCCCTCGCCGCCGGGGCCGGACCGCCACCCAAGCGAACTGAAATTCGAGTCGGTTGTGAAGTAGCGCGCACCGGTCGGCTTGCCGGTCGCCTTCGCCCACGCGGCGCCCGCGATGCCCGAGCAGTCCCAACTCGGATTGCCCGTGCCGCCGTACTGGTACTTCTTGCCCGCCTCGCCGCGCAAGAAGTTCTGCACATCGACGAGGCCGCCGCTGGCGTACGCGGGCACCCTCCCGTTGTTGATCGCCTCGAGCAGCGGGAGGAACTGTTTCGCGTACTGCGCGCGCACCACGAACTCGCCGTTCGATACCGCGGCAAGGATGCTGTCGCTCGTGCCGGTGCCAGCACCGGACACCGGGCCGCCCTTGCGGAACGACAACATCTTGTTACCCAGATCGTTCGCGATCCCGGCGCCCGGGATCTCGAATCCGCCGATGCTGCTCGGCACCTTGGCCAGCAGGTTGCCGAGGAAATGCACGGCCGGGCGCAGGGCATCGGCGACGCCGCCCCACATGGTCTTGATCACGCCACCGGCCGCGCCGAAGGCGTCGCCGACGAGGCCGATTCCCGTCTTCAGTTTGTCGAAGATCGGGGATGCGACATTATCCCAAGCGAAAGAAATCGCCGTTCCGATCCCGTTGAAAACGGGATCGATCACACTGTCCTTGAACCACGAAAAGGATTCACCGAGGACGGTCAGGCCGGTCTTGAAATTCTCGAATACCGGCGAACCGACGCTATCCCAGAACCACGAAATCATCGCGCCCGCTGCCGAAAAGGCAGGGCTCACGATGCCGTTCCACCACCAGGAAATCGCGTCACCGACCAGCCCGATAATGGTCTTCAAATTATTGAATATGGGCGAGCCCACGTTCTCCCAGAAATACGAGATCGCCGTCGACGCCCCGGAAAAGGCCGGACTTACGACGCTACCCCACCACCACGAAATTACGCCGCCGACAATTCCGATGACCGTTTTCAGCCCCTCGAACGCGGGCTGCACGATTCCGGTCCACCATTGCGAAATCAGCGAGCCGATAAATCTGAACACCGGCTGAAAAACCGAGGTCCACAGCCAGTTCGCTTTATCGCCGACCCACTGTAGGCCGGTCTGGATTGCGGGCCAGATTCCTTTCAGGAAATCGACCGTCGCCGCTACGGCGACTTTCATCCCGGCCCAAATTTTGTCCCACAGTTTCTTGCCGGTCTCGGTCTTCGTAAAGAAAGCCCAGAGCGCAACGCCGATCGCGGCGACGGCCACGATGATCAGGCCGATCGGGCCGGTCGCGACCGTCATAGCGGCGCCGAAGATATGCCCGGCGACGGCACCGGCGAGCATGGCGGCGCGGTGCGCGACCAGGGCGATCGTGTTGCCGGTCAGCGTGGCGGCGCTGCGGCCGGTAGCCGCGGCAAACACGCCCTGTGCGACCGATCCGGCGAACGACGCGGCATTCCACAGCAGCATCGCGGCGCCGGCCACCTTGAAACCCGTCGCGATCAGCAGCAGGTACGGGGCGAGCGGCGCCATGTTCGCGACCAGCGAGGCCAGGTGGGGCGCGATCATCGCCAGCGTCGTCGCCCACGGAGTGAACGCCTCGACGAGCCGAGGGATAAGCGGGGCGAGCTCCTGCATCACGCGGCCCATCGCGGGCATGATGATCGAGGCCATATTCAGCAGGGCGGGCGTAGCCTCGCGGATCGCGTTGCCGATAGCGACGAATCCGGGCGCGAGCGCCTGCGCCGAAATGCGGCCCATCTGCAAGAACAGCTGCAGCAGCGGACCGGCGACATTCGAGATGTTCTCGAATACCTGCTTGAACTGGGACAGCGAGCCGCGGATCTGCTCGGGGGTGATGCTGCGCAGCTTGTCGCCGAGGCCGAGAAAGAAGTCGTTCGCGCCAGCGCTGGAATCCTGGAACGTGGTTGCCGCGGTGGCGGCGAACTGGACGAGCCCGGACGAGACGTGCCCGAGTCCGTTCTCGCCCGCGTTGAGGTGCTGGAAGAAATTCGTCGAGGCGTCCGTCATGGTCTGGAACGCACGCGTCGAGTCGGGCCCGGTAAGGGACGCGGTCACCTCGTAGCCGATCTGCGCGACGACCGCAGACAGCAGACCCATTTTCGGGCGCAGAGTGTCCGCCATGGCACCGATCCGGCTGAATGCCGTCCCCGCGCCGTCAGCGAATTCCTTAGACAGCTCCTTAGAAAAAGCGTCGACCATTTCCATACGCAGCGACCGGACGGCGGTCAGCATCGGCCCCATGCGTTGACCGACCATTTTGTTAAACGCCTCGTCGGCGTCGGAAAACTGCTTGTTGAATTCGGCAGCGCCGTCGCTGAGGCCTTTCAGTCCGACCTTGAGCGCGACGATCGCGGGCCCGGCGATACCGGCAGCCGCCCCAGCGAACGACCCGAGCGCCATGACGCCAGCGGAGAGCGCCGCAGATAGCGCGCCGCCGATGATCGTTGCGAGGCCGGAGATCACGCCGATTGCGGCGGCGGCGCCGACTGTCATCTTGGCCAGCTTTTTCGCGAAATTGGTCATGAAGCCGATCACCCGCACGACGCCCTGCAGCACGAGGAACGCCGCGGTGATCTGTCCGATCTCTTTCGCTACTCGCGAGGCGATCGCGGCGATAAGTCGTAGTGCGCCAGCGAGTTTGGCGAGTCCGGTCGACGCGACCGACTGCAGTGCGACGGCCGAGATGAACGTCGCGGCCGAGAACGACTTCACCATCTTCGCGGCGAGGCCGAACCCGGTCGCGATCGTCGAGGCATTGACCACGAACAGCGTCAGGCCCTTGGTAGCGACGTCGATGCCGGTCCCAATGCCCTTGATTCCCAGCATGAACCCGGACCGCAGTCGATCAGCACCCGATCGCCCGGCGGCCTGGTAGTCCTCGCCGCGCACGCCATCGGCGATGGCGCGACCGGCCTCGCGGCCGGTCGCGTGCCCGCCTGCGACGAACCCCTTGCGGAAGCGGCCCGCCGCGTCGCGGCCGGCACTCTCGTAGTTCGCCGAGCGGATCCCCGAGGCGATTGCGCGCCCGGCGTCGCCGCCCGCTTTCGCGCTGGTCACCTTGAGGCCGACCCCGGTCCGGGTACCGGCTGCTCGGCCGGTGGCCTCGTAGTTCGCCGACCCGATCCCCGAGGTGATCGCTAGTCCGACGTCGCGGCCCGCCTTCTGCCCGGCGCTCGTGAGCGGCGCTGAAAGCTGTCGAGCGACGCCGTTGCCGAGGCCTCGGACGGTAGGGATTACCTCGAGGACGGCGTACATAGCGGGCAAAGGATCACCCCCTACTCGGTATCAGTGCCGATCACCCGGTTACGGCGCGCGAATCGCGCCTCGACGCGCTTCTTGGCACGGCGTCGGGTGGCTGTCATTGCCCGTTGGGCAGCAGATTTCGGACGCGCGGCGTGTGCTTGGCCGGTCAGTGCGCCCCAGATATCAGCGAGCAGGTACTCAGCGATCCCCCACCGCGGCGTGCCGCCGTTCTCGTGCACCGCGATAGCCGACGTAGGCGGCAGATCGACGACGCGCACCCATATCTCGCGCAACGTCAGCAGCGGCACCCCGGCGTCGTCGTAGCGCCACCGGTCGGAGTACCGGACATGGTGAAAGCGGCTCAGATCCCGCTCGACCTTGTCCGGTACTTCGCGCAGCAGCCGCAGCAGGGTGGTTAGTTTCCCAAGTCGGTGAAGCCTGCAGCCTCAGACCAGGCGTTGAGCATTTCCGCGTACTCGGAGTCGTACGGATCGGTGTCGAGGAACTTACGGAACTCTTCCTTGCTGAGCAGCAGCTCAAGCGCGACCGTGACGCGCTGCTGATCGATCGCCCTCGCGACTCCCTTCGTCCGCTCGAGGTTGGGCGGGCCGACGTAGGTGACGCCCTTGTGCTCGAATTCGAGCTCTTCGGCGGCCTCGGCCTCGCGCTGCGCGGCGGGCTTGAGGTGATCCTGTGGCGCCTTCACACCGGCCGGGCGGGTGGGGGCGGCGCGCTTGGTGGCGGTCTTGCGAGGTGCGGTCATGGCGTGGTTTCTCCTTCGTCCTTCGGTGCGAGACGCAGGCCTTGCGTCTCGAGTAGGTAGCGGGCTGCCTCGACGAGAACCGCGGTACTGGTCTCGGCGGTGAACGGCCCGGCGGTGGTGAGCTCGGCGGCGAATTGGGCGAGTTGCTCGGCGGTCAGCCCGGCGGCCGGATCGGCGGCCGTGGCTTGTTCCTGCTTGGCGATCTGAATCGTGCGAGCGATCCGGTTTCGCAGGTGCCGGGGGTAGTTGCCGCTCTCGTCCGCGAGCCCGAGTTCCTTTGCAGCGGAACGAATCTCGTCCTCTGTCGGGATGTTGGCCATTGGCGTGGCTCCTTGCTGGCGCGGTTGGTAAGAGAGCGATCGGCCCGGCGAACCACGCCAGAACTCCGGGCCGACCGCGTCTTAGGCCGGGGACACCTGCACGGTGCCCGCGGGAGTGAGGCCGGAGCCCGAGCCGACGATCAGCTCGTTCTCCTGCCCGGCGAGATCGCCCTGCAGCGTCACCGAGTACGGCCCGCCGGCGGATCCGGTCACGGCCACGTTTCCGGCGCCGATCGTGGACAGCGCCTCGAGCGCGGAAGTAACCGCGGACGCGGCGGCGTTGTAGGCGATGCCGGTCGTGGTCGCGCCCATGTAGGTCAGGGTGAAAGTGCCCGCAGAGAACGGGCCGCCGACCAGGGTGGTCGTCTGCACTTCGTTGACCGGGGTGTACTGGCGCGTGTACAGCAGCCCGGCGCCGGTCGCGAAGATATCCGCGGTGATCTCGTGGCTCGTCGGGTCCGACTCGTTGCGGTCGAGGTTGGGGATCCAGCACTGCGCCGGGCGCGCGGTGAACAGCCGCTCGGGCAGGCCGAGGTCGTTGATGAATTCGAATCCCAGCATGAAGAAACCGGGGCGCGGGACGACGATCTGCGATGCGGTTGAGTTCGGGTGCGCGATGCGCCGAGTGGTGGTGTTCGCCTCAAGGCAGGTGAACACACGCGACTCTTTGTAGTTCTTGTATCCCTTGCGGTACAACCCAATTCCCCAACCGAAGTGCTCGGTGGTGTCCCACTCGCGGGCATTCTTCACGCCATCGTCGCCGTTGAGAATGCCGCAGTTGTCCCACGTCTCATCGAATTCGTCGCCGATGGTCGCGGGAATCGTCGGAGTGAGTGTCTTGCCGACGAAAATCGCTGCGTCAGCGAAGATCTGGACTTTGTCGGGATTGCGTTCCAGAGACATGCGTCATCCCCTTTCGTGAGGATTTGAGGTGTCCCCCACCCGAAAGGGGTAGGCGGTTAACGGAATTCGCGCGTCAGAGCGCGAGCGTGCGGGCTTGTGCCCTCACGGTGAAACTGCACATCGACCCTTGGTTATTGGGGTCGATGTCCTCGACGAGCAAGGTCGGATCGGTGACGGTGGCGATTCCGGGAATGCGGTGCGCGAGCAGAACGCCGAGGCACACGCCCGCGATCCTGCGAGAGCGATCGCGGCCTGCCGACCAGACCGTGACCCGCAGCAGCGGCGACGTGCTCACCGGCCACACCGCGGGGCCGCTGTCGTCGAACACGACCACGAGCGGAGCGCTCGCGGTTGTCCAGGACGGCGGGACGATCATGCCGAACGTCGGGAGCGGCGACGGTGGCACGAGCGCGGGAATGACGCTCGCGAGGTAATCCTTTGCGACGCGTGCCGGATCGGCGGGCACGCGCAGCGGCTTGCCGGTCACAATGTCCCGCGCACAATGAGTCCGGCCGCTGCTGCGGCCTTGGTCAGTGCGCCGTAGCGCGCCTGCCGATATGCCGGGACGCTGATCGCGATGACTTGCCGATCGGTGGTGTACCGGCTCACCCGAACGTCGCGGGGATGCCCTCGACGTCCGGCGTGCGCGACGACGACGCGGGCGACGGCTTCCAGTTCGGGGCCGAATGCCGTGCGCAGCAGCAGACCGACCTCGGGCCGGTTGAGGATGACTCGCACATCTGCCATCGGTCAGCCCTCCCCTCGCACGCAGTACGCGACGGTGCCCGCACGGGATGCCCGGCCGCGGCGCGGACGCCACTGCCCGACGCGGACCTTGTACCGCTCGCCCTCGACGGTGAGCTCGTCGCGGCCGGTGAGGTCGACGGCCGGGCGAAAGTAGACGACGCACTCGATGCTCTCGCCGTCACGGGCACGCTGCACGTACTCGCTGCCCTCGACCGGTTCGACCTCGACCGCCTCGAGCGCGTGGTCGACCCACGGGATCGGGTTGCCGTCGTCGTCCTTGCCGCCGCCCCGGTGGCGGATCACGGCGACGCTCACGCCGTACCCGCCGGGGCGTCACCGAAGTACCAGCGCGGGGCGGGACCGAGACTGATACCGAGCAGGTCGGCGTGCGCGGCCGTGAATACGAGCGTGCCCGCCGGTGTCGCGAGCGTGCCCTCGGTCGACCACGGGCCCATTCGATCGACGTAGGCGAGGTGCCCGGCGAATTCCGCCGGCGGGCCGAGTGCCGCCCGGACGACCTCGAGTACGACCCGCTTCCCTATCGGGTCGTCGTCGGAGATGTCCGGGCGGCGCGACGGGTCGCGAATCCACTGCTCGGCAGCGGCGATCAGCAGCTCGGCGTCGGCGCGCTGGTCGGTGTCGAGATCGAGCCAACCTTTCACGACGTCGTCGGCAGTGATCAGCGCCATGTCAGTCGCCGAACCGTGCGATCAACTCGGCGCGGGTCATGTCCGCCGCCTCGGCCTCGGTGAGGCCTTTCGTGACGGCGTAGGCCCGCCAGTCCGCGACCAGACCAGTGCGCGACGGCTTCTCGACCGAGGTGGCCTCGCCCGCGTCGTCGGGCGTGCTGTCGTCGCCCTGGTCGCCATCGGTGTCGCCGGTCGAGTCGGGCGAATCGGTGCCGTCCTCGTCGTCTGCGTCGTCCTCGTCGCCATGGTCGCCGTCGAGCACGGGCTCGACGTACGGCGCGATCGCGTTCGCGAGCAGCAGCCGCTCGGTTTCGGCGTCGGTCAACCCCGTCACGATGTCGCCGCGACGGTGCTTGATCACGCGCAGCGGCGACCGGTCCGGGCGGCGCTCGACGATCTGGTCGAACCGGTCCGCGATCAGGATGTACTCGGCGGCCGCGCTCACGGGGTCACCAGTCCCGTCAGCCACAGGCCCGCCTTCGGCTGGTCGAGGCCGATCGCGCGCTTGTGGCTGGCATCCGAGCGCCAGGTCTCGCGCGGGCCACCGTTGGGACCGTTGCCCTCGGGGTACAGCCCGGTGAACTGCAACGGCCGGGTGTCGCTGTAAAACCCGATGGTGCCGCGCTCGAGGATGAACACCCGGTCGAGCGCGACGGTGCGCGACTTGATCACGCGCAGCCCCATGATCTCGGCGGGCAGCGCGCCCTTGTAGGCGATGGACTCGCCCGCTACGTTGCCGTTGTAGACCTTGAGAATCTGCTCGTTGTCCATCAGTGTGGCGAGCAGGCCGGGATTGACGACGATCGTGTCGGGCTCGAACCCGTACGCCTCGTCGGCGGTCGCCTCGTCCGGCGCGGCGGTAACGATCTGCTCGATGGCCTTCGCCAGGTCGGTGCGCGGCTTCCCGGCCGGGTCGTCCCACGGGTCCGATACCGCCATCGTCGGGACTGCGGCCGAGCCGAGCACCGCACGAGCAGCGCGATCGTTGGCGCGGATGAAAGTGTTCTTCAGCCCGGTCATCTGCTTGTTGACCGCGTCGATGTCGTTCTCGTCCTGCATCTCCTTGGAGACGCGGATGCCGAGTGCCTTCTTGACAGCGAACACGACGCGCGGCAAGCCGAGCTGCCCGGACGAGACCGGGATCTCGCCGAACTCGGCGACATCCTGCACGTCGTCGTCGAGGAACGTCGGGTCGCCCTCGCGGAACTTCACGATGCCGCTGTCGTTCTTGCCGCCGTTGCGGAACAGCGCCTCGGAGATGAACTGATTCTCGAGGAGTTCCTTCATCTTGGTCGGGACGAAAAGGGGGTTCTTGACCAGGTCGGACACGGTGAAACGCGACCCGTCCCCGACACTCACAATCGTTGTGGGCATGGACTTATCTCCTGTCTAGGGTGTGGGCCGGTCAGATGATCCGCATGAGACCGCGGGGGTTGGTCGCGAACACGACCCCGGCGGGCTCGGTGCAGGTCCCGACGATCGTGCGAGCGTCGGGGGTCGCACCCGCGGGGGCGACGGTGCCGTTGGCAGTGGCGACGAGCTTGTCGCCGAACGCGGCGTTCGCCGAGTAGTGCGCCTTGACCTCGGTACCGGCGTAGGCGACGGCGACCGTGGTCGGGGTCGGGACCGCCGAGACGACCGGGCGGCCGAGAGCGTCAGTGCCGTTGGCGGGAGGGAAATCCTCGGGCGCGACGGCGTCATTGAGCGCGACGCCGAGCACCTTGACCGATGCCGCCGCAGCGTTGCCGATCCGGCCGCCGGTGCGCGCCTCGACGAGCTTGCCGCCGAGGATCACCTCGTTGTCGGCCGGTGTGAACGTCTTCGGGCCACCCTGGGTGACCTGCGCGATGCCTGCCATTTCAGATGCTCCATTCCTTGTACGAGGCCGAGGTGCGGACGTCGGCGACGTCTGCCGATTCGGTGGCGTGGCCGAGCTCGGCGACCGGCACGGCGGAGTTGGGGGCCATGGTCGCGAGCAGCGCGCGACCGCGGTCGAAGTCGTTGGCGAGGGTCTCTCGCCATGCCTCGCTGTTGGCCGGGGAGATCCGGCCCTCGTCGAGTGCGGTCGACAGGGCGACCTCGACCTCGTCCTTGCGCTGCTTGGCGAGGAACGCCTCAAGCTTGCGATCGTTGGCCTCGAGGGCGGCGAATCGCTCGCTGTCGACGACGACCGTGCCGGGGCCGCGTCCTGCGGCGACCTGCTCGGCGCCCTCGGCCTGCGCGGCAGCCGCGGCGGCGGCGTCCTCGGCGGCCTTGGTCGCGAGCTCCTGCACGGCCGCCAGGATGGCGGCGAGGTCTGCGTCGTCCGCCAGCCCGAGGGCAGTGCGGAGCGCGGCGAGCTGTTCGTTCGTGATCTCCACGCCCGAACTCCCTTCTGTGGTGGTTTCCCCTTCCGCAGGTGCGGGAGGGGTGGACGCCGCAGCCGGACGGCCGGGGCGAGATTCGGCGCGGGTGGCGTACCGCAGCACGGACGCGGCGACCGCGGGCGCGGGCTCGGCCGGGGTGCCCTCGGGGGCGGGGGCCGCCGGGGTGGCGTCGTCGTAGCGAACGACGACGGGCACGGCCGGGCCGAACGTGACGCCCTCGGTACCGTCCCCGGCGGGGTCGACGACGACGGGTACGCGCTGTCGGGCGCCGCTGTCGTCGTCGATGACGATGAGCTGCAGCGGGTCGAGGTGGAACTCCTCGATCCACTGCGACCAGGGCGCGGAGTCGTAGAACTTGCGGCGCACGTCCTCGGTGGTCACACCGGCGGCGACCTGACGCGGTGTCGGGCTAGGCATGGTGGGCGATCCCTTCATGTGGACGACGACGGGAGTACCGCCGGACGGCGCAGAGGCGGCGACGCCGTACAGGGCGCCGACGTCCTGTAGCGACTGCAGGGTGCCGATGGCGGGCTCGGCGACGCCGAGCAGGGCGAGACCGGTCAGCACGAACGGGTGTGTATGCCCGATCGCGCACTCGTAGTCCCAGATCCCCTCGATCGACCGTTGTGGGTACGCGCTGGCGATCACGGTGTGCCCGGACTCGTCCGGGGTGGCGAGCCACCCGGGCATCCCGACGAGATCGCCGATCAGCACGCGGCCGTCGACGACGGCCATGTTGTCGATCCATCCGATCGCCGGTTGGCCATCGAATCGAGGGTCGGTGTGGCCGAGCTTGATTCGCGGCCGGTGCACGGCCGGGCAGTCGAGCGCGGTGACCGCGTAGGCCAGGTCGTCGGCGGTGAACGTGTGCTTTCCGGTCAGCGCCGACCATGTGCCGATGTGCATGAGCTCGACGCGCGGCAGGTGCGAAAGCGCCGGCGCGCTCGGCACGGCAAGTGGCGCGGTCACCAGAGCGCCGCCTGTCCAGCGGCGGCGGCCTTACGGCGACGACCGGCGGCGACGGGTGCGACGATGTCGGCCCCCGGCGTCGGGAGTGCCGGCGGATCCCCGGCGGGTTTGGCGGGCAAGCCCATGCGTTGCCGAACGGTCTGCTCGACCAGGACATCGGGCGAGAGCAGGCCGGCCTCGACGAGCATTTTGAGCGCGGCGGCGGTGGCGTCCTGCTGCGTGCCGATGCGGTCGAAGACCAACCGCGGCGCGGGCTCGTCGGGACCGAAATTCACGTCGACGAGATCCTCGATTACGTGATCGTTGGTCACGTCGCGGACCCATTCGGCCTCGGTCTGCACGCTGTCGTTGAACGTCGAGGCCTGCACGCTCGCCAGCGCGTATGACCCGCCGCCGGACAGGTTGAGGAAATGCGCGAGACCCGAGATTGCGATCATCTGGTCGTGGTAGGCGATCGCGGCCCGGATATCGGGCAGATTACCTTGCACGCCAAGCAATTCCAGTTTCGCGCCGAACGGCAGACCAGCGCCGGAATGCTCGCCGACGCGGTACTGCTGCGCCATGTCGGCGAGCTTGTCGACGTCGGCCTGCGAGGCGCCCTCGGCCGCGGTGCCGACCGGCACGCCGACGCCGTTACGGCGAGCGGCGACGGCCTCGATCCGCATGAGCTCGTCTTTCAACAGCCAATGCTTGTACGACGGGCGTAGCACCGACTTGCCGACCCACATGCCCGGATCCATCTCGCGTGCGTAGACGACGAGTCGACTGATTGGGATGGTTGTCGGCGACGGGCCGTAGATGACGCGGCCGGTCGACGCGGGTGCCATCTGCTCGATTGATTCGAGCCCGCCATCGGCGGCGACATTCCAGGCCGAAATGGTGCGCTGGGGTCGCGGGGCGAGTTTCGCCAGCCACACGCGGTTATCGTCGCCGCGCCGGTAGAGCTGTTCGAACACACTGTGCCCGTACTGCAGCGACGAGAGCGCCCACACCATGTGCTGAGACCACGAGAACCGGCCCTTGCGCCGTCCCGGCTGCTCGAGCTCGTCGGCGCCGTCGATCGGTAGGCCGAAGTTGCGGGCCACGAACTCGGTGACTTCGTCGCGGGCGCCGAACGACGCGATACGCCAATCTGCGCGCCGCATCGGCAGAGCCATCGCCGACAGCAGCGACGACACGCGCGAGTCCTCGCGTTCCATCCGGGTATAGATCCGAATCGCGGCGGGCCACTGCAGATCGGGCACCTGCTCGAATTCGTTCCACTGGGAAAAGTCGCCGCTCCCGGTGGCCGTGTTCTGCCCGTTGACGTATCCCTTTTCGCGGAACGCCGGGGTCGCGGGCTTGATGTCTGTCGCCATTGGTGCGCGTCACCTCCCCTCAGAATGCGGTCGCGAATACGTCCATGCCCGCCGAGTCGGTGACCGTCGTCGACCCGCTGCGGTGGTGGTGAATCGGTGCCGTCGCGCCGCGCGAGGGCGAGGCGGGCGGGGCGACGTCGATGCCGAACGTTTCGAGTCCCCACAGCGCCCACGTAGCCGTCATGAGCGGCGGCTCGGCGCCTGCCCACACGTCGTCGCCGCCGGGGAGTTTCCGAGTACTCGTCGACTCGATGCCATCGGTGAGGATCTTTTGCCCGGTGTGCGACAGCTCGTGCGCGAGTGCGCCGTCGTAGAACAGCCCGTACGCGACGGCGAGCTCGGGGGCGCCGACGAGCTCGGGCTCGACTCCGGCGGCGATCAGTTTCGGCACGATTACCGCGGCGCTGCTCTTGCGGTCGATGACGAGCACGCACGGATCCCATGCCGCGATGACGGCGAGCACATACGAGACGACCTCGGCATGTGTCGCGGTGCGGTAGTAGCCGATTTCCAAGTGCTTTCGGCCCTCGGTCGTCGCCTGCGCGGCGCCGATCGCCCACCATTGCCGGTCTTGGCTCTGCGCGATCGAGAGCGCGATCTGTCCGCGTAGCCGCGGCTTGGTGTCCTTCATGTCCGCCCAGACCTCCGGGTCGATCGCGGGGGCGGTCTCGTCCTGGTCGGCAGGCCAGTCGCCGCGCCCGAGGTACTCGCAGTCGAACGATCGCCGTCCGGCCGGCGTCGAGAATTTGACGTACTCGGTGCGGAGTTTCTTCTCCGTGGCGATGACGCCAAAGCTGGGATTCGACAAGCGCCAGGTTTCGGGGGCCGAGCGATCGCCGTCCTCGGCCATCCACTCGGCGAAGAACAGGCCGGTCTCGGTGCCGGTGCGGCCTCGACGTCGAACCGAGGCGAGCACGTTTCCGTTGGGGTGCTGGTCTTGGTTGACGGCCGACGAGGTGTAGATCGTCTGTGGATCCGTCGCCGCCATCTTGGTAGGCGACAGCGCGGCCATGTCGCCCTCGGTGAGGTCGTAGGCCTCGTCGTAGATTTCGAGGTCGATCTCGTCGAGACCGCGGCCCGCGTGCGCCGAGCGGGTGGTGAACACGACCTCGGCGCCGGACTTGAGCTCGATCGTGCCGCGGCCTTGCGAGCAGGTATGCCCGACAACCCGCTTCCACATCCACGGAGTCGACTTGATGATCGCGAACGTGCGTTTCCACAGCGCTTTCGCGGTGACCCATTGGTGAGCGGAAAAGATGATCTTCTCGCCCAGCTTGAACAGGCCGTACAACACGCGCAGCATGAGGATCGTCGACTTGCCCGCCTGGCGCGGGACGATCAGGCAGCACTCGGGGTGTGTCCACGTGCCGTCCGCATTCTTGGCGAGGATCTGCTCGAGCGACCACCCTTGCCAGGGCATCGTGCGGATCCGCGACGTCGAGCGGCGACCGAGTTCCGCGGCTTTGAGGCCGAGCGTGGTGTCGCCCTGCGTGTAGAGCAGCGCGTCGGGGGTCTGTCGGCCGACGAGTTTCGGCCATTCCGCCGCGATGATGTCGGCGAACGCGACGTCGAGGTCGACGTCAGAGATCGTCGAGGGGGTCATCTTCGTCGTCGTCGTCGGGCTTGCGGCGGCGGGCGATCTCGACGAGCAGTTGACGCAGCACCGAGGCTTGCTGGCGTGCCTCGGTCAGCGCGGAGTCGACGCGCACGGTGATCGCGCCCTCGCGCCCCTCGGCGAGGCGTAGCCAGGTTTCGGCATCGCCGGACAGGACGGCGTCGAGGGTGTCGAGCCGGTCGACGATGCGGCCCGCCTCGACGACGAGAACGGTTAGCGACAGCGGATCGCCCGGCTCGGTGAGTGAGTCGACCAATTCGCGCCCGCGTGATCGCTTATCCGACATCAGGCGCCCCCTTCCGGGCGTCTGCCGCCAGGTTTCGCGGCCATCAAAAAAAAGAGATGACTAACCGGGAGTCACCTTGCCCCCCACCCCGGAATATTTTCGGGGTGGGGGGTCTACCGAGGCCAGGCCATCGCCAGCACGCCCAGATCAGGCCGCCCGGGGGTGCTGGTCGTCTTGGGGTGTACGCCGGTCACAGCGGGCCGCTCGGCGTCCTTGCTGCCGTCACCGCGGGACCGGTTACAGGTCGAGTGCAGCAGCCGGTCAGCGACACGACCGCCATGTGATCGAGGTGTGCTGTGGTCGCCCTCGAGGGTGGCACGGTCCCAGTTCCGCTCGGCAGCGCGATACATGGGGCGGCCACACCACCAACACAGCGTGCCGTCGCGGTGCCGAGAGAACAGCCCGGCGACCTGCTGCCGGTGAGCGTGGCCGAGGCCTCGCTGCGTGGTGGTGCGCTTGCGGGTCACGGCCTGCCGATCCCGGACCGATCGCCGAGCCATTGGCCGAGGCGCACGAGCAGGGCGTCGAGCCAGTCCGGCATGTGGCGCGCACAGCGCCGAGGTGGGGCGTACCGGCCGTCGAGCGGTGTGCCGAGGTGGCCGGACGGTCCGGCGGTGATGTGCCAGACCGAGCCGTCGCGACCGGTGAGTTTCATTCGAGCCCGTGCACGAACCGCGGGCCCGAGGCGGCGCTCGTCGCCATGCACGGCGCGATCTCGTCGTATACGTCGCTGTGGTCGAAGTACGCGCGGTCGAGCACGATTCCGCGCGGGATCGACGAGTACAGGCAGAACGTCACGGTGCCGTCGCCGCTGCCGCTGATCATGCGGCGGCCCATCCGTTCGCCGTCGACGAGGCGCTCGCGGGCGAGGTAGTCGATCCGACTGAGTGCCTTCCCCGAGGTCGCGACGTACGCGACATTCAGGCCGGCGCGCATGTCGGCGAGCGCCTGGTCGAGCAGCGTCACAGCGCGGCGATGATGTCGACGACGGCTCGAATGATGATCACCACGATCTCGGCGGTGGTGGTGATGGTGGTCGGATCAGCGCTACCCATGACGGACTCCTGTGTGTGGTGGGGCTTTCGGATGGTTGACCCGCAGCGACGCAGCAGACCCCCGGGAGAGGCTGCCCGGTTGTAGCGACCGTGCTGCGGGTATCCGTCGCAGCGGTCGAGATCGGCGCGTTGGGGTGCTTTGCCGTAGGCCGAACGACACGGCGTTCACGCGCTGCGGGAGTTTGGGGGCGAGGTGCCCTGACATGCGAAAACCGCCGCGAGAACCGTTTTCAGGGTCGGCTCGTCAGCAGCGGTTTAGAGGTGCCACCCACAATAGCAGCAGGTCACCGGCTTTTCGATCTTGCGACGTCGCAGGCGTGCCGCAGACAGCACACGACCCGCCTGCGGAGGGGATATTGCGGGCGGGTCGTGGTGCGGCGTACGCCCATCGGGGGCGCTGCGGTCAGGGTAGCGCCCACTCGGCGCGGTAGTCGGGGTGGTCAGTCCAGATCGCGGCCAGGTGTCGCAGATGTTCGCACGGCATCGGTGAGTGTGTGTGCCGATCCTCGGGATCAGGGCAGATGTCGCACCAGGACTCCCCATGATGCAGCTCGACGACTGCCCGCACCGCCGCCGCTTGCCGCAACTCGCGGGCGGGATCGTGGCGGGCGATGTGCTCGGCCTGTGTGGCCGAGTGGCCACCCTCGGCGTAGATGTGGATCCAATCGCTAAACACCACCTCAGCTGCGTACGGGTCGTGGTCGCGTTCCCATACGCCATTGTCGCCGGGGCCGCCGAACGCGGCGCGCGCCGTTTCCTCGTCCTCGTCGAGCCTCGCCGCGATGAACTCCCCGATCGTCACAGTCCGTGCTCCTTGGCGAGCAGCCGGTAGTACTCGCGGCTCTTGCCGGTGCGGCGCGCGAGGTCGGCCTGTACGCCGCGCGTGCCGGTCCGCTTGCCCTCGCGCAGTGTCTCGATCTCGATTTCCTTCACGCGCTTCTCAGCGAGGGCAAGGTCGGCGAGTGCCTTGTCGAGTTCATCCATGCCTCAATCTTAGGCCAAATTACTTGGCCAATCAACTTGCGTTATGCCAACTCATTTGGCATACTTGAGGAGTCGGAGAGATACCGACAACACATTGAAAACTCAACAGCGAGAAAGGAACTCAGATGACATCTGAGAATCGCGCACGCAGGCTCCTCGATGCCTATCAGGCGCTCCGTAAGGTGCTCCTGACAGTGCTGGCGCTGCCGATCGAGCTCCCCGAACTGGGGGGCGGACAGTTCCGAGCGGGCGACTCCAAGCGAGCCGTCGAACACGCTCGGAGCATCCTGCGGGACATGCCCGCCGATTGGCACCGACGAGAGTTGGTCGATCAACTCGCCCTCGAATGGCTCGAGGCAGTGATCATGACCAAACTCGCCGAGACCCGAGATGGTTCCACTTACGGGGACATCGCGGATAGCGCACTGACTCGCTTCGCTGCCACACTCGAAGTGATCAGGTACGACGAGGAACTGTAAGCAAGAGAGCCCCCGGCGGGTCGTGACCGCCGGGGGCTCTTCTCGTTGACCAGACTAGCGCGGATCGTGCACGAGCCGGAAGTCGTGCAGCGGCTCGTCCCGACTACCGGCCGCGGTGAACTCACGCCCGACGACCTCGCCCGCGGGCATCTCGCAATCGCGACCGATCGCCGCGGCCGACACGATCAGGGGCGTGCTGTGCTTGTGCCACGGCGTCACACAGTGCGCGTCGTCGCCCACGGTGAGCATCACCCACACCGGCACGCGCCCATCGGGCAGCACGGCGTAATCGTCGCCAGTGCCGGGCCCGTCGAAGTCGATCCCGTCGTCGTCGGTCATACGGTCTCGCCGTTCACTGTCAGCGCGACGCGCCCACCGATGCCGCCGAATATGGGCGCGACGGTGCTGCCGAACGCGCCCACAATCGCCGATCGCACCTCGGGGCTGTCGTCGTCGATCTCGACGGTGAACACGTATGTGTCGGTCATGCTGTCGATCCTCCCTCGTTGGTCTCGCGGCGCGCCAGCTCAAGCGCGTCGCCGAGCAGGTAGACCGGCGTCGCGCCGTCTGCCCATAGGTCGCTGATCTGTTCGCCGTGCTCGGTTCGGTGTAGCCACTTGCGGCGCACGAGCTTGCCCTCGCGCGCCCACCGGTAGCCGGTCGTCTTGCCGATCGGCCGTCGCATCGCCTCGCACGCGCGCAGCACCTCGGGCATGGTGCACAGCATGTGGCGCGCGGACTCGACGGCTTGATCCTCGAGCTCGCTCACCGAGTGCTGCTCGCGGCACGTTCGGCAGCGGACCCACGAGGCACCCACCTCGGCCCACAGGTTCGCACCGCAGGCTCGGCCGTCGCGGATCACCGGACACAGCCCGACGAACCGCCGGTCGGCCGGACGGTCGACGATGCGGCGTAGCCCGATGACGGCGCCGAGGATATCGCTGTGCAGATCCTCGGCGGCGACGTGCCCGCGTAGCTCGTGCGGCCGGTTGATCAGCCACTCGACGAGCCCGCCGGTCGTGCGGCTCGGGAATTCCGAACCGTTCGTTTCCGCGATCGTGCGCGCCCATGTAATGAGCACGTTGATCAGCGCGGACCGTTCACGCTCGCCGAGCAGCCGCACACCGCGCTCGGCCTCGCGGGTTACATCGGCGATCGGTAGCGCCACCTCGGCCGACGCGCCGCCCACCCGTTCGCCGGCGAATTTCGTCTGTCCGCTGCGCGCGGTGTCGAGCTCGGCGAGCAGGTCGGGGATCTCGCGCAGCGCGTCGACCAGCGAGACGCCGCAGGTGACGCACAGCCGTAGTCCGTCGCCGACCGGGCGTGCGCACACGGCGCACTCGGGGGCGCTCACCGGCGCCTCGGTAGTCGCAGCGCCGGATCGTCGAGGATCTCTCGTGCGAGCGTGTCGTACGGGCGTAGCCGCTGCTGTCGAATCCACTCGGTCGAGTCGAGCGGGTCGTCTGGCAGCGACCATAGCTCGCGCTGCTGCTCGATCAGGTGCGACCACAGCAGACCGCGCAGGGTGCGCGGCCATTCGGGGCGCGCGTAGGAAACCGCCTCGTCCCACGTACGCCGGTCCTCGTCGGACAGCTCGGCCGCGAGGCTCACCCGACCCGGGCTCGCCCACGGTCGCAGAGCGGGCTCGGGCGACGGGAACGGCAGGAACGGGTTTGCCCACACGGCGCGCTGGGTGAGCTCCTTGAGGAATGTGCTCGCCCTCATTCCGCACCCTCGATCGGGGGTCGACGGTCGGTGATGTCCATCCGCTTGAATCGGCCGAGTGTCGACCAGGCCGCGACCGAGATCTCGGCGTCGTCCCTCATGTCCCCGCAGGCGTTGATGAGCGCCCGGACGTCGCCGAGTGTCATCTCGGCGGCGTCGGCGACCGCGTAGCGCTTCGTTTCCAGCGTTTGCCGTGTCGTGATGCGTGTGCCCATCAGGCCTCCTCGGTTCCTCGGATGACGTACCGCGCGGCGATGGCGGACTTGAGCTCGTCGAGCACCCGCGCGCCGAACGTCGCGCCCGTCGATGTCGGCCACCAACCCGCGTCGTCGTCGCACTCGGTCCGGTCGATGCCGTCGACGATGGTGTGTAGCCAGTCCCACTCACCCGCCTGCGGCTCGCGCACCGGCGTATCAGCGGCGGTGATGGCGATCCACACGCCCGGCGTCTCGCCGAGCTCTGCCAGGCGCTTGCGGGTGCGGGTGTCGATCACCCGCGCGTCGTCGGTCCACGCGACGCCGGTCAGCGCGTCGAGGACGGCGCGCAACAGCTTGTCGACATCGGGTTTGCGGATCGCCGGGGGCGTACGGGATTTCGGCGTGCTCACGGGGCGGGGCAGCACGAACTCAAGGTCGACGTTGCACGGGCCGTCGAACGGTCGCCAGCCGTGCCCGTGTCCGGCCCACGCGATGCGCTGGCGCCACTCGGCAAGCCCGTCCGCAGACTCGACGAGGATCGCCTTGCCCCGGGCGTTCTTGCCCTTGTAGTCCTTGCTGCCCTGTGTGACCGCCCGGCCGGGGACGAACAGACGCGTCGGCGTCGGTGCCGGTCGGCCGCCGGGATAGTCGCCGATGTCGCCCCACGAGAGCTCGTCGCGGATGGTGCTCACGGCATCCGCCTCGCGACGAGCGTCAGCACTGCGACGAGCATGTCCGCCGCGAGCGATCTCGGCGCGGGCTCGGGGTACTGCTCGGCAAGCTCGGGCGGGCAGGTGCACGGCCCGATGTGCGCGTGCACGCCGGACGGCTTTCCCTCGGCCGTCTCGTAGACGAGATAGAACGGCGGGCGCGAATCGAGATCGCTCATCGGTGACCCCCGCCCATTCGGCGCACTATCTCGCGGGCGTTGGCCAGATCCCGGCTCTGCTCGAATGCGCCTGTCATCTGGCGAAACGCTGCGCGGATCCGCTCGGCCGCCTCGGCTACCGCGACGAACATCACGGGCAACGATTGCCAGGCGGCCTCGCGGTCGTACCGCTTGCGCGCGCGGTACTTCATCCGGGGGAAGTACTCGGGGGTCCGTGGTTTCTGTCCGCTGCTCACATGCCCTCCTCGGGTGTCCACACGCTTACCTCGGTGGTCTCGTTGGTGACGTCGCCGCGCAGGCGATTGCGCACCATGTCGCGGAGCTGCTCGACGGCGATCGGGTCGACGCCGACCGCCTCGACGAGCGCTTGCGCGGCCTCGTCGACGACGTGCCCCGGCGCGCCGGGCTTGATCTTGGCGAGCGCACTCGCCGCGCCGGTGCCGAATCCGTCCATATAGACGCGCAACACGGTCTCGAAATCAGTTGCGACCCTTTCAATCTGGGGTCGGTCGGGTGATGCCGTCGCGGTGAGATCGCCTCGCATCTCAGTCAGCGCGTACGCCTTCCAGTGCACGCGGCTGTCGAGCGTCATCGCCTCGGCGACCTCGGCGAGCACCTCGCCGAGGTCGGCGTGAACCTCGGAAGTGTCGAGAACGGGCAGGGTGCCGCCGGGTGCGACCCATCCGGCGGTGTACCCGATCGGCTGGTCGAGCGGGGCGTGCGCTCGGTCGAGCATCTCGAGCGCGCCCTCGTGTGCGCGCTGGGACGACTCGAGGGCAGCGACCAGGGAGAGCAGCAGCTCGCGCGGCTTCTCCCACGCAACCTCGGCGTACTCGCGAGCCTCGGCGATCAGTGCGGAGTGGTCAGCCACGACGAACCTCCCGCCATGCGGTTACGTAGCGGGCTCGTCGGTCGAGGCCTCGGCCGAGGTACCGGGACTCTTCGCCGATGGGCAGCATGTCACCGAGTGCGTCGACGAGCACGGCGGCGTCGACGCGCCATTCGTTCTCGTCGCCCGGGGCGAGCTTGTCGAGCTCCTCCCATGTCGCGGCGTCGCCGAACAGGCGGCCTAGCTCGCGGTCTCGCTCCCAATCGGCGCGGGCGACGCGCTCGATCGCCTCGGCCCTGATCTCCTCGGGCGTCATCCGGCCACCTGCTCGGGCCACGCGTTCATCACTTCGCGCAGGTCGACGGCGTACGGGGCGAAGAACACCCGCTCGCCGTCGCCGCCGTTCACCGCGCGCAGTGCCTCGATCTCGGTGGCGAACGGGATCGCCCAGCCGGGGCCCTCGTGTCCCCAGATCCTGCCCGCCACGATCCACACGCCCGCGGGCTGCTCGTCGATCTGATCAGCCACGACCAACCTCCCGGTTCACCGTGTCGGCGAGCGCCTGGACGTGCCCGTGCGTCACGTAGTCCGTCGTGTGGCGGCCGTCGATCAGGTAGCCGCGGGCGAACGCGAGCGCGCCGGACCACGATCGCCAGTTCGCCAGCGACCACCACTGTTGATAGCGACCGGTACGGCACTTCTCGACCAGGTCGGCACCCCAGAGCAGTGCGTCGGCCGGGCTCGCCAGCGACCACCACTCGGACAGATCCGCGATCGAGCGCAGCGGATTACCGGCGGGCAGTGCGGTGATCGGGTCACCCTCGGCCGCAGCCCACCATGTCGGCACGCCGAACACCTCGCGCGTCCCGGCGATGCCGTAGCCGGGCGCCGGCGGGCGGTGCGGCATCTCGGCACCGATCGGGCGCAGCGGGTCAGCGATGAGCGCGCAGCCGAGCACACTGTCGGCGATGGCGCCGGGCATGTGCGCGGCGATCTCGGCGGCGAGGTCACCCGCGATACCCGCGCCTTGGCTGTACCCGGCGAGCACACACCGGCCGTTCATCGCCTCAAGCAGCGCCCGGCGCCCGGCGCGCTGGCTCTCGGCGTACGGCATATCGAGCCCGCCGTATGCCGCGGCGTACTCGACGATCCGGGGCCGGAACACGGTCGGGTCGAGAGCATCGGCGAAGGCGAGCGAGATCCCGTCGCCGAATCGGTATCCCGTGCCGGGCAAGATCAGTACGTCAATCACGGTCGGACTCCTCGGCGATTTCGCCGTCGACGATCGGCGGCGTGATGGTGGATCCGGTCGACTCGACGGCCGCTCGGATGAGTGCGCCCAGCTCGGCGGGG
The DNA here is from genome assembly GCF_042717045.1 of Nocardia sp. NPDC058633. Taxonomy (NCBI): domain Bacteria; kingdom Bacillati; phylum Actinomycetota; class Actinomycetes; order Mycobacteriales; family Nocardiaceae; genus Nocardia; species Nocardia sp. NPDC058633. The sequence goes on from NZ_JBHXRA010000028.1 coordinate 34,337, forward strand.
TTGCGCCCCTGCCCGGTGCTGTGCACGCCGCGGTTGAACGCGACGCCGATCTCGTGGTCGTGCTCGCGTCGCTGCGTTATGTGCGCGGCGAGCAACTCGAGGGGACGGGCGAGCCCGTCGTATGGCTCGTCGTTTACGAGTTGGGCGACGATGTCGATCGCGGCGAGCTGCTCGGCGGCGGTGTGGTCAGCCACGGTCGCTCTCCCTCTGGGTGGTGTGGGGCGCGTCGATCGCGCGCTGAATATCGACGACGGCGTGTTTCCATCCGCACGACACCAAATCGTCGTCCGGGATCACGTCGCAGCGCGGGTGACCGGCGAGAGCGGCACGCACCTTGGCTTGCTCCTGGCGCAGCTCGAGCAGCTCGTCGGCCATTGAGTGCAGCCACTCCCGCACGTACTCGGTGGTCTCGTCGGGGTGTACGTACTGCGTGAGCCGCCGTAGCTGCTCGTCGGGCAGTCGCTTCGGCACGGTCGGCTCCTTCGGGGTTATGTGCAGGTCGTAGACCGGCTGCTCGCCATGTAGCGGGCCCGCGGTGAATGTCGCGGCGTAGCGGGTGACGTCACCCTCTGCGGTCGATTCCCCGAGCGTGAGGTGCCCGAAGATGACCGCATTCGGGCTCGGCCAGTACCGGACGGGGATGCGGCGCGCGGGCGCTTCGGTGGGGTCGAGCCGGATCGTGAACCCGGAATCGTCGGCGGACTCAGCCACGGTCGCCGCCCTTGCTGCGCCAGGCGTCGGCGTCCGGGCAGGTGGCGAAGTGCGAGGTGTACAGTGGGTCGCCGGCGCCTCGCGCGTTCGCGATCTGGTCGGCCGTGAGCACGCCGCAGTGACCGCCGACGACGAGCACGTTGCCGGTGTCGCTGGGGATCGGGTCGATCGGCGTGCGCTTGCCGTTGTTGCTGTTTCGCCAGGCGACCGGCGCCTTGCACGATCGGCACTGAGCATCGGTCGACAGCGCGCCCTCGACGATCGCCTTCTCGAGGTGGCCGAGCAGCCCGGCGAACATCGGGTCGCCACCGGTGGTGTGCGCGTCGAGCTCGGTGTCGACGAGCAGCTCGTCGACGAACTCGGCCGCGCGAGCGATGCTGGCGTTCGCGCGGGCGAGCTCGGCCGGGTCGACGACGGCGAGCGGGCGACCGAGCCCGGTCCGTGGGATCGGCTCGCCAGTGGCGAACGGGAGTACCGCCGTGCAGCCACACGCCAGCGGCGTCACGGTCGGGTCGTCGAGGTCGGTCCACACGAGGCGGGTCTTGCCGTCGTGTCCGTGCACGGCGATCGCATCCTCGACCGACGACCATGTGACCGTTGACCGGCGTTCGCCGCGCCAGCGCAGGGCAACGTGCCCGTCGTCGAACACGATCCCGTCCGCGACGACTCCGGTCCCGCTCACGCCGGACACGTCGGCATCCCGGTGGAATTCGAATGTGCGCGTCATCGGGCGCCGCCCGCCGCGAGAACGTCGGACACGGTCTTGCCGTTGCAGGTCAGCGTCGGCGCGACACGCTTGGCGATCTCGAGGGCTTTATCGAGCGGCATGAGGGTCGTGCGTCGCAGATCCTCGTCGTTGGTGTCGATCGCGGGAACGTATTTGCCGTGCATGTCGTAGCGGTCGCCCCACCTGTCGCAGACGCGCCACAGATCGCCGGTGGACTTCCGTACGAACAAGGTGAAGTGCTTTCGATCCCTGTCCGTTTCGGGGAGGCAGGAGATCGCGTACTCGGTGACGGTCGCGATCGGCTCGGGGATCTCGGTGCTCACAGCGTGCCGTCCTCGGTGGGCAGCTCGACGACGACAACGGCGCGATCGCCGCGATACTCCTCGACGAGACGGAACTCCTTGCCGGTCATCCGCTCGGCCGACATGGTCGTCGGTCGCATGAGCTCGGTACCGGCGTCGGTCGTGCGGGTGACGGTGCACGTGACCGAGCAGATCGGCGGTTTCTGCACGCCTCGGATCTCGGGCGGGGCGTAAACGCCGATGCTTTCGACGACGAGATCGCGAACGTTGCTCTCGCGAGCATCGCGGTAGTGCTGGCCGATTCGGACAGTTCGGCCGCGCGCGGTGGTGAATTCCGTTGTGGTTTGGGCGGTTTGAGCGGTCATCGGTTCTTGTCCTGTTCCTTGCGTTCTGCTGCTGCGATTGCTTGCTGTGCTCGCAGGCTGGGAGGTCGTGCGGCGTAGTCGTGAAATCCGGCGTCGGGCGGCGGGGGCCGGTGGATCGGGCAAGCGCGCATCACGTCGGGGTCGGGGTCGTCGGGGTCGTCGATGAGCCAGCCGTTGCGGCATCTCGGGTCGTGCCAGACGGCCTCGGGATCGGGGTCGTCGTCGAGCTCGTCACCGCTGCGATCGAGGGTCATGTTGTCCACAGCCCGTTCGCGCGAAAGTGGGTTGCGTTGGGAAGCCAGCGACGCGGGTTCGGTTGGTAAGTGGTTGGTATGTTCTGGTGTTGTCTCACCGGTGAGACCCAGACTCGCCACCGGTGAGACCTAGACTTTTCACCGGTGAGACCTAGACTTTTCGCCGCTCTGCCCGCGCAGGTCTCATGGGTGAGACCCAGACTCACAGCCTGTGGATAACTCCAGGTCTCGCCCGTGAGACCTGGACTCACAACCTGTGGATAAGTCCGGGGATCGCGGGTGCGACTCAGACCGGCCGCTGCGGGTGAATGTCTGGGACTCACTGGTGCGCCCCAGGCTTCGGCTGGTCGTCGGGGCCGAGCATCGGCAGATCGAGCACATTCGGCGGCAGCGTGAGCCGGTACTCGTCGCTGTGCTTCGCGTGCCGGTTGCCTTGCTTCACGCGCTCGATCAGTCCCATGCTGCGCAGCAACTCGAGGTGTCGCGCGACGGTCGCCTTGCTCGTGCACGTCACCAACACGAGGCGCTCGGTGCCCGGGATGATGTGCGACCCGTTCGCATTGGCGTACGTCGATAGCACGAGCGCCAAAAGCTTTGTGGTGGTGTGCATCTCGATCCGTCGCACGACGCGCTGCCACTCGAACATGTCGCACGGCAATAGCTCTCGCCGTGCGCCCGTAATTGAATCCACCACGCGCCTCCACACGGTCGACAGAAAGAACGCCCACCCGCCAACGGCGCCCGGATCCGAAACCACAACCCCCGCCGACCTCACGGCGCGCCCTCCTCGACCGCCTGCCCCTCGTCGATGAGCCGCGCCTCGTCGGCCATTGCGGGCAGTCGATTGCCCCACCCGGCGGCCCAATCGGTGAGCTGCTGTCGCTGCCCGTCGATGATGGTTCGCGAGGTCATCAGGCCGAGGAAACTCTCGCCGCAGCGCACCAACAGCACCGGTGCACGGCCGCCCGGGGCGCCCTTGCCCTCGATCACGAGCGGCTCGCCGTAGGCCTTGCTCGCGGCCTGGAAACGGGCGAGAGAGTCACCCGAGACCGCCACATCGTCAATGAGCCGAGTGCGCGCGTCCTGGTAGCGGTAGATCAGTCCGGTTACCTTGCCGAGGTCGGTGTCGACCGTCGACAACCGCGGGACTTTCAGCGCGCGGCCGTCGATCATTCCGCTGCAGTCGGTGATGAGCACGTGCCCGTCGAGCAGCTCGAGGCGTAGCAGGTGCTCGGGCTCGGCGCCGCCGTTGCCGCCCTTGCCGCCCTGGAAGAACGACAGGATCTTGCCGACGTCGTCGGGCAGCAGGTCGATCCCGCATACCTCGTGTGCGCCCTCCTCGCTCCACAGCGACACGATCGCGATCGCGTTGGTGAATCGGTCCGTCGCGCTCACCGCGAGGTGCCTGCCGCCGAGCGCCAGGCGCACGCGGTGAATCGAGGGGTTTTCCTTGTCGGTGCTGGCGTGTACGCGCACCGAGGCGAGCGCCTGGCGTAGATCGCCGGTGCCGACGATCACGGTCTCGTTCATGTTCGGATCTCCTGTCCGCCGCCCGCACCGCGCGGCCGTAACCGCGCGGTGCGAGAGCTGGGTTAGTTGCGCGGGGTTGTGTCCGCGCGGCGGCGGTCGCACTCGGCGGTGCTGTGGGTGTTGGCGATGCTGTCGGCGACCGCCTGCAGCGCGATCGCCTGCTTGTAGGCGCACATGCCGGGCAGGGTCATCACCGCGGCCTGTACGTCGTTTTCGCCGCGGGGCGTGAGCACGACGATCGCGACGGCCTTCTCTTCCATCAGCTCGCGGTTCGCCGACAGGAAATCGGCGCGCACCTCGGCCGCGGTCGCGAAGGTGCGGAACGCCTTGCGACCGTCCGCGTCGGGGCTCTCGGTCGAGGGCTCGTCCTCGGCGGCCCGGCTGGCGCGCTTGGTGAGCGCCTCGACCGAGGCGAGGATCCCGAGCAGACCGGCGAGGGCGTCGGCGCGGTTGAAGCTGGGGGCGGTCTGGTCAGGCATGGTTCTCCTTGGGGATGAGGGTGGTGCAGGAATTCGTCAGTGCGTCGGCGACCTGCTCGAGGGTCATTCCGGGCGGGAACGAGATGGTCGATCGCGGGGCGACGTCGACAGGCGCATTCGCGATGCGCTGCTGCTCGACGAGCTCGCCGAGGCGGGACTCGATCGCGAGTAGCGCGTTCACGTTCGCGAAGTTGGCGAGCAGGTTGGACATCGTGAGCAACTCGAGCCGGTCAACGGGCGACGACATATCGGCGTCGATGTCGGCGAGGGTCTTCGCGGCGCCGTCGAGCATCTCGATCGCCGCCTCGCGGCCGGGCTTCATGGACGCGGTCACTGGACATCACCGGCCGGGGTCTCGTCGCCGGTCGGGCCGCACGGGATGCTGTTCTCGAGCGCGCCGGCGAGCGTCTCGGCCTCGGTGCCGGTGAGGTGCTTGAGGTCGGCGATCGGCCGTTCCGTCTTGAGCGAGACGAACTCGAGCCGATCGGCAGGCACCTTGTCGGTCAGGCCTACCTCGTCGAGCGCCTTGCCGAGGCGCTCGACCTGCTGCTCGGTCGCGACCGGATTGTCCTCGAGGTGGGCGAGTAGCGCCACGGCCTCGTCCCATGTCATCTCGGCCGATGAGGCGAACGGGCGACCAAAGAACGAGGAGAGTGTGCCGAGTTTGTCGGCGGCGGCAGCGATGCCGCGCTCGTCGAGCAGCCTCGCGACCTTCTTCTGCTGCGTGCTGGTCGAGGCCTTCGCGGGCTTAGCGGGCGGTTCTTCTACCTGCGCGGTGTCCGGTTTTGCTCCCTCTTGCGAGGCCGGTTCGTCGACCGTCTGCTCGTCGGCGGGCGGCTGCCATTGCTGGACGAGCGGCCCTGCGGCCACACCGGTTTCGGGGGCGAGCGGCGTGACGCGCTCGGAGGCGACGCGCACCGGCTCGGGCTCGTCGGCGCGGTCCTCCTGGTCCTCGGCGACGGCGAGGCCGAGCAGGATATGCGGGGCGAGACGCTTGCAGACCGTTGCGGCAGCCTTCGCCCACAGCATCTCTTCCGGCTGGAGTAGGTACTTCTCGTTGCCGATGAGCTTGTCCCACTTGTTGCGAGCGAACTCGCCGGTCTTCTCGTCGATCGTGGGCACGAACCCGGCCTTAGTGGCGCGCTCGATGGTCCATGTGCTCGTCTCGGGATCCTCGCCGGGCCACCAACCGGTAAATGTCACCTTCTCGGGCCCGGCCTCGACGGTCTTGAACTTGTAGCCCTTCGACTTCAGCAGCGCGACCATGGTCTTGGCGTAGATGGACGGCATCCCGTGCACCGGGAACACGTTCTGCAACGCGGCCAACGGATTCAGGCCGAGCTCGGCGCCGTGCAGGATCGCGACCGCGGCGTCCTGCGGTTTGCCCTGGTAGATCTTCGGGACGATCGCGGTGCGGCAGATCTTCTCGGCGAATCCGTACGACACCTCGATGGCGTTGGCGTAGCGCATCAGGTTGTCGAGCGGGTCGACGGTGCCGAGCGCGAGGGCGGCCGGGCCGTCGTCGACCATGGCGATGGCGGTTTCAGTGGTCATGAGATCCATTCCTCTTGGCGGTATGTCTTCTCGGGCAGGTCGATGTGATGGACGCCGTCGAGGTGCGACGGCCAGGTATCGGTGAGCGAGCATTCGGCGAAGCGGTCGATGGCACGTCGGTTGTCGCGCGCGCCGAGGTCGACGGCGCGCCTGGGCAGGTCGACCACGTACACCTCGTGCGGCGGGTCAGAACAGACGACGAGAAACCGGAACTTGACGACACGGATGCCGAGCAGCAAGAGCACGTATTCGATCCACGGCTGCTGCCGGTGGTAGCCGTACTTCGCGATGCTCCAAAGGAATTCGTCCGGCCCGGGCTCGCTCGACGTCTTGAAGTCGTCGACGATCGCGGTGTTCGGATCGAGCCAACGCGTCCAGTCCGGCCGGGTGCGCAGCATCACTCCGGTCGCGGGGTCGCGTGCCCACGCGGACAGCTCGGGCACGCCCTGCGAGAGCATCTCCGCGGCGGTCGGATGAGCGAGAACTCGATCAGCAGCGGCGCGGGCGGCTGCGAAGTCCTTCGGCTTCAAGGGGATCCCGCCCTCGGCGCGGATGCGGGCAACCTCAGCCTTGGCGTCGTTGCTCTGCCACTTCTCGTAGCCGGAATCGACCGGTGGCGCGCCGATGCCGAGGACGAGGGTGTGCACGGCGGTGCCGAAATCGAATGCGTCCGATGGCGGTTTCGGGTTGTCGCGCTCCCACTTCCACCGATGCGGGGTCACCTCGAGTAGGCGGCGCGCCTGCGACGACGAGATGCTGCCTCGATCGCCGTGGTACACCTGCTCGGGCACGCCCGCGTACACACCGGGCACCGTGGGGGCGCTCACACGCTCACCGCCGCACCGACGTCGAGGATCTTCTCGGCAGACGTGGCCGAGATTCTCGACCGCTTGCCGCTGGCGACCTCGGACACGGTCGCCCGGTCGACGCCCGAGTCGGTCGAGATCTCCCGCAACGACCGTCCCCGGTCCCGCAGGTCGGCGATGTGCTGGCGTACGGCGATGATGTCGCCCGCGCCGTGGCGGCATTGGTGGCAGGTGCGCAGGGCGATGCGGGTGTGCATCTCCTTGCCGCAGGTGTCACACGCGCGCACCGCGATCGGATCCTCGGCACTCGCGACGAACAGCTTGAGCTGCCGGGACTCGTCGGGCAGGAAGTACCCGGCCCAAACGCCCGCCTTCTCGCCGCCCTTTACTGCGGTGAGTCCGCACTCCTCGCGGACCGGGCAGAGCATCAGGCAGACCCACCGAGGCTCGTCGGCCTCGGCAGCGTGCAGGGGGAAGAACAGCTCGGGTTCTTCATCCCGGCAGGCGGCGCGGTGCCGCCAACTCTGCGAAGCGTGTTCGGTCATCGGCCGTTCACCACCTTTGCGGCGGTGCGCTGGCATCCTTCGCACAGTCCGCCGCCGCCGCTGCTGCGCCGGGCGTGACCGATGAGCGCGAGGTTGCTCATCGGTCGACCGCAGCCGCGGCACGGATCGGCGATCCGGGTCGCCGATCCGGTGAGGCCGAGCATGGCGAGCAGCTCGGCGGCGTCGGTGGCGTCGGTGGCGTGGTGGCACACGGTGATTGCTGCCGCCCATCGCTCGTCGGCGGAATTCGGGCCGACCTCGCCGAGGGACTCGACGCCGGTGAGATTCGTGTCGTCCACTACGCCGCCCCTCGCCAGTAGGTGACGGGCTGCTCGTCGACCGGGACGACGAGCGCGGCGGCGCGTTTTCGCCGGTAGTCGGCGACCGCCGTCCCGATGCCGACGACTGCCAGGCCGAGAGTGATGCCGCTGAGGATCGCGGCTTGCACAACGTGCGCGAGCGGGCTCATGACGCTGTCTCCTGTCGGGAAGTGTTGGCGCGCAGTGCCGCACGAGTCCGACGAGCGCGATGGATGCGGCGACGGAGCCGCGTTTTGGTGTGCTCGGCGCGGGAGAGTTGCGCGCGCAGACGGCCGATCTCCTCGGTGACACAGCCCTCCGTGCAGACGAACAGCAGGATCGGGCGCTCGCCAGCGTCGGAAACGACGGAGACGCCGTGCGGGTCGAGGGGCGTCATCCGCACCTGTCCGGTGAACGTGATCGCGCAGCGCACGCAGGCCTGCCCGTTGCGCTGGGCGTCGGTGAGAACGGACATCAGCGATCACGCTCCCGGCTGCGGTACTCGCACTTGAGGCAGCCGTAGACCTTGATTCGGGTGAGGTCGGTGAGCGCGTCGGCCCATCGCTCGGGGTAGCCGCACCCCGGGCAATCGACGTCGATGCACACGCGCACGGTCGGGGCGAAGTTCCACAGCGCCTCGGCCTCGTCGGCGAGCTCCTGGCGCTCGCGGTCGGCGGCGTCGAGGCGCAGCGCCGCGAGAGCGAGCATCTCGGCGAGAGCGCGGTGATCCTTGCTGCGCAGCCCTTCGGACAGCCATCCCCAGTGCGCGAGCAGGTCGGCACCTCGGTTCTTGCAGGCTCGCGCCTCGAGTACGTCGAGGTCATCGGCTGCGGTGTCGCGGGTGGTGGTTGCCAGTTGGATCACGTCGGCGGGTGGGGCGCCGAACTCGAGGATCACCTCGGGGCGGTCGCGGTACCACGAGAGCCGACCGCAGGTGACCTGCTGCTCGATGATGGCCGCGTTCGGGCTGCCGACGAACGGGCGATATCCGAGGTCGGTGAGGTAGTCAGACGCCGCCCGCGTGTGCGCAGCGCACGCCACGATGTAGCCGTCGAGCGCGCCGGGGGTGAAGGCCTCGACCATGTAGGCGGCCTGACTCGGGCAGCACCCGAGCGAGGTAGTGGTGTCACTCATCGCGCGCCGCCGCCCGGCCGGTGCCGCTGCAGGTCTCGCAGACCTCGGCGACGACGTCGCCAGCGCTCGAGAACCGCACGCCGAACTCGCAGTCGGGGCATTTCTGCGGGCCCTCGACGTCGAGCTGCACAGACTCGCGGATCTCGGCACTGATCTCGAAACGGTCGTCTTGCCCGTCGCCGGTGATCCGAATCTCGCAGATCGGATCGAGCTGTGACGCTGAGTCAACGAACGCCCGCAGGGCGGCGAGGGTGAGCGGCTCGAAAGGCTGAAGGCTCATCGTGTGGTCGGTGACGGTGACGGCACGGCCGCGGTAATCCCAGCTCATCGCGCACCGCCGGTCACGAGTGCGAAATCCAACTCGTGCAGAGGACGGCCGCCGTCGACCTCGGGCCCGGCCAGCTCGAGCAGGTCGCGCTCCCACACTGTGAGCTCGTTCGGACGCGAGCCCTCGGGGCGCCACTGCTCGGCCTCGGCCAGGGCGAGCAGCTCGGCGCGGGTCATCGGCAGTGTCGGCTCGGGATCGGCCGAGGGCAAGGCCTTCGGTGGGGTGGTGATGTATTTGCCACCTTGCACGATGACGGCGTTGCGGATCGCGGTCGCCGGGTCTTGCCAGGCGATGCGGACGGCGCCGACCACGACGGGCAGGGTGAGCGTGGGCGCGTCCATTGCCGCGGCGACGGCAGCCTGCCGAGCAACGCTGGCGCGGGCCCCGATCCGCTTGCGAGCGGCGGCCGTCTCGTCGGCCAGTCGGGCCACGATCGCGGCGACAGTCAGCGCGGCGGCGAAGCCGCGCGCATGTCGGGCATGGTGCCCGAACCACAGGTCGAGGATCTGGATGATGTAGTGCACTAGGATCTCCTGGTGTTCTCGGTTACTGGGGACGGCGCCCGTCGAGCAGCCACTCGGCGGGCGCACTGCGTTACTGGGTTGGTGGGTCGCTTTCTGGTCGGGTGGTAATGGCGCGTGACCGGTCGGATTTCGGGTGTGAGGGGAGCACCCGGCGGTCCGTCCGGCCGGTCACGCATCCCCGCGACGACATCGGCAGGCGCCGCCGCGGGAAGCTCATGCGGTCTGTCGCCGCTGTGCACGGGCCGCGCCGCGTGCGGACAGGCCCGCACGGTTCGCAGCGGCCGGGGTGGTGGTCTTCTTGGTCTTGGCGGGCTCGGTGGCGAGGCGCTCGGCGAGCTTCTGCTCGGCGGCAGCGCGCATGTTGTCCACGAGTCGGCACATATCGCTGTGTGTCATCCGCCACTCACGGCCGGACAGGACAGCCGTCAGCTCGCCCGATTTGATGCGGCGGTCCAGCCAGTCGACGGACGGCGCACCGGTGAGCTCGACCACGGCGTCAAGGGCGAACGTCTGATATTCGGCGGCGGTCATGAGGCCGCACCCACTTGGCTAACTTCTGCTGCGCCACTGTCGTTTTCGCCATCGACAGACGGCCGCATCTTGTCGATTGCGTCGCGGATGTCGGCCGCCGACATCGTCCACCGGTAACCGGATTTGCGGCCCGACAGGCGGCCGTCGCGCAAACGCTTGGTCAGCCAGTCCTCGGTTACGTGCAGGCGCTCGGCGACATCGTCGAGGGTGTAGAGCCGCAGCTCATCGACGCTGGTCATCGGCGCTTTTCCGCGATCGCGTCGAACAGTTCGGTGATCGTCAGACCGAGCGTGGTCACGATGCGGGCCAGCTCGGCAGCGGTGAAGGAAGTTTTCGCGTGGATTCGGCGATGCCACGTCGAGGGCGAGAGTCGCACCGCCCGGGCGACGGCCGCCTCGGATCTGTCCGTCTTCGCGATGACATCCCGCACCGCTGCTGCGGTCGCCGTGTCGATTGGGAACATATTGTGCACATTAGGGAAGAATTCTTCCCTTGGCAACACTTAAAGTTCCCAGCGTGTCACCGTAGAGGCACCATAGGGCAACCGTGCGGCGGCTATGCGGCGGTCATGTCGTCCTAGGCGTGCCACTTGCCCTATGGTCAAAATTGACCGTTAATAGGTCACTATGGACACAATCGGGGAGCCTGGCGACCACCGGGACGAGGCAGACGAGGCCGCGCGCCGGATGGACGAGGCCGCGGCGCTGCTCGACCGGTGCCTCGGCGAAGCGGTGCGAATCCTGCGCGTGACGCGCCGGCTATCCCAAACCGACCTCGCCAAGAAGGTGCGCGTCAGCACTAAGACCATGGGAATGATCGAACGCGGACAAACATCGATGTCCATGCGGAAGATGCTCGAGGTTGCGACGGCTCTCAAAGTCGAGGTCGGCGACCTCGTGAAGCGCGCGACCGATCTACAGGCGTCGGGATTCACCGGGTCGCAGACCTCGTGAAACGCGCGACCGATCTACAGGCGTCGGGATTCGACGTGTAACTCGTTGCACACCGCGACCGGGTCGGCGCCGAGGTGCTGCACCTCGAGAATGAATCGCGAGGCGGGCATTTGCCACGCTCGCGCCATCACCTCGGCGAGCTCGTCGGTATATCGCTCACGCCTGGTCATCCCCATTGCGCACCCTCGATCGACTCGTTGCCCTCCACCAGTCACGAGCGACCCGGCTCGCTCGTTCGAACACCTGTTCGATACTACCGGTTGCGGGGGTTCCGCGTAGTTCGGTGCGACGCTGCCCCTGCCCCCAAGTCGATAGACCGATGGGTACAAACGAGCGTAGCTAGAACTATGCAGGGCCACAGGGCCGATTTTCGATGCGGCCGAATCGTTACCACTCGGTACATTCGGACACGCAAAACTGGGGCGTATCAACGTGATACGCCCCTAGTCATGGGGTATTGACGACTACGCTATGCGCCGAACACCTCGGTTGCCGAGGGTGTGCGCGGTCTGCACGCGAGCGATCTCGGCATCGGCAACTGCAGCGACAGCGGCGATTTCACGATCGCAGTCGTGCCGCATACGCGAGACCGCCTCGGCTGCTGCGTCTCTCGCGTCGGCCGCATCTTCGGCCGCGAGATCACGCAGTGCGAGCGCGGCGTCGCGCTCCCGGCGCGCCGCGTGTGCCTCCCGTTCGGCACCGTGCCGAGCACGCTCGGCGGCGGCGATGATCGCGCGGGCGCGGGCGAGCTCGGCGGCCTCTCCCCCGGCCTCGGCCTGCTCGGCCTCCTTTGCGAACCGTTTCACGGCGCGGTGTGCGCGCAACGGGGTGTGGTTCGGATCCGCGCAGTACGACGCCGGTCGGCCCGGCCCGGTGCGCGGCTGAATCGCCGTACCGCACACCGCGTCCGGGCCGGTCGGAAACTGGCAGTGACCTGCGGAATTTTTCATTTCATTGCACCTGATACGAAATGGAATTCGCCGGTCATGCCGCCGCCTCGGCCGCGTCCTCGGCCGCGGCCTCGACGTCGTCGACCTCGTGCAGCGCGACATGATCGACCGCGGCCTCGAAGGTGTCGAACACCTGCGAGTGCACAACGCCGGTCCGGTCCTTCCACACCGCCTCGAATCCCTCGGCGAGCGGGTCGACCTCGCCGAGTTCGCCGATCCGCACGAGTCGGCGCCGGCGGGCAAGCTCGAGACTGACCACGTTGTCGCGCAGCAAGGGCAGGCGCCCGCCGACGCGCACGGCCGCGGCGATCGAGGCCCGGGTGTCGATGTGTCCGTACTTGCGGTCGGTCGTGCTCACCGACTCGTGCCCGGCGTCCCGGCTGACCACCCAGATCGGCACGCCATCCTGTAGGCGCCAGCTAATCCCGGTGTGCCGCGTCAGATACGGCGTCAGCCATTTCCGCAGCAGCCGGTCGACGGTCTTGTGCCCGAACCGCGCGAGCAGCTCGGCGGCCGTCTCACCCTCCCAGTGCGCCATTTTCCCGAACAGCTTCCCGCCCGGCTGCTCTCGATCGGCGAGCGCCTCGAGGCGGCGAACCGCGGGGAGCCAGACCTGCTCGTAGAAACCGTGCGTCGTGAACGCCGTGCCGACGCCGGTCGGGAACAGCAGCTCGTCGGGGTCGCGGTCGAGATCGAGCCGCGCGATCGTTTCGAGCGGGACGTGCGTCACCCGGGTACCGCGCTCGGACTTCGGCGGGCCCAGCTTGCGGCGTCCGTTGTCGTACTTCCACGCCTTGTCGACGTTGACGGCGCCGGTCTCGGGGTCGATGTCGCCCACGGTGAGCGCGAACACCTCGCCGGGGCGGCACATCGACATCACCATGAACTCGAACATCGGCCGGTACTTCGGCCACAGAACGGCCTCTACGAGCTCGTACTCGGTAGGCGTGAGGAAATCCCTACGGCGGCCGTTTACGCGCGGGAGACGCGTGTGTGCGCAGGGATTCGACGGCACGAGGGGCTCGGGCCGGTGCCGCGCGGCGGCGGCCATCGCCTCGGACACGAATCCGTGCTTGTTGCGGATCGTCTTCGGCGAGTTGCCCGGCGGGCGGCCCGGCCGATTGCACACGTCGTGTTCCAGCCACAGCACCCACGCGGCGTCGAGTTCCTCGGTGTACGCACTGAGCGGCAGCTCGCCCATGAACGGCACGACGTCGAGGTCGATGTACCGGTGATAGCGCTTGCGGGTCGCGTCCTCGATACCGCGCAGCCGATCGGCGTACTGCCGCAACCATTCCGCGATGGTGAGCTCGCCGCCGGGGACGGTGGCGCCGATCCGGGCGAACAGGATCGCCTCGGCGCGCTCGGGGCCGACCTTGTCGAGCAGGGCCGCCCAGCGGACGGCCTCGAGCTCGTCGTCGAACGGCTGCGACGTGGCGACCGGCTTGCCGTTGCGGGTGATGGTGTATCGAACCTGCCAGCAGACCGAGCCGTCTGTACGGGGTCGCGGGCGGGGAGTGTGAACGCGCTTCTTGGGCGTGCGGGGGGTCTTGCGGGGAGTGGTGGCAGACATCGCGGATCCTCGATGGGTCGTTGCCGAAATCCCCTCAGATCACGGTGGACCGCTACCCCCGCAACCACTTTCGTGGACGCGGTTCGTGGACGCGAACGGGTCAAAGTCGGAAAAACATACTCTGACCTGCGGTAATAGGAGTGGAGCCTAGGGGAATCGAACCCC